>JAOPXM010000139.1 GCA_025965125.1 Nocardioides sp.
CGGAAGTCGTGGCCCCATTCGGAGTTGCAGTGGGCCTCGTCGTCGACCAGGAGCCCGCCGGTCGCCGCGATCTTCGGGAGCACCTCGTCGCGGAATACGGGGTTGTTCAGCCGTTCCGGGCTGAGGAGCAGGACGTCGACCTCGCCGGCCCGGATCGACTCCTGGATCGGCTCCCAGTCCTCGATGTTGGTCGAGTTGATCGTGACCGCCCGGATGCCCGCTCGCTCCGCGGCGGCGATCTGGTTGCGCATCAGCGCGAGAAGGGGGGACACGATCACCGTCGGCCCGGCACCGGCGGACCTCAGCAGCAGCGTGGCCACGAAGTAGACCGCCGACTTGCCCCACCCGGTGCGCTGCACGACAAGGGCCCGGCGCCGGTGCACGGCCAGCGCCTCGATCGCGGCCCACTGGTCCTCGCGCAAGGTCGCGTCGGGGCTGCCGACAAGCGCACGCAGGTGCGCCTCCGCCGAGCCGCGGACATCGGAGGAGGTCATGACGCTCTGTCTACCAGCGGCCACGGACCATGCCTGCGCCTGCCCCTTCGTCCCTGCTACGCCGGCTGTGGTCCGACGGGCCGCGGTCAGGCCTCGGGTCCCCTGCTGCGTACGTCGGCCACCTGGTCCATGGCTCCGCGCAGCTCGCTCAGCCAGTCGTCCTCGTGCTGTCCGACCAGACGGACACACCAGGCGACCGCGTCCGCCCGGGACCTGGCGACCCCGGCGTCCACCAGGGTGTCGAGCACCAGCCGCTGGGGCTGGCGCAGCCGGGTCATCACCGGAGCGGCGACGTGGGTCCAGAGCTCGGTGCGAGCGCCGACGTTAACCCCCCAGGAGACCTTGGCCTCGAAGCGGTGCTGGGCCTCGCGGGCGATCTCCATGCGCTGCTCGCGGGTGTCCTCGCGAAATGCCTTGGCCCGGCCGGCGCGCGCCTCGGCCAGGGCCACCTCGGACGGCTCCCCGCCCTCGGCACCGGTCAGCTCGACGTCCGAGATGGTGAGGAGGACGGTGATCTCCTCGCGGTCGATGGTGACGTCGGCGGGAGCGGTCTGCCAGTCCGCCGGGAGGCGACCGGCGAACCAGCCGCTCACGCGATCCTGCGTGTCTGCTGTAATCATGATTACATCGTTGCACATGAGTCAAGCCTGCCGTGTTGGTCCGGCCGTGCAGGTCCCGGCACCAGCCCGCCGACGGCCGGCGCGAGAGCACGCCCTAGCCTTCGGCCGTGATCAAACTCCCCAGAACGCTCCCTGTCATCGTCATCGCCGCCGGCGCCCTGTTCCTCTCGGCCGCGGGAGGTGCCGTCGCCGGTGGCATGATCACCGGCGCCCAGATCAAGGACGGCACTGTCACCACCAACGACGTCAAGGACAAGACGCTCAAGCTGGCCGACATCTCGCAGGCCGCCAGGACCAGCCTCCACGGCGCCAAGGGAGCGACTGGGGCGCCCGGGCTGGTCCGTGCCTATGCACGAGTCTCTGGAGCCTCTGTCAGCATGCAGTCGGGCGGCATCACGTCGGCGGTCCCGACCGCCGGCCTCACCTGCGTCACCGTCCCGGGTCTCTCGTCGCTGACCCAGGCGTACGTCGTCAGCCTCGACTACAGCACCGACTCCACGAGCACCTCGACCCAGGCGTACGCCGAGACGGGGCCGGGCCTCTGCGCGGCCCCCGCCTTCGCGGTGCGCACGTTCCAGCGGGACGCGGGCACGGGCGTGCGCACCGACACCGATGAGCCGTTCATGATCCTCATCCCCTGACGCGGGTCACCTCGCCTGTCACCAGATGCGCACGCGCTGAGCGGGGTCCAGCCACAGGCCGTCACCCTCCGCGGTGCCGAAGACCTCGTGGAACTCGTCGAGGTTGCGCACGATGTTGGCGCGGAACTCCGGCGGCGAGTGCGGGTCGATCGTGAGGTACTGCTGCTCCTGCTCGGTGCGGCGCTTGGTCCGCCAGCAGTAGGCCCAGTTCATGAACAGCCGCCGCCGGGCGTCGTCGTCTGCCCTCCCGCCCTGGGAGATCACGTAGGCACGGTGACCGATGGTGAGGCCGCCTAGATCACCGATGTTCTCCCCGACCGTCAGCGCCCCGTTGACGTGCTCGCCGGGCAGGCTGCGGGGCTCGAAGCCGTCGTACTGCTCGATGAGCGTCTTCGACTTCACCTCGAACGCGGCCTTGTCGTCGGCTGTCCACCAGTCGTTGAGGTTGCCGGCACCGTCGTACTGCGCGCCCTGGTCGTCGAAGCCGTGCCCGATCTCGTGGCCGATGACGGCGCCGATGCCACCGTAGTTCTCGGCCGGGTCGGCGTCGGGCGAGAAGAACGGCTTCTGCAGGATTCCCGCGGGGAAGCAGATCTCGTTGGTGCCGGGGTTGTAGTAGGCGTTGACCGTCTGCGGCAGCATGAACCACTCGTCGCGATCGACCGGCGAGCCGATCTTCGCGAGCTGACGGTCGGTCTCGAACGCCGAGGCAGCGGCCACGTTGCCGAGCAGGTCGCCCTTGCGGACCGCGAGCCCGGAGTAGTCGCGGAACCTCTCGGGGTAGCCGATCTTGGGACGGAACGTGTCCAGCTTCTCGTAGGCCCTCTTCTTGGTCTCCTCGGTCATCCAGTCCAGCCGCGAGATCGACTCGCGGTAGGCGGCGAGCAGGTTGGCTACCAGGTCGTCCATCTGCTTCTTGGACTCCGGCGGGAAGTGCCGGGCGACGTACTCCTTGCCGACGGCCTCACCGATGGCACCCTCGACCAGGGCGACACCGCGCTTCCAGCGGGCCCGGAGCTCGGGGGTGCCGTTGAGCGTGCGGCCGTAGAAGTCGAAGTTGGCCTCCACGAACTCGTCGGCAAGGTACGGCGCGGCCGAGCGCAGGACGTGGGTGAGCATCCACGCCTTCCAGTCCTCGATCGGGATCTCTGTCAGGAGGGTGGACAGGTGCTCGAAGTACGACGGCTGCCGCACGCACGACTCGGCGAGCGTCTCGGCGGAGCCGCCGAGGTTGCGCACGTAGGCGTCCCAGTCGAAGGAGGGGCAGAGCTCCTTGAGCTCGGCGAGCGTCTTCAGGTTGTAGGTCTTCTGGACATCGCGGGTCTCCGCGCGCTCCCAGTGTCCGGCGGCCAGCTTGGTGTCAATCGCGAGCACGGTGGCGGCTGCGGCCGGCGCGTCCTCGTGTCGGGCCATCGCAAGCAGGTTCGTGAGGTAGCCGACGTACTTGTCGCGCACGTCGGCGAACTTGTCGTCGCGGTAGTAGGACTCGTCCGGCAGTCCGAGTCCGCCCTGCACCAGGTGCATGAGGTAGCGGTCCGAGTTGCGGTCGTCGGTGTCGACGTACGAGCCGAAGAGGCCGTGTCCGCCGATCCTCTCGAACTCGCCGAGGAACGCCGCCAGGTCACGTACGTCGCGCAGCGCGCCGACGGCGTCGATCAGCGCGCGCACCGGCCGCAGGCCACGCCGGTTGACGGCGGCCTCGTCCATGAACGACGCGTAGAGGTCGCCGATCTTGCGGGCCTCGTCGGCGGACAGTCCCTCCGCGGACGAGGAGCCCTCGGCTGCCGTGAACCCCGCGAGGCCCTCGATGATCTGGCGGACCTGGCCTTCGGCCACATCGGCGAGCTCGACGAACGGACCCCAGCTCGAGCGGTCCGACGGGATCTCGGTCTCGTCGAGCCAGCGGCCGTTGACGTGGCCGAAAAGGTCGTCCTGCGGACGGATTTCGGTGTTCATGCCCGGGCGGGCGTCATCCAGGATGCTCACGCTCAGACCCTAACCGGAGGGTCCAGCCGACACACCGGGCTTCGCTGTCAGCGAACCGCTACGGTCCCGAGCATGACCGACCTTCCCGCGGACGCGCTGCGCGTCGTCGCCACCCTGCCCGTCAAGCCCGACAGCGTCGAGGCGGCGCGATCCGCGCTCGCCGCGCTGGCGACCGCATCACTCGCGAACGACGCCGGTTGCCTGCAGTACGACGTGTTCGAGTCCGGGGCCGTGCCCGGCCTGTTCATCACCATCGAGGCATGGGCCTCCGAGGAGAACCTGAACGCTCACATGGGCGCGCCGCACATCGCCGAGGCCTTCACGGTGCTCGGCGGTGCGCTCGACGGGGAGGTCGGCCTGCATCCCCTCAAGCCCCTCTGAGCCCCTCAAGCCCCTCTGAGCCTCAGCTGGTCGTGGAGCGAAGCCCGCCCCTGGGCGGAGACGCTCGGCCAGCTCCTCGTCGTACGCCGTGAGCGAGCGTCGGGAGCCCCTCGCGGGGGCTGGGCGGTGCGCGCGTTTCTCAGCAATTGAACGGTTTGGGACGTGTTTCGGGCGCCAACCGGTCCCTTTCCCAGCAATTGAACGATTGCGCGCACCCTGGGGCCCGCACCAGCCGGCCAGCCCGCCCGGCCGATCAGTCGCGGAGCTTGACGACCGACTTGCCGAGGGTGCGGCGCTCCTCCATGTCGATGAGGGCCTGGCCGAAGCCGTCGAGGTCGTACGTCCTGCCGATCGGCGGCTTGACCACGCCGGACTCCATCATCGGCAGCAGGGCCTGCCACTGCTGCTGCATGTAGCCGGGCCGCATCATCGCGAACGCACCCCAGCCGACGCCGCGGACGTCGATGTTGTTGAGCAGCAGCCGGTTGACCTTGACCTCGGGGATGCCTTGCCCCGCGGCGAATCCGACCACCAGCAGCCGACCCTGGGTGCCCAGCACGCGCAGCGAGTCGGTGAAGAGGTCGCCGCCCACGACATCGACGACGACATCGACACCTGCGTCGTTCGTGAGCGCCATGACTGCGCCCTTGAAACCCTCGACGAGCACGGTCTCGTCCGCGCCGGCGGCCCTCGCCACCTCAGCCTTCTCCTGGGTGCTCACGACCGCGATCACGCGGGCGCCGTACCCCTTGGCCACCTGGATGGTGGCGGTCCCCACGCCACCGGCGGCACCATGCACCAGCACGGTCTCGTCGGCCTTGAGATGTCCGCGCTCGGCGAGGGCGAACTGCGCGGTCAGGTAGTTCATCGGCAGCGCCGCGCCCTCGTCGTACGACAGGGAGTCCGGCAGCGCGAACGTGAACATGGCCGGGTTGGCCACGCGCTCGGCACCGCCGCCGTAGCCCCCGACCCCCGCGACCCGCTGGCCCGGCTCGAAGAGTGCCGGAGCACTGGCGGGCCCCGAGATGACCGTCCCGGAGAAGTCGACACCGAGGGTGAACGGAGGCTCGGGCTTGAGCTGGTACTCGCCCTTGCTCAGCAACAGGTCGGGGAACGAGATGCCCACCCGGTGCACCTCGACAAGGACGTCGTCGGGCCCGGGCGTGGGCTCGGGTACGTCGCGGATCTCGATGCCGGAGGGACCGGTGGTGGTGATGACCTGTACGGCGCGCATGCGGGGCACGCTATCCGGAACGTATTCAACCTATTGGTTGACAACGGCGGGCTGTGGCCCCGAGGATGGCGTCATGACCAACGCAGCAGACGAACACCGCACCATTGCTCGCGGCTTCACCGACCGGGTCCGCGGCGTGCCCGACGACGCGTGGGACAACCCGGCTCCCGTCGACGGCTGGGCCGCCCGAGACGTCGTGCGCCACCTCGTCGAGTGGTTCCCCGCGTTCCTCAAGGGCGGCACCGACATCGACCTGCCCGCCGGTCCGTCGGTCGACGACGACCCGGTGGCCGCCTGGACGGTGCACAGCGACGGGGTCCAGGCCCTCCTCGATGACGAGACGACCGCCGGCAAGGTGCTGGTCAACGAGCACATCGGCGAGGTCCCGCTCGACCAGGCCGTCGACCGGTTCTACACGTCCGACGTCTTCATGCACACCTGGGACCTCGCCCGCGCCACTGGCCAGGACGAGACGCTCGACGCCAGCAAGTGCGCCGTGCTCCTCGAGGGGATGCTGCCGATGGACGAGGTCCTGCGCGCCAGCGGCCAGTACGGCCCCCGCGTCGTGGTGGCCGACGACGCCGACGTCCAGACCCAGATGTTGGCGTTCATCGGGCGCACTCCCTGATCCCCCCGAAGCGGTCCCGCCGCAACTGCTCGGGCACTCCTACAGTGGACGCATGACCGGCACCTGCGTGTACGACGCCGACTGCGGGTTCTGCACACGCTCCGCGCTCTGGCTGGAGCGCCACGGCGACTGCACGATTGCGCCCTGGCAGTCGCTCGACCTCGACCTCGTCGGCCTCACTGAGGAGCAGGTCGCGAGCGAGCTGCAGTGGCTCGACGCCGACGGCCGGCCGATGGCCAGCGGGGCGGCCGCAGTGGCCGAGGCTCTCAAGTCCTGTGGTCGCGGCTATCGGCTGCTCGGACAACTCATCTCCGCACGCCCGGTCCGACCGCTTGCCGACGTCGGCTACGCGTTCGTCGCGCGCCATCGCTACCAGCTGCCAGGCGGCACCGCCGCCTGTCGGACGGACGTCAGCGAGGGTTGACCAAGGCGTTCATCTCGAAGTGCATCGGGTCGGTGTAGCGCCAGTCGCCACCCCAGGTGAAGCCCCACTTCTTGAAGATCGCGACCACGCCTCGATCCATCTCCCCGACGGTGCCGCGCTGGTTGCCCGGCGTGTTCAGGTCGAGCGCCAGGCCGAACGAGTGGTTGGACAGCGACGTCGTGCCCGCGATGAAGCGCGGGTAGTAGCACCCGGCGTACTCGCTCGGGTGGATCTTGTCGGTCAGTCCTTGGGCGACCACCTCCTCCAGCGCCGCGCGCAGCTGCGGGAACAACAGCCTGTTGCACGTGACGGCTCCGAGGATCGGCACGGTCTGGGTGGTGATGTGGGTGGCGACCCAGCTCGACTCGGGAGCGATGTGCCCGCCGCCCAGGACCGTGTAGCGGAATGTGCCCACGGCGTCCGCGATGCTGCCGACGACGTACGCCGTCTGGACCACGCCCGGGTCGATGCCGCTTCGCGCCACGACGTCGAGTCGCTGTACCGAGGCCTTGCCGGCGATCCGCTCGATCGCCTTCTGCGCGGCGTCCGGCGAGTTGATCCCCGTCGAGATGAGCAGCGCGTTGCCCGACTCGATCCCGAGCTCTGCGCCCCACTTGTCGTTGACGACGGCGTCGACGGCGTTGAGGATCTGCGGTGCGAACGCACCGACATGGATGCGTTGCGCTTGCGCGCTGCTGCCCAGGCGCAGGTAGCCCTCGTCATCCGTGGGCAGTCGCTTGCTCAGATCCTTCGTGATCGCCAGCTCGCCACCAGCAACCCGGTCCCACTCCTCCTGGAAGTCGGCGCTCGCCAGCGGCGTGTAGAGGCGGTACGTCGCGGGATCGACCGCAGCGACCGTGATGGTGCGGTTCTCGATCGGGACCTCGGCGAGGGAGAGCTTCTCGACGCGGGTGACTCCCCTCAGGCGCGCGATCCTGTCGATCAGGTCGTTGCTCAAGGCGCTGCGTGAGTTGACCAGGAGGTCCGGCGAACGCAGCCGGTCGGTGCGGCGGCCAGGCGGGTCGACCGCGTGGGCGGGGTCCGCCACGGGTGTCGCAGTCTCGGTCTGCGCCGGTGTGCTCGGGGGCGTCGAGCCCGAGGCCACCGTGGAGCTGGGGGCAGGTCCGGGACCGTTCCCGGACGACGGTCCGCCGCAGGCAGCCGCCAGCACCAGCGCGCCGACCAGACCGGCCGACCCCAGCGCACGCCGCAATCCCATCAAGGCCCCTTCCCCCACGGAAAGGGTACGGGGCTACGAACGGCGGCGGCGGATCTCCGCGATGATCGCAGGGACCACTTCGTGCAGGTCACCGATGACGGCGTAGTTCGCCTTGGTGACCATCGGGGCGTCGGCATCGGTGTTGATGGCAAGGATGTTCTTCGCGCTCGAGCAGCCGGCCCAGTGCTGGATCGCGCCGCTGATGCCGCAGGGGATGTAGAGCTCCGGAGAGATGCGGCTGCCGGTCTGGCCGACCTGCTCGTGGTGAGGGCGCCAGCCCAGGCTGGTGACGACCCGGGAGACCCCCAGCGAGCCACCCACGAGCTCGGTCAGCTCGAGCAGGTCCGCGAACCCGTCGGAGCTGCCGGCGCCGCGGCCGGCACCCACGACGACCCGCGCCGACTTGAGGTTGCCGGACAGGTCCGGAGCCGGTGGTTCGGCAGAGACGACGCGCGCGACCAGGTCGGCCGCGGCCACCTCCGGCCGGCTCTCGACCAAGGACGCGTCCAACCGGGTGGGGGCGGGGACGGCCTCAACCGCGTGGCCGGCGACGGTGAAGATCGCCGGACGCTCGTCGAGCTGCATCTCCTCCAGCACCGAACCACCCACGACCTGACGGGTGACCACGAACGGCGAGAGGCCCTGGAACGAGATGACGTTGGCGGCCATCGAGACGCCGGTGCGTGCGGCCAGGTGGGCGAGGACCTCGCCACCGCGGGGCGTGCCCGCTGCGGTCACGACGACCGACTGCGTGACGTCGCGGACCGACTGCACGGCGCTCGCCCAGGCCGCACCCGCGAACGTTGCGAACCCGTCACCGGCGACGTGGTGCACGGCGCGCACGCCGTACGTTCCGAGCTGCTCCACCAGTGCCTCGACGCCGCACGGCACCTCGCCGATGACGACCGCGTCCACCGGCACCCCGCCGCCTGCAGCCGACAGGTCGCGGGCGAACGTGACCGCCTCCCGCGAGACCTCGACGGCCCCCGCGGCGTCGGTCTCCACCAGCACCAGGATCATCGGGCCAGCACTCCGAGCTTCTCGAGCAGGTCGACGACGGCGGGCGCGGCGTCCGCGCCCTTGCCCAGGATCTGTACGTCGCTGGGCTGCGGCGGTGGCAGCAGCAGACGCACCCGCTTGGCACCGACCGGTTCGGCCGCGGGGCTGCGCTGCTCGATGACGACCTTCTTGGCCTTCATCCGCCCGGGCACCGAGGGATAGCGCGGCTCGACCCCGCCCTCGAGGATCGTGACCACGGCCGGCAGCGGCACCCGGTAGGTCTCGTGGCCGTCCGGTCCGTCACCGCTCGCGACGACCGTGCCGTCCTCGACGCTGACGGTCGCGACGCCGTTGACAACTGGCCAACCCAGCTCGTAAGCGAGCCGGATCCCCACCTGGAAGTCACCACTGTCCGCGGCGTCGTTGCCGAGCAGGACCAGGTCGTGGCCGTCGCCGGCCGCTGCGTGGTCGCGCACGACCGCCGCGAGCTCGCGGGCCACGTCGGCGGCTCCGAACAGCGATGCGTCGGCCTCGACGTGGGTGGCCGCGGTGCAGCCGACCGCCAGCGCCGTACGGAGCTGCTCG
>JAOPXM010000168.1 GCA_025965125.1 Nocardioides sp.
TACGTCGCTCAGCCCCGGCGCCAAGTAGAAGACCAGCGGCAGCGAACCGACCGTGACCGCGAGCACGGCCAGAATCCGTAGCGCCAGCCGGAGCTGCTCGCGCAGCAGGGAGCCGAGATAGACGCCGCCGAGACGGGTCTCGGAGTCGATGTCGAACGTGCGCGCTGCGGGCGTGTGGCGGCGCGCAGGCCCCGTGACCCGGATGCGCTCCGGTGGCGGGTCGGTCACGAGCTGCCCGCGCGCTTGAGCAGGAGATCCCGCAGCGCGCGCGTATGACGGCGGCTCACCCCCAGCTCGGTGCCGTCGGGGCCGCCGATGAGCACCGAGCATCGACCGGAGTCCATCCGGAGCTCGGCCACGTGGGCCAGGGAGACCAGCAGCGACCGGTGGATCCGGACGAAGCCGGCCGGTCCCCACTCCTCCTCGAGGGTCGACAGCGGCGTGCGGAGCAGGTGCGAGCCGGTGGCGGTGTGCAGGCGCGCGTAGTCGCCCTGGGCCTCGACATGGGTGATGTCGGACCGGTTGATGAACCTGGTGACTCCGCCCAGCTCGACGGGGACTTGCTCGTCGTGGTTGCCGGCGCGGGACTCGCTGCCCTCGACCACCCGGCGTACTGCCTCAGCGAGGCGTTCGGCCCGGACCGGCTTGAGCACGTAGTCGACGGCACGCAGGTCGAATGCCTCGACGGCGTGCGCCTCGTGGGCGGTGACGAAGACGATCGGCGGCGGGGTGCGGAACCGCGAGAGCACCTGGGCGAGCTCCAGCCCGGTGAGTCCCGGCATCTCGATGTCGAGGAACACCGCGCCGATCGCGGTCTCGTGCAACAACCGCAGCGCCTCGGTGGCGCTGTCGCAGGTGAGCACCTCGCCCACGCGGTCGTCCCTCGACAGCAGGTAGGAGAGCTCGTCGAGCGCGGGTCGCTCGTCGTCGATGAGCAGGACGGTCAACCCACGGGAGGTGCTCATGCGTGGACTCCTGGGGCGAACTTCGGCACCCGAACGATGACCTTGGTCCCGGCGCCGGGCGCGGTCTCGACGACCAGCCCGAACTCGTCACCGAACGTGTTGCGCAGCCGGCTGTCGACGTTGCCGAGGCCCACGGAGTCGAGCGCTGACTCTCCTGCCAGCACTCGACGGATGTGCTCCGGGTCCTCACCGAGGCCGTCGTCCTCGACCTCGATCAGGCACTCCTGCCCTCGGTCCCGCGCGACGATCCGGATCGTGCCGACCCCCTCGTTGCCCTCGAGCCCGTGACGTACGGCGTTCTCGACGAGCGGCTGGATGCACAGGAACGGCACGGCCACCGGAAGGACCTCGGGGGCGATGCTCAGCGTGACCCGGAGCCGGTCCCCGAAGCGGGCCTGCTCGAGGAGGAGGTAGCGCTCGACGGAGCGGAGCTCCTCGGCCAGGGTCGTGTACTCGCCGTGTCGCCGGAACGAGTAGCGGGTGAAGTCGGCGAACTCGATCAGCAGCTCCCGGGCACGGTCGGGGTCGGTGCGCACGAAGCTGGCGATCGCTCCCAACGAGTTGTAGATGAAGTGCGGGCTGATCTGGGCACGCAGCGCCCGCACCTCCGCCTCCATCAGCCGGGTGCGCGACGCGTCGAGCTCGGCCAGCTCGAGCTGTCCCGACACCCAGAGCGCCACCTCGTCGGCGGCTCGGGCCAGCCCGGCGGTGGGGTACGGCGCGAAGGCCTGCAGGGTGCCGACGATCCGCTCGTCGACCACTAGCGTGCTGACAACCGCCGTGCGCACGGGGCACCCGGCCTGCTCGCAGGGCAGGTCGCCGCGGTCGAAGAGCCGGGTGCTGCCGCGGTCCAGGGTGGCCGACATCAGCGCGCCCACGTGGTCGAGGTGGTGCTCGCCGGCGCCGTCCCAGGCAAGCGGCCCGGCGGTGTCGGTGAGCGCGAGGGCCGGGGTGCCGAGCAACACGCGCAGGTGCCGGATGGAGCGTTCGGCACTGTCCGGGGTCAGTCCCTGGCGCAGGGCCGGCGACGCGAGTGATGCCGTGTGCAGGGTGCGGAACGTTGCCCGGTCCGCGTCGCTGCCGAGGTGGGTGCGTCGCCAGGCCCGGACCACGTCAGCACCCCCGGCTCACCGGAAGTCGATCAGCAGCATCTCGGTGTCGCCACCGTCGGACTTCCGCTCCGGCTCCGAGATGCGGTCCTCCACCTTGAGCTCGCCGGGGTCCGGCCGGTCGATGACGGGGGCGCGGAAGCAGTGGGCGGCGTACGGCAGCTGCATGCCGTCCATGCCGCGGCCGAAGTCGTCGTAGAACGCCAGCACCTCGGCGAGCTTGCGTGCTCGGGCGTCGGGGTCGAGGACGGCGACGTTGGACCGCGACTGCACGAGGTCCCTGATCGAGTCTCGGTTGATCGACTGCCAGAACGTGAAGGTCTCCGACTCGGGCTCACCGAAGAGCCGCGATGCGTCCAGGGCCCGGGCGGGCTCGCGCAGCTGTTCCTGGGTGCCGATCATCGCGCCGAGCCGCTTGACCCACGGGATCCGCTCGTCGCGCTGGTTCCAGACCAGCGAGAGCACGCCGCCGGGCCTGAGCACTCGCGCCATCTCGGGCAGCGCCACCTCGTGGTCGAACCAGTGGAAGGCCTGCGCGCACACCACCACGTCGTAGGACCGGTCGCCGGAAGGGATCTCCTCGGCGCTCGACTGCGAGGTGCGGACGTCGGGCAGGTCGCGCTCGAGGATGTCGAGCATCGCGCGGTCCGGGTCGGTGGCGTGGACGTCGTGGCCGAGGGCGACGAGCTGGGTCGTGAGCTTGCCGGTGCCGGCGCCGAGCTCGAGCACGGTGAGTGGCTGCGGGCCGGTGAGCCACCGGGCGGCCTCGAGGGGGTACGACGGCCGGCCGCGGTCGTAGGCATCGGCGACGCCGCCGAAGGACCGGGCATGGGCGTGTGTCTCGTCACTCATCACCGCGGACGTTACCCGTCCGGGGAGCCGGTTCCCCGGAGGACTCGTTAGCCTCCGGACGTGACTCAGGATCCGCTGGCCTGGCTGTTGGGGCTCGAAGGGGTGCCGTCCGCCTATGCAGCCGCCCGCGACGGCATCGATGTGGTGCTGCGCGACCGCGGGCTGCGTCGTACCTCCCCCGAGACCACGGCCGAGTCGCTGCTGCGCGGCGCCCACGCGAGCGCGGTGCTCGAGGGCTCGGCGTCGTCGTTGGCCGAGGTACGTGCGGGCGCAGGTGACGCCATCGCCCAGGACGCCCTGCGGGTCTCGACCGAGCTGTTGTCCCTTGCTCCCTTGCTGGACCGCTCGCCCTTGCAGGCACTGGCCCGCCTGCACGCGGTCGCCGCGTCCGGGTCGCTGCCCGACGAACGGCTGGGCCGCCCCCGCGACGACGCGGGCGCAGAGCGTTTGCGTGGCCTGGCCGGGCTGTTGACCGCGTCGACGTCGGCGCCGGCGCTGCTGGTGGCCGCGGTCGCGCACGCGGACCTGGCCACGTCAGAGCCGTTCGGCTCGCACAACGGCATCATCGCGCGGGCCCTCGAGCGGCTGGTGCTGGTCGCCCGCGGTGTGGACGAGAAGTCCCTCGTGGTCCCGGAGGCCGGGCACCTGGCGCTGCGCCCGGCGTACGAGTCGAACCTGCGGGGCTACGCCACCGGCGGTCTCGGCGGGGTCCACGCGTGGGTGCTCTACGGGGCCGAGGCGTTCAGCGCCGGTGCGGAGGCCAGCCCCCTGCGCCGCGAGGCGGACTGACCCCACAAGCAGGTAGCCCTCGAATCCAAGGATTCGGGGGCTACCGCTGACACGTGAGTCTTGGCTACCAAGCGTGCAACATCTAACTGCCGCCCCGGATGTGTTCCGGAAGCATGCGCCCTCAACGAAGGGTAGATCGCCGCGTGGGTACCCGGCTCACGTGTTGGTCACTGTTGTGTTGCCTCATGTGTACGCCGGTTCGGCCGGGGGTTCAACCCCTTGACATTTGGGGGTCCTGCGCGTCACGCCCAGCCACCGTCGGGTCGTCATCAGGCACCTAGTCGGCGCTTGCGTGAGCTCGCCCAGAGCACCCCGCCAACGGCGACGACACCGCCCACGGCGAGCGCCGCGAGCGTCGGCACGGCCGGTGGGAACGGCACCCGGCTGCGTAGGGCGACGGGCTTGACGAAGACCAGGACGGGCCAGCCACGGGCGACGGCGATCTTGCGGAGGTCGCGGTCGGGGTTGACCGCGTGGGCGTGGCCGACGGCCTCGAGCATGGGCACGTCGGTGACCGAGTCGCTGTAGGCGAAGGAGTTGTCGAGGTCGTAGCCGCGCGCCTCGGCCAGCGCTCGGATGGCCTTGGCCTTCTCCTCGGCGTACGCGTAGTACTCGATCTCGCCGGTGTACTTGCCGTCCACGACTTCCAGCTGGGTGGCAATCACGTGATCGGCGCCGAGCATCGCGCCGATCGGCTCGACCACCTCGGTGCCGGACGTCGACACGATCACGACGTCCCGTCCGGCCAGGTGGTGCTCCTCGATGAGCGAGACGGCCTCGTCGTAGACCAACGGGTCGACGATGTTGTGCAGCGTGTCGGCGACGATCTCGCGGACCGTCGCGACGTCCCAGCCGGCGCAGAGCTGCGACATGAACTGCCGCATCTTCTCCATCTGGTCGTGGTCGGCGCCGCCCACGAGGTACATGAACTGGGCGTACGTCGAGCGCAGCACCGCGCGTCGAGAGATCAGCCCGCCGGCCTGGAACGGCTTGCTGAACGCCAGGGTGCTCGACTTGGCGATGATCGTCTTGTCGAGGTCGAAGAAGGCCGCGGTGGGGCGGAGCGCCATGCGTTCATCGTAGGGCGGTGGCGCCCACCATCTCGGCACAAGCGGCCGAGCGGCAGGGCCTTGTCCACAGCCCCTCGGGCAGGTGGATTCAGCCGCCCCGGGAGTCGGGCACCCTCTCGCCATGACTGCGCCGCTGTTCATCACCCGTGACGAGACCCTGCTCGACGAGCTGCTGCGCCTGGCCGCGGCCGCCGGCATCGCCCCCGACGTGGCCCACGACGGTGGTGCGGCGCTGCGCGGCTGGGCGGCCGCCAGCATGGTGCTGCTCGGCAGCGACCTGGCCGAGGAGCTGGCCCGGCTGTCCCCGACCAGACGGGCCGGCGTACACGTGGTGGCCTGGGGCGCGGTGCCCGACGAGCTGTTCCGCACCGCGCTCGCCGTTGGCGCCGAGGACGTTGCCGAGCTGCCACGCTCCGACAGCTGGCTCACCGAGGCGCTCACCGACCTGGGCGACTCGGCGCAGCCGCGCGGCCTGGTCATCGGGGTGATGGGCGGGTCCGGTGGGGCGGGCGCGACCACGTTCGCGTGCGCCCTCGGCCAGCTGGCCGGCCGCACCGGCACGACCGTGGTGGTCGACGCCGACCCTCTCGGCCCGGGTGTCGACCGGGTTCTCGGCCTCGAGTCGCAGGACGGCGTGCGCTGGGACGCCCTGTGCCAGACGACGGGGCGGCTGAGCGCGCGGTCCCTGCGTGAAGCGCTTCCTCGCCGTGGCTCGCTCGGCGCCCTGACCTGGTACGCCGGCACGCCCGGCTCGCTCCAGGCGTTCGCCGTCCGCGAGGTGATGTCGGCGGCGCGACGAGGCCACGACACCATCGTCGTCGACCTGCCGCGAAGCGCCGACCCTCTCGTCGACGAGGTCGTCTCCCGGTGCGACCTGCTGCTGGTCGTGGTGGTCCCGACCGTTGCCGGCATCGCGTCGGCGGCGCGCCTGTGCGCTCGGCTCCAGGACCGCACCGGCGTCCGCCTGGTGCTGCGTGGCAATGGCATCCCTGCGCCGGAGGTGGCCAGGGTCACCGGTGTCCCCGTTGTCGCGGAGATGGCCGACCAGCGAGGGCTCGCCGAGTCGATCGACCTCGGGATCGGACCGGTCCGATCGCCGCGCGGACCACTCGGGCGCGCCGCACGCGAGGTGCTCACGCGGATCTCCGTGCTCGGTGCCGCAGCATGAGCGCTGCCTCCGAGTCGTTGCCGCCGGGGGTCGTCGACGCGGTCCGCGACCAGCTCGCCCGCGAGCCGGGTGAGCTCACCCCGCACCGGGTCGCCGAGGCCCTGCGGGCGGCCGGCCGCCCCGTGGGCGACGCGACCGTCCTCGCTGTTCACGAGACCCTGCGCCGGGACGTGGTCGGTGCCGGGCCCCTCGAACCGCTGCTCCGGCTGCCCGGCGTGACCGACGTCCTGGTCAACGGATGCGGGCAGGTGTTCGTCGATCGCGGTGCCGGCCTCGAGGCGTGTGACGTCCGGTTCGCCGACGACGCCTCCGTACGCCGGCTCGCCCAACGGCTTGCCGCCGTGGGTGGCCGGCGCCTCGACGACGCCACGCCGTACGTCGACGTACGGCTGGCGGACGGGACCCGCTTCCACGCCGTGCTCGCCCCTGTGTCGCGCCCGGGGACCTCGATCTCGATGCGGGTCCCGCGGGCGCGGGCGTTCACCCTGGCGGAGCTGGTCGACGCCGGCAGCCTCGACGCCGCAGCCGTCGACCTGCTGGGCGCCGTCGTCGAGGCGCGCCTCGCGTTCCTCGTCAGCGGCGGCACCGGCACCGGCAAGACGACCCTGCTCGCAGCCCTGCTCTCGCTGGTCGCACCGGGAGAGCGACTGGTCCTGGTCGAGGACTCCTCGGAGCTCCGGCCAGCCCATCCGCACGTCGTCGGGCTCGAGGCCCGCCCGCCCAACATCGAGGGCGTAGGCGAGATCGACCTGCGCACCCTGGTCCGCCAGGCGCTCCGGATGCGGCCCGACCGGCTCGTCGTCGGCGAGGTCCGCGGCGCTGAGGTCGTTGACCTGCTTGCGGCCATGAACACCGGCCACGAGGGAGGCTGCGGCACGGTCCACGCCAACTCGGCGGCCGACGTCCCGGCACGCGTCGAGGCACTCGCCCTGGCTGCCGGGCTCGACCGCGCCGCCGTGCACAGCCAGCTGGCATCCGCGGTCGACGTCGTGCTCCACGTGGCCCGCGACCGCCACGGCACCCGGCGCCTGGCCCAGGTCGGCCTGCCCGAACGCGACACGTCCGGACTGGTGACCATCACGCCCGCCGTGGAGTTCGGGGCCGACGGCCGTTCGCGCAGCGGACCGGCGGCGGACCGGCTGGCGGCGCTCGTCGAGGAACGGCTGGGCTCGTGACCGCGGCGGCCATCGGCTGTGCCGCTCTTGCGGTCCTGCTGCTGGTGCCGAGACAGCCGCGACTGCCGCGGTCGACGTCCGGCTCGACCTGGTTGCCGTTGCTCCTGGTGGGCGCTGCGGGGGCGGCAGTCGGACATGCCTCGGGCCGCCTGGTCGTCCTCAGCCTGGTCGCGAGCCTGACAGTGTTCGGCGGCTCGCAGATCATGCGGTCCCGACGGCGTCGCCGGCATGCACAGGAGGTGGCTGGCCGGGTGCTCCAGACCTGCGAGCAGCTGGCCTCGGAGCTCTCGTCCGGCCAGCCGCCGGGCGCGGCTCTCGATCGGGCGGCCGGAGCATGGGAGGTGCTCGCTCCGGCCGCCGAAGCCTTCCGGATCGGATCCGACGTCCCCACTGCCCTGCGTCAGCTGTCGAAGGCACCCGGTGCGGGTGACCTCAGGCTGGTGGCGGCCGCCTGGCAGGTGGCCCATCGCACGGGTCGGGGTCTGGCCGAGGCCGTGGACAGGGTCGTCGACGACCTCCGGGCCGCGTCGTCGACGCGGCGCCTCGTCGAGGGCGAGCTTGCCTCGGCCCGGGCGACCGCCCGGCTCGTTGCTGGCCTTCCCGTTCTGGCCCTGCTGATGGGCTCGGGCGCGGGAGGCGACCCGTGGGGGTTCCTGCTGGGGCAGCCGGTGGGGCTGGCCTGCCTGGCCACAGGCCTCGGGTTCGGCCTGGCGGGGCTCGCCTGGATCGAGACCATCGCCCGTGACGTCGACGGTGCGCCGTGACCGCTTGGCTGCCGGCGACCGCGATGGCCGCCGCCGTCGTCCTCCTCCTTCCGCACCGTCCCCGGCTGCCGGACCCCACCACCGGGCCCACGCACGGCGACTCGGCGCCGGGCTGGATGCTGCGCCTGCGGGTGCTGTGGTGCGGGCTGGCGGCGATCGCCGGGGCCGCGTTCGTCGGTGGCTCCCTGGGACCGGCAGCAGGCCTTGCTGCGGCCGTTGCCACGTGGGTCACCATCGGACGGGCCGAGCCCGCGCTCGTCCGCCGGGAGCGGGAGGCGGTGCGCCGCGACCTTCCACATGTCGTCACCCTGTTCGCGTCGTCCCTGCGGGGCGGTGCGGCTCCCGGCGAGGCCGTAGCCGTGGTCTGCGCCGCGCTCCCCGGCGCCGCTGCCGACCGGTTGCAGGGCGTCGGCGCCCGGTTGGCACTCGGGTCCGACCCCGTCCGTGTCTGGGAGTCCCTGGCCGCCGACCGTGAGCTCGCGCCCCTCGGCCGCACCATGGCACGGGCCCAGACCACGGGCGCGCCCGTGACGCGGGCCGTGGAGCGGCTGGCCGACGAGCTCGCGCGCACGGCTCGCGCCGATGTCGAGGAGCGCGCCCGCGCGGTGGGGGTGAAGGCCGCCCTCCCCCTGGGACTGTGCCTGCTTCCAGCCTTCCTCCTCCTCGGGATAGCCCCCCTGGTCGCCGGGCTGATGTCGTCGCTCGATCTCTGAGCGCCGGGCTGTGCGCTCAGCGGGCCACTGTTCGTTCACCGACGTGGTCGCGGCCACCGTCTCCACAGCGACGTCCCGGTGCCACGCGCGACCTCCCCACCATCACCGAGAGTCCAGCCAGGCGGCCGTGACCCGCGGCCCTGCGAAGGAGATCTGCATGTTCCAGCACCTGACCACTGTTCGTCCCGGCGCCGGCTCCCGGGGCCGCAACGAGGCGGGCATCACCACTGCCGAGTACGCCGTCGGCACCGCGGCCGGCGCCGGCTTCGCCGGGCTTCTCTACAAGATGCTCACCGGCGGCTTCGGCAACCGCCTGCTCAACACCCTCTTCGACCACGTGCTCGGCCTGCTCGGCATCGGATGACGAGCCACCCTGGATGGCCCAGCGCGGAGGAACGTGGCGCCGCGACCGCCGAGCTCGCCCTGGTGCTGCCGTTGTTGGTGGCGGTCACCGTCGGGCTGGTCTGGTTGCTCTCGGTCGGCGCGGCCCAGGTCCGTGCCGTGGACGCCGCCCGCGAGGTTGCCCGGGCGGCGGCTCGTGGCGACAGTACGGCGGAGGCCATCGGGCGCGGCCGACGTGTCGCACCTCCCGGCAGCATCGTCGACTTGTCCCGCGGCGGCGGCGAGGTGACCGCGAGCGTCGAGGCCGAAGTGTCTGGCCCGGGGGGACTGTTCGGGTTCCTGCCGGCCGTCCGGGTCCACGCCGAGGCCGTCGCCGCAGACGAGGAGGTCGGATGACGGGGACAAGCCGGCGTGACGATCGGGGATCGGCGAGCCTGTTCGCCATCGGCTGCCTGGCCGCGCTCCTGCTGCTCGGCGCCGCCCTCGGAGTGGTGGCGGCGATGGTGCGCGCCCATCGGTTGGCGCAGTCAGCCGCCGATCTCGCGGCGCTGGCCTCGGCCTCGTCAGCGGCCCGGGGGGAGGACGCGTGTGCTGCCGGAGCCGCCATCGCGGACGCGAACGACGCCCGACTGCTGTCCTGCCGGGTCGAGGGCCTCGAGGTCGTCGTGTCGGCTGAGGTCGACGGGCCGCACTGGCTGGGGCAGGTGGCCGACCTTGCCGCCGAGGCGCGTGCGGGACCGGCGCGGGGTCCGTGAGACGCGCAGCGAGTGAGCGGTCAGAGCGAGGGACGGTCCTCGTCGCGCTCGCGCTCGATCACGCGCTCGTGCTCGGACCGGTCGAGCTTCTCGGACAGCTCGCTGAGCTTCTTGGACTCGCGACGCTGCCGGAGCTGTCGCTTGGTGCCGAACTTGGCGACCGTGAACCCCCACAGGATCGCGACACCGGCGCCGACACCGAGGAAGAAGAGGAACAGCACCCCGATGTCTGTGCCGAGCAGCTCGAGGTGGCCGCTGTCGCTGTACCCGGCGGAGAAGATGGCAGCCACGATCGCCAGGGCGCCGACGGCGATCAGCAGCAGGCCGAGGATCAACATGGGGGCACGCTACTCGCAGGACTCACTCGCCGAGAAGCACGTCGAGCAGTCGGATGGCGCCGATCTTGTCGAGCGGGTTGTTCTGGTTGCCGCACTTGGGTGACTGGATGCAGGAGGGGCAGCCGTCGTCGCAGCGGCAGGCGCGGATCGCGTCGCGGGTCGCGGTGAGCCAGTCCCGGGCGGCGAGGTAGCCGCGTTCGGCGAAGCCGGCGCCGCCGGGGTGGCCGTCGTAGACGAAGAC
>JAOPXM010000185.1 GCA_025965125.1 Nocardioides sp.
AGGATCAGCAGGGTGGTGAGCAGGACGTAGTTGACCGTAGCTGCCAGCAGCCGTTCGACGTCGTAGAGGCGGTATCTGACAACCGACAGGCCGGCCGCCACCGGGATCAGCATCACGAACCCGGCACTGGCGACGACGGTCCACGCCGAGGAGTTCGACCTCGCCGCGACGAACGCGGCGATCACGAAGAGCGGCAGCGGGACGACGACGAACGCCATCCAGAGCAACTGGCGTCGCTCGTCGCCCTGCGAGCGACGGAACCGGACCAGGAGCGAGACCCCGCCCCCGATCAGGCCGAGCCCGACGACCAACGACAACCAGCCGAACAAGTGGTCGGCGAGCGGCTGCACCGCCGAGACCTCCCAGGGGTTCCTGACGTGGTCATAGGGCGGGTCGAGCGGGCCGGCGGACACGAGCCCGAGCAGGAAACCGACCGCGCCGGCCGCCGCCGTCACTTTCGCGGCGAGCCCCCATCGAGGCGAGAGCGGGCGACCGGTGGGCGTCAGGTAGAGCACCAGGGCGACCAGGCCCAGCCAGCCGAGGAACGTCACGTCGTCGATGTAGGCCAGGACCGCCGAGCCGGGGCGGGAGCCGGGCCTGGCGAGGAGCCCGTAGTCGAACCAGGCGTCCACCGGACCGGCGGACATCATCAACAGCGACAGGGCCAGGAAGAGCCAGCCGACCGGGTTGCGCGGCTGCGCGAGCGCCACGCTGCCCCCGACCACCCCCGCGCTGACGACGGCCGCGACGATCAGCCAGTTCTCACCCCGCAGCCCGACCAGATCGGGCCGTCCCGCATTCCTCAGGAGCTGGTCGAAGACCAGTGAGACCACCAGGAACAGCACGTCGACGGCGCCGAGGAACGCAACCAGCGCCACGGTTCGTCGTGATGTCACGTCGCCATGCTGGCACCACCAGCGCGGATCGTCGTCAGGGAGAACCCTGACCGCAGGGCTGGTGCCTCCTCGGACGCGCTGTGACGACGCAACGCCGCACGCTGGGACAACCGGCCGCACCAGCGGCCCGACCGAAGGAGAATCCCATGGCCACCCTCGCGAACTCCCCCACGACGACCGAGGGCGCGCCACCGGACGGACTGCCCGGGCGAAGGCTCCTCGTCGGGCTCGCCGGCGCCTACCTCGTGCTGTTCGCGGCCCTGATGGCGACCGGGAGCGACCGCTCGGCCTACGACGACCCGAAGAAGCTGATCGCGGACTTCAACATCGGCGACGGGGCGATCCAGGTGATGACCTACACAGCAATGGTCACCGCTGCCGTGCTGATCTTCTACGGGGCCGCCCTACGGTCCGTGCTCTCCGCCCGTACCCGGACCTGGGCCGGCGACGTGGCATTCATCGGCTTCCTGGTCATGGCCCTGACCCTCGCCTCGTGGGGAGTTACGTCCCTCGCGCTGCACCACGCGGTCCACATCGGCGACCCCCAGATCGTGCAGACGATCAACATTCTCGACACCACGAACTTCCCGCCGGCGATGCTCGGCCTCATGTGCTCGTTCATCGGGGTCGGGCTCACCGCGCTCAAGGGCTCGGCGCTCCCGAAGTGGCTCGCAATAGCCTCGATCGTCATCGGCTGCATTGCGCCGCTCGGCCCCGGCGGTTTCGTGCCGTTCATGATCTTCCCGATCTGGATCGTCGTCGTCGCCGCCATGGTCCGCCGAGACCCCGCCTGAGCCTCCGCTCAGAGGCCCGGTGCTCCCCACAGGGCGAGCCACCGGGCCAGGTCGTCCTCGACCGGCAGCTCGCCGGAGAGCAGGTCACGAACCTGGAGCTCGAGCAGGTTGTCGCGCTCCTGCGGGCGTTTCGGGGCGAACGGGTAGAACGTGCCCTGCTTGTAGAGGTAGACGAGCCCGACCGTGCGACCCGACGCATCGGCGAAGGGGACCAGCGAGCAGAGCAGCCCGGGGCCGAACCCCTGCGACTCCAGGGTCGTGTTGACCGCGTGCAGGTCGGTGCAGAGCCCGGCGATGTCCGATGGGTCGTGCTCCACCTCCAGCCACGTGTAGCCGAACTCGTCGCGAGAGACGTTCACGTCGGGCGCCTCGGGCGCCGCCCGCAACAGCTCCACGATGTCGTCCTGGGTGTCGTGGAACGCGGCACCGGCGGCCCCCCGGAAGCAGACCGACCCGGCTCCCGTGGGCAGCAGCCCGGCCGCCGCCTGCAGCGTGATGGCCGCGCTGGGCAGCAGGAAGAGCGAGTCGAGGTTCGCCTGCTTGGGACGTGTGCGTCCGGCGATGACGTCCCAGAACCCCATCAGGACTCCATCGATGACACCGTCACGCGGTGGGCCGGCCCAGCTCGGCCTGGATCCGCGCGAGCTGCTCCAGCCGCTGCTCGAGCGAGGGATGGGTCGAGGTGAGCGTCCGGAGCGAGACGCCACGGATCGCCGGGGCGATGCACAGCGCGCTCGCGGCGCTCACCTGTCGCAGGTCCCGCTGCGGGATCACGTTGATCTCGCCCGTGATCTTCTGCAGGGCCGAGGCCAGCGCCGCGGGCTTCATGGTCAGGTAGGCGCCGGCCCGGTCCGCCGACAGCTCGCGGTAGCGAGAGAGCAACCGGAGCAGCACGAAGCTGATCGCGTACACGACAAGGCTGACGACCAGCACGACCAGCCAGACCGGCAGCCCGTTGTTGTTGCGACGGCCGCCGCCGAAGAACGCGCCGTACTGCGCCCCCTGGGTGAGCATGCCCGCCGCGATGCCGGCCGAGGAGGCAACTGTCATCACCAGGACGTCGCGGTGCGCGACGTGGGACAGCTCGTGGGCGAGCACACCCTCCAGCTCCTCGGCGGTCAGGGTCTGCAGGATGCCGGTGGTCACGCACACCACCGCCCGGTCCGGCGAACGCCCGGTGGCGAATGCGTTGGGCACCTGGGTGTCGGCAATGCCGACCCGGGGCTTGGGCATGTCGGCGAGCGCACACAGGCGGTCGATCACGCCGTGCAGCTCGGGTGCCTCCTCGGGGCTGACCTCGCGGGCGCGCATGGCTCGCATGGCGACCTTGTCGGAGGAGTACCACTGGTAGACGGCCACGCCGATGCCGACCAAGCCCACGAGGACGGCGAGGCGCATGCCCCCGTAGCTGCCGAGCACCACCATGAGCACGGCGATCAGCGCCACGAACAGCGCGCCCAGCAGGAACATGACGGTGGTCATCCGCAGCGTGAGGCCACGGTCTGGAAGGAATCGACTCTGTGCCATGTGTCGAGTCTTGCCCATGATCCCAAGAGGATCCTGTGGGCAGGCTGCGCAGGTCAGCCGGGGATGAGGCCGTCGTCGTCCAGGAGGTCGCGGACCTCCGCGAGCGTGGCGTCGGCCGGCGGCAGGATCAGGTCGGACTCGTCCAGGGATTCGGGGTCGTGCACGACGCCGGCGCTCCGCACCCCGTCCAGCAGGGCAGCCAGCGCAGGCGTGAACGCAGACTCGTCGCCGGCCTCGACAGCAGCCTCCACCGCGGCGTCGAACTGGTTGAGCCGGTCCAGTGCGTCGTCCGAGACGTCGTACTGGCCCTCGCCGAGGATCCGGACGATCACGACTTCTCGCCCTCCGCCGGGGCCGCGGCCTCCGCCGCCTTCTCGGGCTCGGCCTCGAGGATGCTGCCGTCCGCCTCGCCCTGCTCGATGGCGGGCAGGGAGCCGGCCTGCTCGACCTGAGGCGTGGACTGGGCGGCCGGGCCGCCCTTGAGGCGGGCCAGCTCGGCCTCCACGTCGACCTGCGAGCTCATCGACTCCAGCTCACGGGTGATGTCGTCGCCCTGGTTGACCGCGCTCACGTCGTCGAGCGCACCCGACGCGATCAGCTCGTCGATGGCGCCGGCCCGGGCCTGCATCTGCGCGGTCTTGTCCTCGGCCCGCTGGATGGCCATGCCGACGTCGCCCATCTCCTCGCCGATGCCCGACATCGCCTCGTTGATGCGGGTCTGGGCCTCGGCTGCGGTGTACGTCGCCTTGATGGTCTCCTTGCGGGTGCGGAACGCCTCGACCTTCGCCTGGAGACGCTGTTGCGCGAGCGTGAGCTTCTCCTCCTCGCCCTGCAGCTGCGCGTGCTGGGCCTTGAGGTCGGTGATCTGGTTGGTGAGACCCGACTTGCGGGTCAGCGCCTCGCGGGCCAGGTCCTCGCGGCCCATCGAGATCGCCTTCTCGGCCTGGCCCTGGAGCTTGGCCGACGTGGACTCGAGCTGGTTGACCTGGAGCTCCACCCGCTTGCGGCTGGTCGCGACGTCGGCGACCCCGCGACGGACCTTGGACAGCAGGTCGAGCTGGCGCTGGTAGCTGTAGTCCAGGGTCTCGCGCGGGTCCTCGGCGCGGTCGAGCGCCTTGTTGGCCTTCGATTGGAAAATCAGCTTGATGCGCTTCCAGAGGCTCATCGGGTGCGGTCCCTCTCAGAGTGATCTACAGGTCCAGCCATGCGGTGCCATCACCCTACGGCTCGAAGCCAAGGTGCCGCGAGGGCGCCGGTAGTCTTGCTCCCACCCGTCCAGAGCACCCACACGCACCTCGTAAGGCGCATCTTGTTCCGTCGCAGCAAGTCCGAGACCACGTTCCCGGTCGACCCGTCCGCCCCCAAGCCGGACGGCAAGGGCCGACCCACCCCCAGCCGGAAGGACGCCGAGGCCGCCGCGAAGGCACGCGCCAAGGTGCCGGTGACCCGCAAGGAGCTCGCTCGCGCCCAGCGCGGTGCCAAGACGGAGTCCAGCCAGAAGATGCGCGCCGCCATGAAGGCCGGCGACGAGCGCTACTACATGGCCCGCGACCGGGGACCCGTGCGTCGCTTCGTCCGCGACTTCGTCGACAGCCGTTTCTCGTTCATCGAGCTGATGATCCCGCTGCTGATCCTCACCATGGTGATGGGCTACTCCGGCAACGACAGCCTCAGGCGGATCGGCAACACGGTCCTGATGGGCACGATCCTGCTCGTCGTGCTCGACATGGTCGTGCTGCGCTTCCGGCTCCGCAAGGAGCTGACCCGGCGCTTCCCCGACGAGGACCCGAAGGGCACGACGTACTACGCCCTCACCCGCGGGCTGCAGATGAAGTTCATGCGGATGCCCAAGTCCAAGGTCAAGATCGGCCAGAGCCTGCCCGAGCACTACAAGTGACGAGCGCGCGTCCGTGACCGAGGCCCAGGTCGTCGGGCTCGCGGCCGCGCTCCTCGCCGCAGCGGTGTTCGGTGCCGCAGCGGTCGCCCAGGCCCACGCCGTACGTCGCTTCGACGCCGCGCACACCACCCTCCTGCAGTTCGTTGCTCGCTCCCTGCACGACACCACGACGGTGCTCGTCGTGGTCGCGTACGGCGTCGGGTTCGCGCTGCACGCCGTAGCCATCTGGCTGCTCCCGCTCTACCTGGCCCAGGCCGCGATCGCCCTGTCCCTGCCGGTCACGGCCCTCGCCTCGACGCGGATCGAGTCGGCACTCACCAGGGCCCAGGGCTACGCCGTCGCCCTCGTCACGCTCGGCCTGGTCCTGCTGGCCGCCGGCTCCGGCCCCGCCGGGTCGGTGGTGACCCGCGGCCCGTTCCCGGCCTGGCTGTGGCTCGGAGTCGTGGCCCTGCTCGGCGCCTCCCTGGGCAGGCGCCGATGGGGCGGGGCCACCCTCGGCACCCTGGCCGGGGTGGGCTACGCCGGCTCGGCGATCGCGGTCCGCGGAGTGGGCTCACCTGTCGACGTCGCCGTCGTGGCCGCGGCGCTCAGCGTGCCGGCGTACGGGCTGGTGGCGTTCTGGCTCTACTCGCTGGGCCTGCACGCCACCGCGGTCTCGTCGGCCACGGCGCCGCTGATCGTCCTGCAGACCTTCGGGCCCGCGCTCGTCGGTGTGCTGCTCCTCGACGACGGGGTCCGCCCGGGGTGGGCCCCCGCCATCGTCGCGGGCCTGGCCCTGTCGACGCTGGGTGCCGTCTGGCTGAGTCGGAGCCCGCTCAGAAGTCCCGACGCCTCGGAGACTGAGTCTTCGCCGGGTCCCGCTCCACGACCGGCTCGATGACCTGGTCGATCGCCTTGAGGAGCGTGTCCTCGAGGACCACCCCAGCAGCCTTGACGTTCTCGGTCACCTGTTCCGGGCGGCTCGCGCCGATGATGGCGGACGAGACGTTCTTGTTCTGCAGCACCCACGCGATCGCGAGCTGAGCCAGGCTCAGCCCCGCCTCGTCGGCAATCGGGCGCAGTTGCTGGACGCGCTCGAGCACGTCGTCCTTCAGCCAGCGCGAGATCATGTCCGCGCCGCCCTTGTCGTCGGTGGCGCGGGAGCCGACGGGTGCCGGCTGACCCGGCTGGTACTTGCCGGTCAGCACACCCTGGGCGATGGGTGACCACACGATCTGGCCGAGCCCGAGCTCCTCGGAGGTGGGGATCACCTCGGCCTCGATGACCCGCCACAGCATGTTGTACTGCGGCTGGTTCGAGACCAGCGGGACGCGCAGCTCCTTCGCCAGCGCGGCCGCCGCCCGGATCTCCTCGGCCCGCCACTCGGAGACGCCGA
>JAOPXM010000216.1 GCA_025965125.1 Nocardioides sp.
GCCGCCGGCGCGGCGGGTGCCGCGACGACGGGTGCCTCGGGAGCGGCGGCGGGCACGTCGACCGGTGCCGGCGCCTCGGCGGCGGTCTCCGTCTCGGGCTCGGCCGGCTTGGCCTGAGGCTTGGGGCCGGGCCGGCCGGCCGGCTTGGCGGGGGCGGCCTCGGCAGGAGCCGACGGCGCGACAGCCTTCAGCTGCTCGCCGTACTCCTTCTTGAACCGCATCTCGACAGGGGGCTCGACCGTCGACGATGCCGACTTGACGAACTCCCCCATCTCCTTGAGCTTCTCGAGAACGAACTTGCTCTCGACGCCGAACTCCTTGGCGAGTTCGTGAACTCGGGTCTTAGCCACGCTTCTCCTTCTTGGCCTGAGACCCGGTTCCAGTCCTGCTGGGGGTGACTCAGGGCGTTAGTGGTTGTGCAAACTCATCGGGAAGTACTCATCGAGTGCTCATGAGCTGCTGCTCCAGTTCCTGGTCGGTCGATCGATTTTCAGTCTGTCGGTCTGGACGCGGTGTCGATGTGGGCGAGGTAGTCGCCCACCGGTGCGCTGGACAGCCCGACTCGCGCCCGAAGGGCCCGTGTGAAGGCTTTCCGCCGCACCGCGAGGTCATAACACTCGGATGTGGGGTGCAGGTGCGCGCCACGTCCGGGTGCGGTGCCGTTCGGATCGGGTACGACGGCCGGCTGGCCGTGCGTGTCCGAGCCGGCGGTCACCCGCAACAACTCGCGTCCGGCGGCCCGCTCCCGACATCCGACGCAGGTCCGGACGGGACCCACGAGGGGCGCATCATCCGGGCACGCAGAAGAGGTGCGTTCACGAGCCACTGCCTCCACCTTACCGTGCGGAGGCCACGGAACCCGAACCGGGCGCGCAGCCGGCCTCAGTCGTCGGTCGGCTCGTCGGAGCGGATGTCGATTCGCCACCCGGTCAAGCGGGCCGCGAGCCGGGCGTTCTGACCTTCCTTGCCGATGGCCAGCGAGAGCTGGAAGTCGGGGACCACCACGCGGGCCGACCTCGCCGCCGCATCCACGACCTCCACCGAGGTGACGCGGGCCGGGGACAGGGCGTGGGCCACGAGCTCGGAGGGGTCCTCGGACCAGTCCACGATGTCGATCTTCTCGCCGTGCAGCTCGGACATCACGTTGCGGACCCGCTGGCCCATCGGCCCGATGCAGGCGCCCTTGGCGTTGACGCCCGGGGTCGTGGAGTGCACCGCGATCTTGGTGCGGTGTCCGGCCTCACGCGCGATCGCGGCGATCTCGACCGTGCCGTCGGCGATCTCCGGGACCTCGAGCGCGAAGAGCTTCTTGACCAGGTTCGGGTGCGAGCGCGAGAGCGTGATCTGCGGCCCGCGCATGCCCTTGCGGACCGACACCACGAGGCACTTGATGCGGGTGCCGTGGTCGTAGTTCTCCCCCGGCACGCGCTCGCTCACAGGCAGGAGGGCCTCGAGCTTGCCGAGGTCGACCATCACGTCGTCGGGGTTCCGGCCCTGCTGGATGACCCCCGAGATGATGTCGCCCTCCTTGCCGGAGAACTCACCGAACCTGATGTCGTCCTCGGCGTCCCGCAGCCGCTGCAGCATGATCTGCTTCGCGGTCGTGGCGGCGATCCGGCCGAACCCGTCGGGTGTGTCCTCGAACTCGCCGACCTTGTTGCCCTCGTCGTCGAGCTCGGCCGCGAACACGGTCACGTGCCCCGACTTGCGGTCGAGCAGGACCCGAGCCTGCTCCTGGGCGCCGGGAGTCTTGTGGTAGGCCGTCAGCAGGGCCTGCTCGATGGCCTCCACGAGCACCTCGAAGGAGATCTCCTTCTCGCGTTCGAGCATGCGCAGGATGCTCAGGTCGATGTCCATCAGGCGTCCTCTTCTTCGTCGTGCTCGGCCGCGGGCTTGCGGCGGTTGAACTCGATCTCGACGTACGCCTTGGTGATGTCCGCGTAGAGGACCTCACGCGCGGTGCCATCGACGTCGAGCGTGACGCTGTCGCTGTCCGAGGCACCGACGCGCCCGGTCACGGTGGTCTCGTCGGCCAGCGTGATGCGGACCAGTCGGTCGGCGTTGCGTCGCCAGTGCCGCGGCAGGGTGAGCGGCCGCTCGACACCACGCGAGGTCACCTCGAGGGTGTAGGGCTGCTCGCCGAGCACGTCGGAGCCGTCCAGCACTGCGGAGACCGCCTGGGTTGCCTCTGCGACGTCGTCGAGCGTCACTCCACCGTCCTTGTCGACGGCGATGCGCACGATCCGGCGCTTGCCGGCGGGGGTGATCTCCACCGCCTCGATGTCGAGGTCCAGGGCGCGCAGGGGGTCGGCGAGCTCCGCCTCGATCCGGCCCCTGACGACATCCTGCTTGGCGGTGTTCACGGGTGGGAGACCTCCCTGTGCTGTTGTAGGTGGTGCTGGTGCTGGTGCTGTGGTCCGGTGACCACGATAGCCGCGTTAGGGTCGCGCCGTGCCCGCCCCACCACGCACTGCCCTCTCGACGACCTCCCGCCGCGCGGCGCTGGGCGGCACGTTGGCCGGGTTGGCGGCACTCACCGGGTGTGACCTCGACGACCTGGACCCGCGCGGCAGCGACGACCCCACCCCGGCGGGTGCCTCCGGAGCACCGGTGGACGCGGACCAGCAGCTCGTCGACGAGGTGTCCGCCGAGCTGATCCGCCTCGGTGCCGTCATCGGCGCGGCCCAGCGGAGGTTCCCGAAGCTCCGCACCCGGACCGCGCCGTTTCGGACCCTGCACGCGGCTCATCTCGACGCGCTCGGCTCAGGCGCCGCCCCGCCCCCCGTCACCGGCGTGCTGACCACCGCCGGTGCCGCGCTGCAGGACATCCGCACCCAGGAGTCGAGACTTCAGCGCCGGCTGGCCGACTGGTCGGTGGCCGCCGAGTCGGGGGCGCTCGCTCGCCTGCTCGCCTCGATGTCTGCAGCGGTGGCCCAACAGCTGGCCGTCGCATGAACACGTCCGACGAGGTCCTGCTGTGCTGCGCTTCGCTCGTGGACCAGGTATGAGCGCGCTCGGGGCCCTGCAGAAGACCCTCGGGGCCGAGCACGCCGCGGTCTACGTCTGTGGCGCCCTCGGTGCGCAGACCTCCCAGACCCGCAGCCGTCCGTTGTACGACGCGCTGACCGCGGCGTACACCGCGCACCGGGCCCGTCGGGACCAGCTCGTGCAGGAGATCTCCGCCCGGGGCGCGGAGCCGGTGTCCTCGGCCCCGGCCTACGAGCTGCCCGAGCGCCTGGACACGGAGCCGGCGGTGGCCCGAACCGCCCTGGACCTCGAGCGGTCGTGCGCTACGACGTACGCGTTCCTGGTCGCGAACATCCGAGGGACGTGGCGGCGCTGGGCGATCGGGGCGCTGACAGAGTCAGCGGTCCGCGAACTCGCCTTCCGGGGAACGCCCGAGATGTTCCCCGGAGCCGACGAGTACGCGGACCGCTAGGGCCCTGGACAGGAGCCATGAGGAGTTCCGCCCGATGTGGGGACCGGCGGAAGTACCTCGTGCACAACCATGCAACACAGCGCGTCCGGGCGCGAGGAAGTCGTTTCCTCACAAACCTGCATTGCAGGAAAATGCAGAATGCGCGTCGGCCTCAGCCCCGGTAGGCCGCCCACATCTGCGAGGCCCGGGCGCTCTGGCCCTGGGTGAACATCGTGTAGCAGGAGTCGTAGCTGTAGTCCATGTAGTTGTGGATCGGGTCCAGTCCCGGCAGCGAGCAGGAGTCCCGTCCCTCGGGGCAGCCGGTCGTCGAGCTGGCCTGGGCCGGGGTGTCGGAGACCTCGTCGTTCGTGGTCGTGCAGCCGCCCTGGAACGTGTGGTAGAGCCCGAACCAGTGGCCGGCCTCGTGGGTCGCGGTCTCACCGAGGTTGTAGTTGGCGATCGAACCGCCGGGCAGTGAGGAGTACTGCACCCGGATGCCGTCGAGGCCCGGGTTGCGGGCGTAGTCCCACGGGAACGTCGCGATGCCGAGGTAGTTGAAGTCCACCAGCCAGATGTTGAGCGCGTTCTTGCCGCCCAGACGGGTCTTCTTGCGGTACGTCGAGCTCTGCTTGTCCTGGTGCCACTGCGTGTTGTTGTAGCGGTCGACGCCTGCCAACGTGAACGTGAACCCGAGGTTCGCGGCACTGGAGGACTCCTGGCCCGAGAACGTCGAGTTCAGCACGCTGATCTGCTGGGTGATCTGCTGGTCGGTCACGTCTCCGTTGCCTGCGGCGTCGCGCATCACGTGGATGTAGACCGGGACCGTGGCCGCGACGCTGGCCGCCGCCTGCCTGGTCAGACCCTTCGCGGCCAGCCGCGCGCGGAAGTCCCGTTCGATGGCGCGCTGCTCGCGGGTCGAGAGCTCACGGTGGTCGACGCCCGACCGGCCACCGCGCGCGGCGTCGGTGTCGTCGCTGGCGCCGGGAACACACACGTTGGCGGAGGATCTCGCGTCGGGGTCCGCGACGCGGGCCTGGGCCGGCGCCGCGAGGGCGGAGACGACGAGGGTGGTGCCGAGGAGGGTCGCGGTGGCGATCCCGAGGTGCCTGATGCGCATGGAGAGGTTGTCCTTCACGCTGGGGCCGCCGGGTCGCGACCAGGTGTTCGGAGTCTCCGGCCCCGGCAGGGGAATGGCGAGCCCCACGGCCTGCCACTTCATGCACTGCAGGAACCTGCAGTTCTTCTCGTGAGCTGACCCGCCGGCAGGACGTCGGTCAGTTCCAGCCCTTCACCACCGCAGGTATGTGCGCGAGCTGGTGCACCACGGCGTCGGGAACACCCTCTGTGTGGCCGACCTGCTCGCTCGGAATCGCGCTGAGCGGGATGTGGATCGCCCGCATCCCGGAGTTCTGCGCACCCCAGATGTCGTCGAAGAGCCGGTCGCCGACGTAGACGCAGCGACCGGGGTCCGAGACACCGACGGCGTCCATCGCCGCGGCGAACGCCTTCGGTGACGGCTTGGTCCAAGGGATCTCGCTCGTGTAGACGTCACCGTCGATCAGGTGGAGCACGCCGTCACGCTCGAAGATCCCCTCGTGGAACGACCGTGGCCAGATCGTGTTCGACAACACGCCGACCTTGATCCCGTCGGCCCGCAGCGCCTCGAAGAGCGGGCCGACCTCGGGATCGGTGGCGGTGTGGGGGTCCCAGAACTCGTAGTACGCCGACAGCAGCTCGGGGTCGTGCTCGAGTCCTGCCTCGGTGAACAGGTCGTCGACGGTGGCGCTCAGCTGGTGATCGCGGGAGCGACCCCAGATGGTCGCTCCCGCGTCGTGCAGGCGCACCCTCGACACCTCGAGGTCGTGGTCGGCGTTGACCACGGCCTGAGCGAGCGCCAGCGACTCCGCATGGAAGTGGACGTCGTGCCAACGGGTGAGGGTGCCGCCCCAGTCGAAGATGACGGCGTCGATTCCAGGCATGCGGGCGAGCCTAATCCGCCCTGGCGTGCGTCGCCTCAGACCCCGAGCGCGTGCCCGAACCGGAAGACGTTGCCGGGATCGACGGCCCGCTTGACCTCCAGCAGCCGCCGAGCTCCAGCGGCTCAGCCGGCGAAAGCGGCAATCTCCCTCGCGAGTCGCTCGGGCTGGTCCAGAGCGACGAACGTCAGCGCGTCCGGGACCTCGACCAGCCTGGCGTTGGGGAACGTGGCCTCGAGGCGTCGGCCGAGCGCGATCTTGAAGAACGGGTCGGCCGGGGCCCAGCAGAGGAGCACTGGCTTCTCGAAGCCGGGAAGTCGGGTGGCCACGTCGGCCAGGTCCTTCGCGTGCGCACCGCGCGCGAAGGTCGCGACGTCTCGACGTACTCCCTCGTCGGTGAGGTACGGCGTCACCCACGCCCGGCTCTCCTCGGCCGTGAGCTTCCGCTTCACCAGCCAGCCGAACCCCAGCTTGCTGTTGCGCAGGAACGTGGACCGCATGACCTGCAGCACCGTCCGAGTCGTCCTCGGGTGCTTTGCCATTCGGAAGAGCAGGTCGAACGGGAACGGCGGGAACGTGTCGAAGGCGTCGCAGTTGGTGAGCACCAGACGACCGATCCGCGAGGAGTCCTCGTCGAGCAGGAACTGGCAGACGGCACCGCCCGTGTCGTTGCCGACCAGCGTCACGTCCCTCAGGTCCTTGGCCTCCAGGAACGACAGGATGACCCGGGCGACCCCGCGCGGCGAGAGGTCTGTGCCGGGCTCCATGGCCGTCCGGTGGGAGGCCAGCGGCCAGGTCGGGGCGAAGGCGTGGAAACCCTGCCCGGCGAGCCGCTCGGGGACGTCGGACCAGAGAGTGTCATCGACGAGGAACCCGTGCACGAACACGACCGCGGCACCGGTGTCCGGTCCTGCTTCGCGGTAGTGGATGGTGCCGGCTGGCAGATTGATGGTCTGGTGGGTCATCAGCGGCTCCGATACGGTTACGAACACGTTGTACGTAACTTACGGACAGGTTGTATGGAAAGCAAGCGGACCCAGGCCGGACGCTCCGCCGCCACGCGGGCGGGGCTGGTCGCGGCCGCGCGGCCGCTGTTCGCCGAGCACGGCTACGCCGGTGTGGGCACCGACCAGATCGCCCGCGCTGCCGGCGTCAGCCGGGGGGCGCTCTACCACCAGTTCGCCGACAAGGAGGACCTGTTCCTCGCCGTCTTCGAGCAGGTGGAGGCCGAGCTCGTTGCTCGACTCGGCGCCGGACTGGCCGCCGCCGACCCGAATGACCCGGTGGCGATGATGCACGCCGACATCGACGGCTGGCTCGCTGCCTGTGCCGAACCCGAGGTGCATCGCATCGTGCTCATCGAGGCCCCGGCCGCGCTCGGCTGGGAGCGATGGCGCGAGGTCGGTCGCCGGTACGGCGTCGGCCTGGTCGAGATGGCCGTGCAGTCGCTGATGGATGCGGGGGCGATCGCGCCACAGCCGGTCCGACCCCTCGCGCACGTGCTCGTCGGCGCCCTCGAGGAGGCGGCGCTCTACGCCGCTAGAGCCGAGAACCGCGAGGCCGCCACGGCCGAGGTCCGCGCCGCGCTGGTGCGCGTGTTCGACGGCCTGCTCACGTCGTCGCGATGAGGTTCGCGCCGACGCGGCCGTAGCGAGGCTCGAAGGGCAGGTTTGACGGTGAGGAAACCGGTGGCGGTCCGGTCTCGCCTCCGTGGACTCAGCGGGTCTCGTGGGTGCCGGTGGAGGTCACTTGGTAGAGCCGTCCGTGGGGCGAGGTCCAGGTGTAGGTCGCGTCAGGGCTGCGCCGGCATCGCCATCGGCCGGCGGTCTTGCAGCGGTGATGTCGCCTGCACAACGGCGCGAGGTTCTCGGGGGTGGTTTGTCCTGGTGGCCCGGGGTCGTCCTCGGTGCCGGGGTTGTAGGCCCTGATGTGGTCGAGGTCGCAGGACCTGGAGTCGATCATGGGTCAAGCCAAGCACCCGCCACCGACATTGATGGCCCGGAATGGCCCTTGTTCCACAGGGGATTCGAAAGGAGCCACGGCCGAGACTTCCAGCGGCGATCAGGTACGGACGAGCCGCACCACGTGGTCGACGATGCGCTCGGCGGGGACGTCCTCGCTGGTGCCGCTGGCGCGGTCCTTGACCTCGATGGTGCCATCTGCGAGGCCCTTGCCGACGACCACGATGGTCGGGACACCGATGAGCTCGGCGTCCTTGAACTTCACGCCGGGGCTGATCTTGCCGGCGCGGTCGTCGTACAGGACGTCAACGCCCTCGTGCGACAGCTCGTGCGCGATCCGCTCGGCGGCCGCGATCACCGCCTCGTCCTTGCCCGCGGACACGAGGTGTACGTCGGCGGGCGCGACCTCGCGGGGCCAGATCAGCCCCCGATCGTCCAGGGTCCCTTCTGCGATCGCGGCGACGGCTCGCGACGGACCGATGCCGTAGGAGCCCATCGTGACGGTCACGAGCTTGCCGTTCTCGTCAAGCACCTTCAGGTCGAGGGCGTCGGCGTACTTGCGGCCCAGCTGGAAGATGTGGCCCATCTCGATGCCGCGCGCGGACTCGAGCGTCCCGTCCTCGCAGTTCGGGCAGGCATCGCCATCGCGGACGTCGGCGGCCTCGATGGTGCCGTCGGGCACGAAGTCGCGCCCCGCGACCATGTCGATGACGTGGCTGCCGTCGACGTTCGCCCCGGTGACCCAGCGGGTGCCCTCGACGACGCGGGGGTCGACGAGGAAGCGGATCTCGGACTCGCTCTTCTCCCCCAGTGCGGCAGGGCCGATGTAGCCCTTGACCAGCGAGGGGTACTTCGCGAAGTCGGCCTCGCCGAAGGGCTCGACCTCGGTGGGCTCCATCTGCCCCTCGAGGCGCTTCTGGTCCACCTCGCGGTCACCGGGTACGCCGATGGCGACCGGCTCGCGGGTGCCGTCCGCGTGCTTGAGCACGACCAGCACGTTCTTCAACGTGTCCGCGGCCGCCCAGGGCCGGTCCGAACGCGGAAAGTTCTCGTTGAGGTGGTTGACCAGCGACTCGATCGTGGGGGTGCCGGGCGTCTGCTCGGCATGCGCGTCCGGGACGTCGTCGTACGGGATGGGCGCGGGAGCGCGCACCTGCACGGCCTCGACGTTGGCGGCGTAGTCGCAGTTGGTGCAGCGGACATAGGTGTCCTCACCGACCTCGGCTCGCGCGAGGAACTCCTCGGACTTCGAGCCACCCATGGCGCCCGAGGTGGCCTTGACGATGACGTACTCGAAGCCGAGCCGGTCGAAGATCCGGACGTAGGCGACACGGTGCATCTGGTAGCTGCGCTCGAGACCGGCGTCGTCGACGACGAAGGAGTAGGAGTCCTTCATCACGAACTCGCGGCCGCGCAGGAGACCGGCGCGGGGTCGCGCCTCGTCGCGGTACTTGGTCTGGATCTGGTAGATCGCCAGTGGCAGATCCTTGTACGACGAGTACAGGTCCTTCACGACGAGCGTGAACATCTCCTCGTGGGTGGGCCCGAGGAGGTAGTCGGCCCCCTTGCGGTCCTTGAGTCGGAAGATGCCGTCGCCGTACTCGCTCCAGCGGCCCGACGCCTCGTAGGGCTCGCGGGGCAGCAGTGCGGGGAACAGCAGCTCCTGGGCGCCGATCGCATCCATCTCCTCGCGGATGATGTCCTCGACGCGACGCAGCACCCGCAGCCCGAGAGGCAGCCAGGTGTAGATCCCCGGAGCGGCCCGGCGGATGTAGCCGGCGCGGACGAGCAGCCGGTGGCTCGGGACCTCGGCGTCGACGGGGTCCTCTCGCAGGGTCCGCACGAACAGGCGCGACATCCGGGTGATCATGGCCGCAAGGCTACGGGTGGGGGTCGACGCAGAGGAAACCAGTTCCTGTTGACCGGCGACCGGGTGCTACGAGGAGCTGCGGGTGGCTCTCAGCGCGGCTCGGATCATCGGGACCTGGAGCGGCAACCGTCCGAAGGCGGCGGCCTTGAACGCGGTGTTGTTCGTGCGGGACGCGTCGACGGCCATCTGGATGTTGCCCGGGAAGACACCCACGAGCAGGGCGGCGCTCGCCCAGCCGGCCAGCTTGCGGGTGGGGGGCAGGACGAGCCCTGCGGCGCAGGCCAACTCGGCAAAGCCGCTGCCGATGATCACCTCGCGGTGGGCCGGCACCCAGCTGGGCATCAGGGGTTCGTAGACCTCGGGCTTCACGAGGTGGACGACCCCGCTGGCGGCGAAACCGAGGGCGAGGACCTTGGTGCTCCTGGCGATGCTCACGAAACCACCGTAGTGGCACGGGTCAGAACATCACGGTCGAGAACCGCGCGGTCTCGATGAAGCCGACCCGCTGATAGGCCCTGCGGGCGGGCTCGTTCCACTCGTTGACGTAGAGCGACACGGTCGGTGCGACCTCCTCCTGCACCAGCTTGACGACTGCCGCCATGCCTCCGACGGCCAAGCCCTCACCACGCCGGTCGGGTGGCACCCAGACGCCCTGCACCTGGGCGGCGTACGGCGAGGCGCACGCCACCTCGGCCTTGAACACGAGGCGACCGTCGTCGAACCGGGCGAACGACCAGCCGCGGCTCATCAGCTGGGTGACCCGCGCCTTGTAGAGCTCGGCGCCGCCACCCGCCTCCGGGGAGATGCCGACCTCTTCGGTGTACATCGCCACGCACGCGGGGTAGAGCTCGCCCATGTCCGGGCGTTCGGTACGCCGCACGAGGGGGTCCGGCTCGACGTGCGTGGAACCGGTGATCTCCATGTGCGGCTGTTGCCAGCGAAGCTCGCGGGGCTTGCCCCATGCCGCGGCCACGCCGTTCCAGAACACCTGGACCGCGTCGTGGGGGCCGACGATCGTCGACACCGTGCGGCCTCGGGTGAGGGCGCGTTCGGCGAACGCCCGGGCGTCGTCGGCGGTGGCCTGGATCGGCACCAGATTCGCGCCGACGTGGCAGGCGGACACCAGCTCCCCGCCGTCGAAACGCCCCCACATCTCGCCGCCGAGCCAGCGGGGCTCCAGGTTGGTGGTGCGGGCGCGGTACTCGGCGAACACGTTCACGACCGGGTCCCGCCCTGAGAGCGCGAGAAAGGCGTCGAGATCGGGTGCGCCGAGCGGGCGCACCCCATGACGCGTCGTGAGCACGGGGCGAGCCTAGGACACCAGCGGGCACATGCGCCTCGAACAGAACCGGGGCACCGCTGGAACGGTCAGACAGAGTCGATGATCGCAGTGCGGCGGCCGTCGTACTCCTCGGACGTGATCAGGCCCTGATCGCGCAGCTCCCCGAGCTGTTTCAGCCGGTCCGCGGTCGAGGCGGCCGTCGCCGGGGCCGGTGTCCCGGGCGCGGTCTGACCGCGCAGGTTGGCGGCGAGGTACGTCGCCTCGAACCCGTCGTCGGTCAACAACGTCATTGCGGTCGCGTCGCCCTCGTTCATGCCGGACGCGCGAGCCATCCGGCGGGCCGCCGTGACCTGCCAGACCGTGATCGCAACCCCCGCAATCAGCACGAGCACGAACAGGAACACGAAGGCGCCCGGGATGCCGCTGCCGTCCGCACCGAGCCCGTCGCTGTTGTAGCTGCGGTGCCATTGCCCGTCGACGAACGTGCATGTCGGCAGGTCGCCCTGGCTGTTGGTCCGGAAGCACCAGCCGGGCGCGTCGCCCGGCCCGGCGTCAACCGCGGACGCTGCGGAAGCTGCGCCCAGGATGGAGACGGTGAGCCACAGTGCCAGCAGGAGGGCGGCCGACCGCGAGCTCATCCGAGACATGGCGGGACTCTATGCGTGGTGCAGGCAGACGTCTGCGACTCCGCTCGGTTGTCTAGGACACCGTGACCTGGGCGCCGGCGCCGTCGACGGACTCCATGCCCTCGGCGATCCGCATGGCCTCCTCGATCAGGGTCTCGACGATCATCGACTCGGGCACGGTCTTGATGACCTCGCCCTTCACGAAGATCTGGCCCTTGCCGTTGCCGGACGCGACGCCGAGGTCGGCCTCGCGGGCCTCGCCCGGACCGTTCACGACGCAACCCATGACGGCGACCCGCAGCGGCACCTCGAGCCCGTCGAGACCGGCGGTCACCTGCTCGGCGAGCGTGTAGACGTCGACCTGGGCGCGCCCGCAGGACGGACAGGAGACGATCTCGAGTTTGCGGGGACGCAGGTTGAGCGACTGCAGGATCTGGATGCCAACCTTGACCTCCTCGACCGGCGGCGCGGACAACGAGACGCGGATGGTGTCGCCGATGCCCTGGCCGAGCAGCGCACCGAAGGCGGTCGCGGACTTGATCGTGCCCTGGAACGCGGGGCCCGCCTCGGTGACGCCGAGGTGCAGCGGCCAGTCGCCGGCCTCGGCGAGCAGCTCGTAGGCGCGGACCATGACGACCGGGTCGTTGTGCTTGACCGAGATCTTGAAGTCGTGGAAGTCGTGCTCCTCGAA
>JAOPXM010000254.1 GCA_025965125.1 Nocardioides sp.
CTTCGCCACCATCGCGCTGCTCACGGTGGGGATCGCGGCGATCCCGGCCTCGGCGTTGAACAGCTACGGCGGCTCGCTCTCCCTGCTGACGCTGCGGATCCCGCTCTCGCGGCAGGTCGCGGCCGGGCTGGTCTCCGTCCTGGCCGTGGTCATCGGCCTGCTCATCAAGAACAACCCCTACGGGCCCTTCTACGAGTTCGTGCTGCTGACGGGGTATCTCATCGGCCCCTATGTCACGGCGATTGCCATCGACTACTGGGTCTACAAGCGCGGGACGCCGGCGCGCCTCCCGGAGCTGTTCGACCGCTCGCGAATCGTCGAGTGGGGCTTCGTCGCGTGGTTCGTCGGCTGCCTGGCGTCGGTCCCGTTCTGGATCTGGACGCGCTACACCGGGCCGTTCGCGGAGGCCTTTCCGGGCGCGGGTGACCTCACGTATTACGTCGGCGCCACGGTGACGGCGCTCGTGGGGCTCGCCTTCCTCCGGGTGCGGCCGTTGTCGTCGCTGCTGGGGCGGGCGCCGGAGGCGATCGTCGCCGAGCAGGAGCGGGAGAAGGTCCCGAACTGATCCGGCGCGCGTCGGTCCGAGGCGCCCGCGAGGGCGCCTCGGACCGCATGGCCGGGCGGCGGCGGACCCTGAGATCCGCAGGCTGTGCACGCCGCGCCGGAGGGCCGGCGGCGCAAGCCGGCGCCCAGCACTCCGATTTGCTTCCAGGGGACGATTTGTTGTATATCTGTTGTATGGCACCTCCGCCGACCCGTGCTCGATCGTCCTCCGCGCGCGATCGGGGCGTGGTGGCGTGAAGCCCGGGGCCTTCGAGTATCGGCGCGCGACGAGCATCCAGGAGGCGCTCTCGACGCTCGCGGTCGACGGAGAGGACGTCCGCGTCCTCGCCGGTGGGCAGAGCCTCATCCCGATGATGAACATGCGCATGGCACGCCCGAGCCTCCTGGTCGACATCGGGGCCGTCGCCGAGCTCGACGACCTCCGCGTGGTCGACGGCATGCTGCGCGTCGGCGCGATGACCCGCCAGGCCACGCTCGAGCACAGCGAGACCGCAGTGGCGGCGTGCCCGCTGGCCGTCGCGGCCACCACGTGGATCGGCCACCGGCAGATCCGCAGCCGGGGCACGGTCGGCGGGACGATCGCCCACGCGGATCCCGCCGCGGAGCTGCCGACCGCCGCGGTCGCCCTGGGCGCCGAGATGGTGATCCGCTCCTCCGACGGCGAACGCGTCTGCGCCGCCGCCAACTTCTTCGAAGGGTTCTTCGGGACCGCGGTGCAGCCGAGCGAGCTCCTGACCGAGGTGCGGTTTCCGACGTGGGGCCGCCACGCGGCCTTCTCGGAGATCTCGCGCCGGCACGGGGACTTCGCGATCATCGGCGTCGGCGCCGCGCTCGACCTCGGATCCGACGGCCGCGTCCGCCAGGCCGGCATCGCGCTGGCGGGCGTGGGCCCGGCGCCCATCAAGGCCAGCGCGGCGGAGCAGCTCCTGGTCGGGCGCAACCCGACCGACGACGCGATCCGTGAGGCCGCGCTCGCCGCCGTCGACGTGGCGACGCCCACATCCGACATCCATGGCTCGGCGGCCTTCCGGACGCATCTTGTCCGCGTCCTCACCATCGACGCCCTCGCGCGCGCCCTCGCGTCGAGCCCATCACAGGAGGTGCCCGCATGACTCCGGAGACCAGCGAACAGCAGCTCGACGTCACGGTCACCGTGAACGGCAGGCAGCGCAGCGCGCGTGTCCCGTCACGGATGCTGCTGTCGGACTTCCTGCGGCACGAGCTCGGCCTGTACGGCACGCGCGTCGGGTGTGAGCACGGCGTGTGCGGAGCATGCACGGTGCTGATGGACGGGGCCCCGGCCCGGGCCTGCCTGGTGTTCGCGGCGCAGGCCGACAACGCGGAGATCCGCACCGTCGAGGGGCTCGCCAACGGTGCCGACGGGCTCACGCCGCTGCAGGCCGCATTCCAGGAGGAGCACGCGCTGCAGTGCGGGTTCTGCACGCCCGGGATGCTCATGACCCTGACCGAGTTCTTGGAGGACAACCCGGGCCCGGTGACCGATCAGGAGGTCCGCGAGGCGATCGCCGGCAACCTCTGCCGCTGCACGGGCTACCAGAACATCGTCAGGGCCGTGGTCCGCGTGGCCGGCGGGCGCGACGAGGACGGAGCGGCGCGATGAGCACCCACATCCTGGGCCAGCGGCGGACCTCCTGGGTCGGCGTCTCGCGCAAGCGGGTGGAGGATCCGCGCCTCCTGGTCGGCGGCGGCCGCTACACCGACGACTTCGACCTGCCCGGCGCGCTCGAGGTTGCGTTCGTCCGCAGCGCCGTCCCGCATGCCCGCATCACGAGCATCGACGTGGACGCCGCGAAGGCCCTGCCGGGAGTCCATGCCGTCTACACCGCGGCCGACCTCGACCGGCTCGGCCTCGGCGAGCTGGCGTGCAAGTGGGTCTACGGCGACCAGCGAAGCCGCTCGCAGCCGGTCCTGGCGCGCGACGTCGTCCGCTTCGTCGGCGAGCCGGTCGCGGCGGTCGTGGCCGATGACCGCTACATCGCCGAGGACGCGGCCGAGCTCGTGTGGGTCGACTATGAGTCGCTCGAGGTCGTCGTCGACGTCGCCGCGGCGCTGGCGCCAGGTGCGCCCGTCCTGCACCCCGGCTGGGGCGACAACGTCATGGTGCGCGCCACCTTCGGCGACGGTGATTTCGCCACCGCGGAGGCCCAGGCCGACGTCGTGCTGCGCGAATCCTTCAGGACCCACCGCCACACGGCGGTGCCGATGGAGGGCCGCGGGGCCGTGGCGATGATCGACCCGCTCAGCGGCGCGCTGACGGTCTACACCTCCAATCAGGCGCCGCACCGCGCCAAGACGAACCTCGCCGAGTACCTGAACTGGCCGGAGCACCGCATCCGCGTCGTCGCGCCGGACGTGGGCGGCGGCTTCGGGGTCAAGGACCGTGCGGCGGTCGAGGAGGTCCTGGTCGCCGTGCTCGCGACACAGCTGGGGCGCCCGATCAAGTGGATCGAGGACCGGCGCGAGCACTTCTTCTCGACCAACCACGCCCGCCAGCAGGCGCACGAGGTCGAGGTCGCCGTCCGTCGGGACGGCCGGATCATCGCGCTGCACGATCGCTTTACGGCCGACTACGGCGCCTACGCCAGTACGGCGGTGGGCGTCGGGCCGCCGCTGCTCGCCGGCGAGATGCTGCCGGGTCCGTACGACATCCCCAACTACCGGGCCGAGCTCGAGGTCGTGGTCACCAACAAGGTGCCCAGCGGCGGCTTCCGCGGGTTCGGCATGCAGCAGGCGACGTTCGTGATGGAGCGGTTGATGGACCGCATCGCGGCGGAGCTGGAACTCGACCCGGCCGACGTGCGGCGGCGCAACTTCGTCGGCCGCGATGCGTTCCCCTACACCTCGGGCTCGGGCGCTCGCTACGACAGCGGGGACTACGAGGCCGCACTCGATCGCGCGCTGGCCCTCGCCGACTACGACGGATGGCGTGAGCGTCAGCGCGAGGCCCGCGCCGCCGGGCGCCTCATCGGGATCGGCATCAGCTCGCTGGTCGAGGCCACGGGGGAGGGGCCGTCGAGAGAGCACGGTGAGTACGGGTGGGAGGTCAGCGGCTACGAGAACGTGGCGGTCCGCATGGACCCTGAGGGCGGCGTGACCATCGTCATGGGCATCTCGCCCCAGGGGCAAGGACACCAGACCGTCTTCGCGCAGGTCTGCGCCGACGAGCTCGGGATCCATCCCGACGACATCACCGTCGTCCAGGGGGACACGGCGACGACGCCCTACGCCGTCGCCGGCGCGATCGGGAGCCGCGGGGCCACCCTCGGCGGGGCCGCGGTGATCGGCGCCTCGCGGAAGGTGCGCGGGCAGCTCGCCCGCATGGCCGCCCACATGCTCGAGGCCAGTCCCGACGACATCGAGCTCGCCGGGGGCAAGGCGTTCGTCCGCGGCAGCGAGCACCTGGGCATGGACATCGCGACCGTGGCGTCGGCCATCCTGCTCGCGCGCGACCTGCCCGAGGGGCTGGAGCCGAGCCTCGACGAACGCGTGCTCTACGACCCCACGCACCTGGCGTACTCCTTCGGGACGCACGTGACCGTCGTGGAGGTGGACCCCGACACAGGGCGCTTCGAGTACCTGCGCTACGTCATCGTCTACGACTGCGGACGGGTCATCAACCCGATGATCGTCGAGGGGCAGCTCGTCGGCGGGCTGGCGCACGGCCTCGGGGGCGCCGTCCTCGAG
>JAOPXM010000237.1 GCA_025965125.1 Nocardioides sp.
GGGGGTGTCAAAGGGGCCGGGTTTCTCGAGCGTAGTTGAAGTCACACCGATTTGACCGAACTTGTGTCAAGATTCGCTTGACAACATTTCGACAGGGGTGCATCGGGGTACTCTTGCGGTTGCGTCAGGAACGGCTTGACGCACCAGCTCGCCCTCCCGAAAGGCATTTCTCATGCGACGGATCAAGTACGTTCTGGCTCGCACGATCCAGCTGGCCCAACGACGAAGCACCTCCGCCGGATACATCTGGGCGTAGGTATCTGCCCCGGTCACGAAGGTCCCGCACGGGACGTGCCGCGAGGTAGAGGTCCGACCCCGCGGCCACCCGGGCCTCCCGGTCGATTTCTCGTAGGGAATCTGCAGGACTACGAGGAAGACCGCCTGGGGTTCCTGATGGCCGCGCAGGCGCGCTACGGCGGGCTGGTGTCGTTCGACAAGCGCACCACGATCGTCAACGACATCAGCCTTGCCCGCGAGATCCTCAAGTCTCGCGACGGCATCTTCCAGATCCGGGAGAACTTCCTCCAGGCGCGGCTCACGGACGCCGACATAGAAGAGACGCTGCGGGCCCGGATGCTCCTCAACCCGGGTCTGCGCCGCACCGCTGTCGAGGCGACGGCGCCGCAGGTCGCGAGGACGACCCGCGAGGTCCTGCGGGACTGGGACAACGCGGGAGGCGTGGACCCGGTCCCGTTGATCGAGGAGATCACCTCACGAGCCGTCGCCGACTACTACTTCGGAGGCGATGGGCAGGCACTTCCGAAGCCCGTCGGGGCTCTTCTCGACGCCCTGTCCGTGGTGATCGGGAACCCCCTCGCGCTGCCGCCCGGCCTGCACTCGAAGGCTCGCCGACGGATCCGGCGCCGCCACCGTGAGCTCAAGGAAATCGTTGTTCCACTGCTCTGCCTGCGCGAGTCCGGGTCTGAGGCGCGCGACGACTTCGCTGCTCAGGTGGTGCGGTCGCGGGACCCAGAGGCGGGACAGTCGCTCGAACGCATCGCCGACCTGCTGATCGGGGCGATGCTGGCCGCGCATCGGGTTCCAGCCGCGGCCGGCGCCTGGCTTCTGATGCTGGTTGCGGACCATCCGCACGTGCTGGACCGACTGGTCGAGGAGGCGCACCGGTTCGCGGCGCCGCGCCGACTCGCATCGTGTCCTTGCCCGACACTTCTCGGCGTCGGCGACGAGACCTGCAGCGGAGGGTCCGACTCGCCGCGCTACCCCTTCGCCACGGCCTGCGTCTACGAGACGCTCCGCCTCTACCCCGCGACCTGGTTGCTGGCCAGGGTCGCGGCCCGCGAGGTGGTGCTGGGCGACTATGCCTTCGGTGCCGGGCACCACTTCCTGATCAGCCCCTACGTGCTGCACCGGGACGAGGCCAGCTTCGAGGCGGCGGACTCGTTTCGGCCGGACAGGTGGCGAGGCCGTGCCCCGTCGTCGACCGGCGGCTTCATGGCGTTCGGACACGGCCAGCACGCCTGCCCCGGAGCCAGCTTCGCGGTCACGGTGCTCGTGACGATGCTGCTGACCGTGGTCGACGGTTGGCAGGTCAACCGGCTACCGACAACCGTGCGGCCCAACCCGCGGACCACGCTTCTGCCGGACGGACTCCGGCTGGCCTTCATCTCCCGGGCGAGCGCCGGACCGGAGGTCCTCCCGGGCGTTGCCCAGCGGCAAGGTCAGGCAGTCGCGATCTGATCGTCCGCGCGCACCTCGGCGAAGCGCTCCCAGGCTGCCTGGCGCGACGTTCCGAGGGCCTTTCCGATCTCGGCCCAGGACAGATTTCGAGACCGAGCCAGTCGAACCCAATCGACCAGGAACTCGTTGACCTGGTCGGCGGTCTGGGCGATCAAGGGGAGCTTGCTCAGCAGCTCGGTGTCGCTCATGGACTCCCAGGGTGGCCTGGAGATGGCGGCGGTGCGCTTCTTGGAGGAGAGGACGCCGTGGTAGTACTCCAGGCAGTCGGCGCACATCATTGCGCCGAGACCGCCGGCGAACTTGGTCTTGCGGGTGCCGTGGATCCCGCAAAAGGAACACATCTTGCTGGCGGGGCTGAAGTCCATCCCAAGATCCTCTCGTGCCAACGACCTGAAGGGGTCGATACGTCAATGATGCCTTGTCTCACGCGATCTTGTGGCCAGCACCGAAGATGACCAGCCGTCCGTCGGCCAGAACCGCGACGGATCTGACGCTGCGAGGTGATAGGACGGACGTGTGAACCAGCGGGGCACCGGTGCGCTGGCGGGGGTACTCACCGCCGTCGTGCTCGCGCTCGCCGCTTGTGGTTCCCAGCTGAGCCCGGACACGGTGTCCGCCGTCAACAAGGGCGTCGCGGAAGGCCTGCTCGTGACTCCCGCGCCGGCCGCCGACCAGTCGCCCACCCGGGCGCCCGCGGCCGACGTCGCGGGTGGCACCCAGACACCGAACGACGTCCAGGCCGGACACGGCTCCGGACCCGCAGAAGGAGATGCACAGCTTCCCGGCCAGCCGTCGGCGCCGGGCGCCGGGACCAGCCGCGGGTCCTGCGACGGGTTCCGCAACCAGGCCGGCGTCACGGACGACCGGATCGTGATCGCCAACGCATCCGACATCAGCGGACCCGTGCCGGGTCTGTTCGAGGCAACCCAGGACGCGGTCCGCGCCTTTGCGGCGTACTTCAACGCCGCCCACGACATCTGCGGACGCAAGCTCGAGGTGCTCACGCTGGACACCCGGACCGAGCCCGGCGCGGACCAGCAGGCCTACGCCGCGGCCTGCTCCCGGGCCTTCGCGGCGGTCGGGTCGATGGCGGCGTTCGACTCCGGGGGTGCCCAGACCGCGGAGGACTGCGGGCTGCCGGACCTGCGGGCCACCATCGTCACCCACGCGCGCGACCAGTGCGACACGTGTTTCGCAACCCAGGCCGGCAGCCCCGACGAGTTCCCGAACTCGGTGCCCGACTATCTGGTCGGGAGCTTCCCGGAGGCGGCGCGACACGCGGCCTACCTGTGGATGGACGCGGGTCCCGCTCGCGAGAACGCGGCGACAACCATCGCGGCGATGGAGAAACGGGGGGTGCAGTTCGCCTACACGGCCGGCATCGACGTCGCCGAGTTCAACTACGCGCCGTACGTCCAGCAGCTGAAGGCCCACCATGTGCAGTGGGTCCAGTTCCTCGGCGCCTACCAGGAGGCCGTGCGATTTGCCCACGCGATGCGCCAGCAGAGCTTCGATCCTGACCTGTTCCTGCTCGATGCCACCGCCTATGACCCGAACTTCGTCGAGGCCGGGGGAGACGACGTCGACGGCGTGCGTCTCTTCGTGAACTTCACACCGTTCGAGGAGGCCGACGCCACGCGGGAGCTGCGGCTCTACGTCGACTGGCTCCAGCAGGTGAAGCCTGGTGCGGTGGCGACGTACGACGGACTGTTCGCGTGGTCTGCCGCGCGGCTCTTCACCGAGCAGGCGCTGGCGCTCGGGGGCGACCTCTCCCGCGCCCACCTGATCGACCGGTTGCGTCGCGTCGACAACTGGACCGACCACGGCGTTCACGCACCTCAGCACGTCGGCAACAACACCAGCGGCGGCTGCTGGAGGTTCCTGCGTCTCGACGGGGACCACTGGGTGCCGGAAGGCGGGAGCAGCTACCGGTGCGGAGGCCTGACGACGGTGAGCTGATCCGTCGACCGACCCGGTCAGACGTTGACAGCGATCTTTCCCCGTACCTTTCCGGCGTCGAGGTCGCGCATGGCGTCCGGCACCTGCTCAAGGGAGGCGACTCGATCGATGCTTGGCGTCACCTTGCCCGTCACGATGAGCTCGGTCAGGCGCTCGAGGTCGGCTGCGGTCTGCTTGCAGACGAACATGGTCAGCCGCTGGCGAAGGAACGGTGACAGGGCCAGGGCTCGCAGCTGGCGGCTCATGCCCGTCAGCTGACCACCGTTCTCGCCGCCCACGATGACGGCCGTGCCGCGGGGCGTGAGAGCGCGACGGAGGCGGGACAAGGACGGGTTGCCGCCGATATCGAGGATCAGGTCGTAGCGTCGCGTGCCGGCGGCGAAGTCTTCTTGGGTGTAGTCGATGACGTGGTCGGCGCCGAGTGATCGCACCAGGTCGAGCTTGGCCCTGCTGCACACGCCGGTGACCTCGGCCCCGAAAGCCTTGGCCAGCTGTACGGCGTAGGAGCCGACGCCGCCCGAGGCCCCGATGACCAGCACCTGGTGCCCCGCCTCGACGTGGCCGACATCGGTCAGTGCCTGGACCGCGGTGAGGGCTGAGACGGGCACGACGGCGGCCTGCTCCCAGGTGAGCTCGGCCGGCTTGCGGGCGAGCTTGTCCTCGCGCGCGGCGGCATACTCGGCGAAGGAACCCCGGGCGATTCCGAAGACTTCGTCGCCGGGGGAGAACCTCCTTACTGCCGAGCCCAACGCCACCACCGTGCCCGCGACGTCGATCCCGATCACCGGTTGCCTCGGCCCCCGCATTCCCATGAAGAGGCGCATCACGTATGGCCGCCCGGTCATGAGGTGCCAGGTGCCGCGGTCCAGGCCGGCGGCGTGCACCCGCACCAGCACTTCGTCGTCGGCGATCTCGGGTCGGGCGATCCGTCCGAGGCGCAGCTGGTCGGCCGACCCGTACGTGTCCTGGACGATGGCCCGCATCGTGGTGGTGGATGTCGGGGCAGTGGTGGACATGGGGGCCTCTTTTGGATGAAGGAGTTGTCGTACTTTGTACGGAGACGTTATCGTACATAGTACGAAACAGCGACAGCCGGGAGAGACATGTCTGAACCAGTAAGCGGCAGGCGCCCGCGGCTGAGTCGCGAGCGCGTGCTGCGGGCGGCCGTCGACGTCGCCGACGCGGGTGGCCTAGCAGCGCTGACGATCCGCTCGCTCGCCGACGCGCTGGGCGTCAAGCCGATGTCTGTCTATTACTACGTCGCGAACAAGGACGAGATCCTCTATGGGATCGTCGACATCGTCTTCAGCGAGATCGAGCTGCCCACGATCGGGGGGGACTGGCGCTCGGAGATGCGCCGTCGCGCCACGTCAGCGCGTGCCGTACTGCGCCGTCACCCCTGGGCGATCGGTCTTCTGGAATCGCGCACCAGTCCGGGACCAGCAACGCTTCGGCACCATGACACGGTCCTCGGCACCCTGCGGGCAGGTGGCTTCTCCCTGGAGAAGACGGCCCATGCCTACGCCCTGATCGACACGTTCGTCTACGGGTTCGCACTCCAGGAGGCCGGCCTGCCCTTCGACGGCCCCAACACGGTCGCCGACGTTGCCGAACCGATCATGGAGCGGTTCATGACTGGCGAGTACCCACACATGGTCGAGATGGCCACGCAGTTCTACTTCCGGCCGGGCTACGACTTCGGCTCCGAGTTCGAGTTCGGCCTCGAACTGATCCTCGACGGACTGGCAAGCTGATCGGCTGGCCGACGACGCCGCTCATCGACATCGTCCGCGGTTGGGTCTGAGAACCCTCAGGCGGGGCGGGCGACGGCCGCCAGAGTCATCTGGCCGAGCCAGCGCGGCACGTCGCGGGCACCCGGGCCGGACACCGCGACGAGCTCGTTCTTCAGGGCCCGCGACCAGTCGCGATCTCCGCGCCAGATCTCGGTGAGGGTCCGCAGGGTGGTGTTGAGTGTGGCTGACACCTCGAAGCCGGGGTCGTTGTCGCACACGTCGGGCTCGTCACCGGTCACGCAGAGCCACCAACGCGCCACCCGCGGCGGAACGTCGTCGAACTCGAAGGCGACGACGGTGCGATCGCGTGGCCACTGGTCGAGCGGGACGGTCCGGCGGATGTCCCACATCAGCAGGTGCGGATCCAGGTCCTCCTCTCCGAGCTGCCCGACCCAGCGCACTCCCCAGGCCCCGAGCGCTCCCACGATCTCGCGCAGCTCCTCACCGCAGGGAGTGAGTGTGTAGTTGCTGCGCCCTTCATGGACCTCGCGGCGGACGAGGCCGGCGCGCTCCAGGGTGCGCAGCCGCTTGGACAACAGCGCCGGCGACATCTTCGGGTTGCCCCGGCGCAGATCGTTGAAGTGGGTGCTGCCGGCGAGCAGCTCGCGGACGACGAGCATCGTCCAGCGCTCGTCGAGCAGCTCCATCGCCTTCGCGACGGGGCAGAACTGACCGTAGGACGTCATGTGAGCCTCCTGCGGACAGTAGACGCCGACGGCCCGGCCGGCGCCAGTACAGATCGTGAACTGCTGCCGATTCAGATCTGGCACTGGCGGATGCGGCCGTCCGGATCGAACCTTGACGAACCCGACCAAGGAGAACCGAGATGACCGAGCAGACCGCCCCCACCCCCGACATCAAGACCAAGCACCGCGCGATGTGGGCTCTGGGCGACTACGCGTCCGTGGCAGCGGACGTGATCCCGGCACTCGGCCCGATCCTGGTCGAGGCCTGCGGGATCGGCCCGGGTGACCGGGTCCTCGACGTGGCTGCAGGCTCCGGAAACGCCGCCATTCCCGCTGCCGGTGCCGGGGCGGAGGTCGTCGCGTCCGACCTGACCCCGGAGCTGCTCGAAGCCGGGCAGAGGGACGCCGAGGCTCTCGGCCTGGCGCTCACCTGGCGCGAGGCCGACGCGGAGGCGCTGCCCTTCGCGGACGACGAGTTCGACAAGGTCATCTCCTGTGTCGGAGTGATGTTCGCGCCGTTCCACCAGGCCAGCGCCGACGAGCTGGTTCGGGTCTGTCGGGCCGGCGGCACCATCGGCCTGATCAACTGGACACCCGGTGGTTTCATCGGTCAGATGTTCGCGACCATGAAGCCGTATGCCCCGCCGCCGCCCGCTGGCGCGCAGCCGCCGCCACTGTGGGGGAGCGAGGAGCACGTGCGCTCGCTCCTGGGCGATCGCGTGACAGACGTCGTGGCTCGCACCGAGATGCTCACCGTGGACTGCTTCGACTCACCCGAGAGCTTCCGAGACTTCTTCAAGGCCTGCTACGGCCCGACGATCGCGGTCTACCGGGCGATCGCAGACGACCCGAGCAAGATCGAGTCTCTCGACGCCGAGCTCGCCGATCTGGCCCGTCGCCACGACACGGGCGACGGGGCCATGCAGTGGGAGTACCTGCTGTTCACCGCCGACAAGGCCTGATGCCCTGACCGAGGGGCCGTCGGCCCACCCGCCGCCGACGTTCAGGTCATCGGCAGGTGAGCCGCCCCTATGCTGGCCTCATGACCGGCGTCGGGACGGAGTCCTACGTTCGGTCCGGTGCCGAACCGCCTGGCGGTCGCGTTCGTGCGGGCGGCACCGGCACCGTCCGCGGCCGCCGGCTGGGCGTTCTCGCCCTTGCCGCAGGCGCCGCCCTCTCCTGGCTTCCCTTCGTTGGCAAGCAGCTCAGTCCCGACGAGGGCGGGTTCCTGCTGGTCGCTTCCCAGTGGTCGCCGGGCACGTCGTTGTACGGCGACTACTGGGTCGACCGTCCGCCACTCCTGATTGCCCTGTTCGGGGTCGCCGACCGGCTCGGCGGCGCCGTTGGCCTGCGTCTGATCGGAATCGCCTTCGTGGTGGTGGCCGTCTTCCTCGCCGCGGCGCTCGGCGCCCTCACGTCCGGTCCGGCGGCCCGCGACAGGGTGCTCATTCCGGCAGCCGTGGCGGCGATCTTCCTCAGCACGCCGCTGTTCGGCACGACCGCCGTCGACGGTGAGCTGCTCGCGATCCCGTTCGTCCTCGGTGGTGTGGTCGCACTGATCCGGTCGTGCCTGACCGAGGAGCTCCGGTCGGCCATCCTGTGGGCGGCGTTGGCAGGGGTCCTCGCCGCGGGAGCCGCGCTCGTCAAGCAGAACGTGGTCGACGTGTTCGTGTTCGCCGCCGTCCTGATCGGGCAGCTGGCCTGGACCCGGGGCCGCGGAGCCGCCGTACGTCGGCTGGGCGCGTTCAGCGTGGGCGCGGTGGCAGCGACGGCGCTGGCCGTGGTCGGGGCCGCGACGCGCGGGACCAGCCCGGGCGGCCTGTGGGACGCGGTGATCAGGTTCAGGTTCGATGCCACGACGGTGATCCAGGCCTCGGCTGTCGAGACGATCCCCGAGCGGTTCCACGGCCTGGTCATCGCCTTCCTGTGGAGCGGGGCGCCCCTGGTGCTGGTCGCGGCGCTGCTCCGGTTCCGGGCAGCCGCCGTGCAGCCCGCCGACCGGCGGGCCGGACCCCGAGTGCCCGACCTGCGCTGGCCCGCGGCGGCGATGATCACCTGGGAGCTCGCCGCCGTCGTCCTGGGTGGGAGCTACTGGTTGCACTACCTGATCGGCGTGGTCCCGGGGATGGTCCTGCTCGTGGTGGCGGCCGGCCAGCGCCCGCGGTCTCGTGCCGCCATCGCCCTGCTGGTGGCGCTGATGTACGCCGTCGGGTCCGGCATCGTCAGCGTTGCCTGGACGGCCACCCACATGCCCAACAACGCGTCCGATGCGCTCGTCGTCGACTATCTGCGCTCTCACTCGCAGCAAGGCGACACCGTTGTCGTCGGGTTCGGACACCCGAACATCGTGTGGGACTCGGGGATGTCGAGCCCCTACCCCGAGCTCTGGAGCCTGCCGGTCCGCGTGCGTGACAGCGGCCTGGCCGAGCTCACGACGGTGTTCGAGGGGGACTCGCGTCCCACCTGGGTCGTGGTCAGCGGCCTGGGCCTCGCGACCTGGGGCGTCGATCCCGCCACCGCCCAGGCGCAGCTCGACTCGCGCTATCGCCAGGTCGTGGCCATCGACGGCTACCTGATCTACCACGTGGACTAGTGCGACTGCGTTCAGGTGACTTGCAGGGGGCCCGGCCTAGTTTCACCGCATGATCCTCGCCCTCAACCCGTTGCTGGCCGCGCTCGGACCTGCGGCGCTCCTGGTCCTGATGGCGATCGTCTTTGCCGAGAGCGGTCTGCTGGTCGGTTTCTTCCTGCCCGGCGACTCGCTGCTGTTCACCGCGGGGATCCTGGTCGCCTCGGGAGTCATCCCCCTACCCCTGTGGGTGGTGGCCGCGGGCGTCGTCGTCGCAGCAGTGGCCGGCGATCAGGTCGGCTACTCGATCGGGCGACGCTTCGGACCTCGCGTGTTCAGTCGACCCGACTCGCGGCTGTTCTCGACGAGGCACGTCGGGCGGGCGGAGGCCTTCTTCGAGCGCCATGGGCCCAAGGCCGTCATCCTGGCCCGCTTCGTGCCGGTGATCCGCACGTTCACCCCCGTGGTCGCCGGTCTCGGCTCGATGTCGCGCCGTCGGTTCACGGCGTACAACGCGGTCGGCGGCGTCGGCTGGGGCGTGGGTGTCCTGCTCGCGGGATTCTTCCTCGGCGGGATTCCTTTCGTGGCCGCCCATGTCGAGCTCATCCTCGTGGGCCTGGTCGCGGTCTCGTTGGTGCCAGCGACGGCAGGGGTGGTCAGCTCCCGCCTGCGCTCGCGGACGCAGCCCGCTCCTGAACCGGCCCCGAAGATCGGCGCCGGACTCTGAGGGCCGCCCACCCCGGACGTGCAGATGGCCGGCCCCCACGTGGTGGGGACCGGCCATGAGCGTTGCGGGCTACTCGCCCGAGGTCGGGTCGGAGGCGTCCTGGTGCCCCGGCTCGTTCGGGTTGGCGTCGGGACCGGTGTCGGTCGCGGCGTCGTTGGTCTCACCGTCGGCGGCGTCGTCGGCGGTCTCGCTGCCGGCCGGCTCCTTGGCCTCGTTGCCGCTCTCGGCCGGATCGTTCGCCTCGTTGGCGTCCTGGTGGCCGGGCTCGGTTGCGTTGGCATCCGGTCCCACGTTGGCGCCGTCGTCCTTGGTCTCGCCGTCCGACTGCTGCTGCGCCGTCGAGCTGGTGGGCGCCTTGGTCGGTGAGTTGGTGGTGCTCGCCTGTGCCGACATCACCCCGCCGATGCCCACAGCACTGATGACTCCGGCTGCTGCGATGACGGCTGCGTTGCGCTTGATGTTCATGTTTCCTCCGTTGGTTTCTTGCGGTGTGACACCAATCTGCCGAGCCCGCCCTGTGGAGACGCTGAGAGCGGCTGAGAGCGCCCTCAGGTGACTCCCGCATGCTGATGGCAGCAGCTTTGGATGGCCGAGGAGCCCTGGTGCGTGTACTTCTGGTGGAGGACGAACAGCCGCTCGCGCGCGCTGTCCAGCGCGGCCTCGAGGCCGAGGGCCTGCTGACCGACATCGAGCACGACGGGCGGGCAGGGGTGAACGCCGGGCTCACCCGCATGTACGACGCCATCGTGCTCGACATCATGCTTCCGGGACTCAACGGCTACGACGTGTGCAAGCAGCTCCGCGCCGCCAACGTCTGGACTCCGGTGCTGATGCTGAGTGCCAAGGACGGTGACTACGACCAGGTGGACGCTTTCGACCTGGGCGCCGACGACTACCTGGTCAAGCCGTTCTCGTTCCCGGTCCTCGTCGCCCGGCTGCGGTCCCTGATCCGCCGCGGGGGCATCGAACGCCCGCCCGTGCTCGTCGCGGGAGATCTCCACCTCGATCCGGCCACCCGTGCCGTCGGACGAGGGACCGAGGTCCTCGATCTCACACCGCGCGAGTACGGCCTGCTCCACTACCTGATGCGGAACAAGGGCATGGTCGTCTCCAAGCTCGACATCCTCCAGAACGTGTGGGACAGCCACCACGAGGGCGCAGAGAACGTCGTCGAGGTGTACGTCGGATACCTGCGCCGCAAGGTCGACGTACCGTTCGGCCGCCACGCAATCCAGACCGTGAGAGGCGCCGGTTACCGGGTCGCTGGTGACGGCGGGTGAAGCCCAGCGTGCACCGGCTGGGTCGCTCGGTCCGCCTCCGGACGGCGTTGGCCGCGGCGGCCGCACTGGTGCCGGTGCTGGCCGGCGCCTCGATCGCCGGCGTGCTGGTCCAGCGAAGCGACCTCACCGACTCCACGGCGTTGGTGGCGGAGGGGCAGGCGCGCAGCCTCGCCACCGATCTTTCCCGGACTTCGGATCCGACGGGCCCCCAGAGCGGATCGGGACCGGCGTTGGGGGGCGAGCAGGCGCTGGTCCAGGTGGTCAGCCTGGACGGGATCGTCATCGACTCGAGTCCCGAGCTCCGAGGGCAGCCGCCGCTCGTGGGTGCACCCTCGGGCACGAAGCCCGCACGACGTACGGTCGACGGGACCGCCGAGGGCGAGGCGGAGCGCTTCGTGACGGTCGCTCTCAGCGTCAGCGGCCGCAATGAGTACGTCGTCGCGGCCCGGAGCCTGGAGGCGGTCAACGCGGCCTACGCGTCGACCACCAAGCTGCTCCTTGCCGGGTCGATCCTGGTGATCCTGGTGGTGTCGGGCATCACCTGGGTCCTGACGGGCAGGGCCCTGCGTCCGGTCGAGGCCATGCGGGCCCGTGCCTCCCAGATCACGGCGGCCGACCTGTCGGCGCGACTCCCCGAGCCGGGCACCGGCGACGAGATCGAACGGCTCGCGCACACCATGAACGACATGCTGGAGCGGATCGAGAAGTCGTCCACGGCGCAGCGCCAGTTCGTGGCCGATGCTTCGCACGAGCTCCGTAGCCCGATCTCGACGATCCGCACGCTGCACGAGACTGCGCACCTGGTGCCGCACCCCGACGGCACCGTCGGCCAGTCCCGCGAGGTGCTGGCGGAAACTGCCCGACTCGAGGCACTGGTGGCCGACCTGTTGCTCCTGGCCCGCAGCGACGCCACGCTTCCCCGTCTGCGGCGTCCGGTCGACCTCACCGAGCTGGTGTCCGCGGAGGCGGGGCGGGTCCGGAGGCTGCCGGTGCGGCTGGACATCTCGGCGGGCGTCGTGGTCGACGCGGATCCACCGGCGCTCACCCGGGCGCTACGCAACCTGCTGGACAACGCCGAGAGGCACGCCGAGACCACGATCGGGGTGTCCCTGACAGGTGCCGACGGCCGGGCGACGGTCGTGGTCAGCAATGACGGCCCCCCGGTGCCGCCAGAGGATCGGGAGCGGATCTTCGACCGGTTCGTGCGGCTCGACGACGCCCGGACCCGCGATGACGGCGGCACCGGACTCGGCCTCGCGATCGCCCGCCAGATAGCTGTCGACCACGGAGGCACTCTCGATGTGGCGCCGCTCTGGCCCCGCGATCGAGGGGTTGCCTTCATCCTCACGTTGCCCGTTGCTCCGGACCGGGTCGGTTGACGAAGGCGCCTCGGACTCCTATAGTTTGCAGTGCAAACTACTTTGGGAGATTCCATGGAGCGACATGACCTCGAGTCCGCCGCGGTCCGATCGACGTACCTCCGAGGGCTGCTCGCGGTCCCGGCCGGCCTGGTCTTCATCGTCGTCGGGCTCGGCAACCTCGGCTGGGGCCCGCTCAGCAGCGCACTGGTGTTCCTCGGCTGCCTGGCCCTCATGGCCGGCGCCTGGTTGGTCATCAACCGCTACTACGCCGAGCACTACGGACGCGTCCGGCTTGCCGACGGCCAGCAGGTGCGGCTCACGATCGCGAGCTTCCTGTGTCTGGGAGTGCCGATGATCGGCGGAACGATCCTCGACCTCCGACTGGATCTGCCGGTGAGCCTGTTCGCCATCTTGTTCGGTGTCGGCATGCTCGCGTGGTACCGGCTGTGCGTCGGGCTGCGCACCGATCACGTGCTCGTCTTTGGAGCCCTCATCGTGGTCGGTCTGCTGCCCCTCTGGGGTGGGCTCGAGGACCGGGCCTCGGCCGGCTGGCTGCCGATCGGCGTGGCCACGATCATCGTGGGGATCCTCGACCACCGGGCGCTTGCTCGTGCCTTCGGAGGGGCGTCGGACCGTGTCGGGGTCTGAGGAGGCGGCGTTCGCGCTCGACCGGCTGATCCACGAGCCGAACCGGCTGGCGATCCTCACCGTCCTGGCTTCGGTCAAGGACGCCGACTTCGTCTTCCTGCAGCGCGCCCTGGGCCTGACGAACGGCAACCTCTCCAGCCACCTCACCAAGCTCGAGGATGCTGGGCTGGTCGTCATCGAGAAGACCTTCGTCGGCAAGAAGCCGCGGACCAGCGCCGCGCTGACCAGCGAAGGACGCACCGGCATCGCGGCCCACTGGGAACAGCTGGAGCGGCTGCGAGCCATCGCCGTTCAGCCTGGGTCGTTCGGCTAACCGACCGTGACCCGGCCGCCGTCGACGTGCCAACGCTGATGGAGCGCCACGTTGTCGAGCAGACGGCGGTCGTGGGACACGAGCAGCAGCGCACCGTCGTAGCCCGCGAGGGCCTGTTCGAGCTGCTCGATCGCAGGCAGGTCGAGGTGGTTCGTCGGCTCGTCGAGCACCAGCAGGTTCACCCCACGGGCCTGGAGCAGCGCGAGGGCGGCACGGGTGCGCTCCCCGGGAGACAGGCGCCCGACGGTGCTGGTGACCTGGTCGGCCCTCAACCCGAACTTCGCCAGCAGGGTCCGTACGTCGGCAGGCGCCAGCTCCGGCACCGCAGCCTCGAACGCGGCTCGCAGGGTCGCGTCCTCGTCGAGGCCGGTCCGGGCCTGGTCGATCTCGCCGATCGCCACGGACGCCCCCAGGCTCGCGGTGCCGGTGTCGGGCTTCTCGCGGCCGAGCAGCAGTCGCAGCAGGGTGGTCTTGCCGGCACCGTTGGGCCCGATGATCCCGATCCGGTCGCGGGCGTTGACCTGCAGCGAGGTCGGTCCGAGCCGGAAGTCACCGAGTCGCAGCGAGGCCTCGTTCAAGGTGGCCACGACCGCACTCGACCGTGGCGCGGCCCCGATGTTGAACTGCAGGGCCCACTCCTTGCGAGGCTCGTCGACCTCCTCGAGCCGGGCGATGCGTGACTCCATCTGCCGCACCTTCTGGGCCTGCTTCTCCGAAGACTCCATGCTGGCCTTGCGTCGGATCTTGTCGTTGTCGGGGCTCTTCTTGATGGCGTTCCGCACGCCTTGCGAGCTCCACTCGCGCTGGGTCCGCGCCCGGGAGACGAGGTCGGCCTTCTTCTCCGCGAACTCATCGAAGGCCTCGCGCGCATGCCGCCGGGCGACGGCGCGCTCCTCCAGAAACGCGTCGTACCCGCCGTCGTACACCGACACCTGGTTCTGTGCGAGGTCGAGCTCCACGATGCGGGTCACGCAGCGGGCCAGGAATTCCCGGTCGTGCGAGACGAGCACGACGCCGCTGCGCAGCCCGCGCACGAACGACTCGAGCCGCTCGAGGCCGGCCAGGTCGAGATCGTTGGTGGGCTCGTCCAGCAGCAGCAGGTCGAAGCGGCTCAGCATCAGCGCGGCGAGGGCGGCCCGGGCCGCCTGTCCGCCGGACAGGGAGGTCATCAGGGTGGCCGGACCCGCGTCCAGGCCGAGCTCGGCGAGCATCGGTCCGATCCGATCCTCGAGGTCGGCGGCGCCACTTGCCATCCAGCGGTCGAAGGCAGCGGAGTAGGCGTCGTCGGCTCCCGGCAGACCGGAGCCGAGCGCGTCCGCGGTCGACTCCATGACGGCGGTCGCGTGGGTAGCGCCGGTACGCCGGGCGAGGTAAGCCGCGACGGTCTCCCCGGGGAGCCGCTCGTGCTCCTGCGGCAGCCAGCCGATGAACGCATCTGAGGGTGCGGTCGACACCGAGCCGGCCAGCGGGGTGTCCTCTCCCGCGAGGAGCCGCAGCAGCGTGGTCTTGCCGGCGCCGTTGGCGCCCACCACCCCCACGACGTCGCCGGGCGCGACGGTCAGGTTGAGAGACTCGAAGAGGGTGCGGTGGGCGTGGCCCCCGGACAGGCCCTTTGCGAGCAGGGTTGCGCTCATCGGTCGATCCTAGGGCGGGACAATGGGTGCGATGGACGCGCCCGCCAGCCAGTCACCGACCACGAAAGTCCCCTGGACGCCGTGGCGGACCGTCGTCGCGTTCGGGATCGTGAGCCTCGCGGCCGACATGGTCTACGAGGGCATGCGCTCCGCGGCCGGACCCTTCCTCGGATCCCTCGGAGCGTCCGCATTGACCGTCGGGGTCGTGACGGGCGCGGGCGAGGCCATCGCGTTGGCGCTGCGGCTCGTCACGGGGCCGCTTGCCGACCGCAGCGGCCGCTACTGGAGCCTGACGTTCGTGGGCTACGCGCTCACCGCGCTCTGCGTGCCGTTGCTCGCCGTGGCACCGTTCCTGGGCGCAGCAGGTCTGGTCACAGCCAGCACCCTCATCCTGCTCGAACGCACCGGCAAGGCCATCAGGAGCCCCTCGAAGTCGGCGCTGCTCGCCGAGATGGCACGTTCCGTCGGACGCGGCCGCGGCTTCGCCGTGCACAAGGCCCTGGACCAGGTCGGCGCCTTCGCGGGTCCGCTGGTGGTGGCCGGCGTGGCGATCCTGTCCGGGCGACTCTGGCTCGGGTTCGCGGTTCTCGCCATCCCGGGCGCGCTCTCGCTGCTGCTCCTTGCCCAGCTGCGCGGGCGCATCACGTCGGCCGCGGTCCCGGACGCCCCCGGTGCTCCGATACTGCCGGCTGCGGAGTCGAAGCGGCTGCCTCGTTCGTTCTACGCGTTCGCATGGTCCTGTGCGGCGGGGACGGCGGGGCTGATGACGTTCGGTGTCATCTCGTTCCACCTCGTCGACGCCGGCCTGCTCGGCGCCGGGGTCGTCCCCGTGGTCTATGCCGCCGCGATGGCCGTGGAGGCCGTGGCCGCATTGACCACAGGATTTGCCTACGACCGCTGGAATGCCCGGGTCCTCTACTGCCTGCCGGTGATGATCGCCGCGCTGCCCGCGCTCACGTTCTCCGGAGATCTCGGGGTGGTCCTCGTCGGGATCGCGATCTGGGGTCTGGCCACCGGCATCCAGGACTCCACCGTGAAGGCGCTGGTCGCCGACCTGGTTCCCCAGAGCAGGCTCGCCACGGCGTACGGCGTCTTCGCGGCGTTCCAGGGCGTGGCAGCACTCGCGGGTGGCTCGCTGGCGGGTGCGCTCTACACCCACCACCTGGCTGTCCTGATCGGGGTGGTGGCGACCGTGCAGGCGCTGTCGTTGGTCCTGCTCGTCACGACCCTGCGACTGCGGTCGGGGCATCGCCCGACCGCCGCTCCTCGAGCGTGAACCACACGACTGCCCCCACGACCACCACGAGGAACCCGGCGCTCGTGAGGTATCTGCCCAGTCCGAGGCCGCCGTTGCCCGACGGGGCGGTCAGGACGTCGCCGATCGAGGCTCCGAACGGGCGGGTGAGGATGTAGGCGGTCCAGAACGACAGGACAGCGTCCAGGCCGCCCAGCCAGTGGGCCACCGCGATCAGGGCGATGAGGATGCCGAAGATGCCTGCGGACGTGAGGTGACCCGGGGTCAGCTTCTCCGCGACCATGTCGCTGGCAGACGTGCCGAGCGCAAACGCGAACAGGATGGACAGCCAGTAGAACGACTCCCTCCGCCTGGTGACGATGGTGTGGATCGACAGCGTCCGCTCGGAGCGGAACCAGGCCGAGAACGTGAGCGCGAGCGCGGTCGAGAAAGCGATCGTGGTCGTCCACAGGCTCACTCCGGCATTCTCGACGAGGTTGTCGGTGATGAGGGTGCCCACGATGCTGACGAGGATGACGGCGAGCCAGTAGGCAGCCGGGACGTAGCGCCGAAGCCTGAGCTGCACGACCAGGACGCAGGTGAGCAGCGCCGCCATGATCAGCGAGGTGTTCGTGAGGCCCAGGCCCGCGTTGACGTCCAGAAAGTCGGCCGCCGTCTCGCCGATGGTGGTCGACATGATCTTGACGACCCAGAAGAGGAGCACGACCTCGGGGACCTTGTTGAGCACGGGCCGGTTGGCCGCGCCGGGTGCGCGGCTCTCGGTCCGGCTGTGCGCACGGAACATGACTGCAGGTTCTCCCCGATCGCCTGCCAGTGTCCTGACCGGAGGACCCTGCCATCCAGCCTCAGGCGACGGGCAGCCGTAGCACGAATCGGGTGGGCGGGCCGGGGTTCTCCAGGGTCAGCTCCCCGCCGGCGGTCCGCGCCACGCGGCGCGCAATCGCCAACCCCAGGCCGGTCCCGGACCCGGAGGTCACGCCCGGTTCGAAGATCCGGTCGGCGAGCGCGATGTCAACGCCGGGACCGTCGTCCACCACGGCGATGTCGGCGGTCCGCCCGCGGCCGACTGTGGCGGAGACCAGCACCGACGCGGTCGCCAGCCGGGCGGCATTCTCGAGCAGCGGTGCCAGGGCCCGCACAGCCAGGTCGTGGGGGACGGCCAGTCGAATGTCCAGGTCGGCGACGGTGACCGTGACCTGGTCGGTGTTGATCGTCTCGACGATCTCCCCGACCACCTGGGCCAGCGAGCACTGCGCCGCCTCGACGAGTGTCGCTTCGTTGCGCGCCAGCTCCAACAGGGTCGTGATCGTCGCGGACATCCGCTTGGCTGCCGCCGAGATCTCGGTGAGATCGGTCCGCACCTCTGGTGTCAGCTCGTCCCGCAGCAGTGCCAGGTCGGCGGTGCCCTGGACGGTGGTCAGGGGTGTGCGCAGCTCGTGTGCGAGCTCGGAGGTCAAGCGCTGCTCCGACCGGATCGCGGCAGCGACCCGGTCCAGGAGTGTGTCGAGGGTGCCCGCGAGGGCGCTGAGCTCGTTGGTCGGTGGGCCCGGGTCGAACCTACGGCCGAGGTCGTGTTCGCTCCAGTCGGTGGCGGTCCTGGCCATGGCGGCAACGGGAGCGAGGGCCCGCCGGCTGATCCAGGCCGCGATGAGGCCGGCAGCCGCCGTGGTGATGAGGCCGGTCACGAGGCTGACCAGCAGGGCGTAGTGCTCGGCTTCCTCGTAGGGCGCCAGTCGTTCGGTGACGATGACCACCCCGTCCAGCCCGCCGCTGGTGCGGAACGGCTGGACACGGACGCGGTTGGCCTCGCCGGCACCGGTCGAGGATGCCACGGTGTGAGTGCTCAGCTTCTCGTACTCCTCGCGGAGACTCTCCGGGGCGCTGCCGCCCACGAGGGTGCCGGATGCGTCGTACACCGCGACGCCGGCGTCCAGCTGCTGTCCCGGTATGACGAGCTGGGTGTCCGTCGAGGCGGTCTCAACCGAGCTCACGACCGCGTCCGCGCGGTCCTCCAGGACCCGCTCCACGTCCCGGCTGCTCAGGTCGGTCAGGAGCAGCTGCAGGACGAGGGTGAGGAGCAGCATGGCGAACGCCGTGACCGTTGTGGTCAGGATGACGATCTGCTGCCGAAAGGAGCCGGGCCGCGGGACCCTCACCGGATCCGGAACCCGACACCGCGGACGGTCTCGATCGAGACGGGTGAGTCGATCGACTCCAGCTTGGCGCGGACGCGACGCATGAACGAGTCGATCGTGTTCTCGCTCACGATGGCCCCGTCGGGCCAGGCGGCAGCCACCACGGTGCGCCGCCGTACAACCTCGCCGGGACGCGACGTGATGGCGGCGAGCATCCGGAACTCCGTGGGGGTCAGGAGCACCTCGCCGGACGCCGTGCGCACCGCGTGGCCGGCGGGGTCGAGCTCCAGCCCCTCCGGTGTGGTCAGGGTGCCGCGGCCGCGCCGACCCAGGGCCTCGACGCGGGCGATCAGCTCCTTGACGTCGAACGGCTTGGCGACGTAGTCGTCGCCGCCGGCGCTGAAACCTGCCAGGCGTTCATGGACCGCCCCGAGGGCAGTCAGGAACAGCACCGGTGCCGGCTGGCCGGCCGACCGGAGGGCCTGGCAGACGTCGCGGCCGTCGGAGTCGGGGAGGCCGATGTCCATGACGAGCACCTCGACGGAGCTGTCGGCTCCGAACAGACGCAAGGCCTCGGCGCCGTCGTGAGCAGTGATGACCTCGTGACCCGCGAACCTGAGCGCCTGGCCCAGAAGATGGCGGATCGAGGAGTCGTCCTCGCAGATCCCGACGAGCATGCCGACAACCTCCTCTCAGTCCGAGCCGGTGATCGGCGTCGGCGACGTCATTGTCCCGAGCTGACAGTGCCACCCCAGGCGGCGCGCGCACCAGAGTCGCCCACGCGGTACACCTGCACGCTGCACGCGAGAGCGGCGACCACCGCGAGCACGGCCCAGGCCGTGAACAGCTTCGGCGGCTGCGGCGTCGGTGCCCGCTCACGGCGGAGCTCCGTGGCCACGAACACGGCCGAGGTGATGAGCAGCGCCAGCGCGAACCAGAGCAGCTGATCCCCGAGCTGTGCGTGCTGCCCAGGATCGCCGACCTGCTTCTCGAGGTTCTCGCCGCTGGACGTGGCGACGGGGATCAGCACCGTCGAGACGAGTGCTGCGGCCACGACGAGCGGCCCGTAGCGGACCCGCCAGCCGGGACGCACAGCGATGAGCAACGTGCCCAGGGTGGCCAGGGGGAGCAGGACCACGATCGCGTGCACCACCAGCGGATGCAAGGGCAGGCCGTTGAACGTGCTGAACATGCAGGATCCTCGCTGTCGGCGATCGGGCAGCCACCAGCGTCGCGGGGTGCACCTGCCAACAACCTGACCGTTCACCGGGTCCGGAGCTCGAATCGTGTGCCGAGTCGGCCCCGGCGGTGCTGTCCTCGCGCTCAACGTAGACGCGGACGCGTCGCTCGCGCCGGGTGCCGTCTCCTGACAGGTTGGGGCCATGGACCTCGCTGTCGACCTGAGCACTCGGGGCGACCGGTCCACCGCGATCTACCGGGCGCTGCTCGCGGCGATCCGCTCCGGCCGCCTCGGTGCCGGTGACCGCCTGCCCCCGACCCGCGATCTCGCACGCGACCTGGGAGTCTCGCGCAACACGGTGGCCACGGCCTACGAGCGACTCGCCGCCGAGGGCTACCTGGAGGCGCGAGTGGGTGCTGGGACCTACGTGACCGACGCGGCGGCGACCGCGCGGCCGCGTCGCCGACCGGCCGCGCTCCGGCCGCGTCGGGGATGGCACTTCACGCCGTTGGCGGTCAGCGGACAGGCTCCCAAGCCCGCCCACGACTTCCGCGTCGGCATCCCGGACGCGTCCTTGTTCCCGTTCGACACGTGGCGGCGCCTGGTTGCTGCCGAGCTCCGTGCAGGCGCGCACAGCCCCGGAACGTACGCCGACCCCGCGGGGCACCCACCGCTGCGCGAGGCGATCGTTCGCTACCTTGCCCTGTCGCGGGGCTTGTCCGCCGACGCCGACGACGTCCTCGTGACCCACGGGACGCAACAGGCGCTCGACCTGATCGCCCGCGTGCTCGTGGAGCCCGGTGACACGGTCGCCGTGGAGGATCCGGGCTACCCGTTCGCGCGCGAGGTCTTCGCGTCGTACGGCGCCCACGTGGTGCCGGTGCCCGTGGACGGGGACGGTCTCGTCGTGGACCGGATCCCGGACCGGGCCAGGATCGTGTTCACGACGCCGTCGCACCAGTTCCCGTTGGGCCCACCGCTCTCGCTCGAGCGGCGACTGGCGCTCCTGGAGTTCGCGGACCGGCACCGCGTCGCGGTGATCGAGGACGACTACGACAGCGAGTTCCGCTTCACCGAACGGCCGCTGGAGACGCTGCACGCCCTGGACGAAACGGGCCGGGTGATCTACGTCGGCACGTTCTCCAAGTCGCTGGTCCCGGCCCTCCGTGCCGGCTACCTCGTCGCGCCGCCGACGCTGCGCGCGGCCCTGTGTGGCGCCCGCCAGCTCGCGGACGGCTACGGATCGCTCCCGGACCAGGCTGCGCTCGCACACTTCCTGGCGGACGGCATGCTGGGGCGCCACCTGCGCCGGGCCCGAACGGTGTACGGCGAGCGCCGGGCGCTGACCATCGAGGGCATCGAGACGCTGCTCGCCGAGCACCTGGAGCTGGTGCCGTCCGCCGCCGGGCTGCACGTTGCCGCGCTCCTTCGCGATCCCGCCGTCCCCGACGTCGAGGTGGTCGGTCTCGCTGCTGCCGAGGGTGTGGTCGTCGAGGCGCTGTCGAGCTACGGGGGCAGGCGGCCTGGCCTCGTGTTCGGCTACGGCGCGGCCGAGACCGCGTCGATCACGCCGGGTCTGGCACTGCTGAGGACGATCCTCGGTCAGGGAAGACCCAGGTCCAGATGAGGGCGCCGACGCAGATCGCCAGGGCGGCGACCAGATGGGTGCCCGTCACGGCCAGCAGGCCGAGGGTGGCGACGAACGAGACGACGGCTCCACGCCAGACCCAGGTGGATCGGGGAAGCAGCTTGATCGCCGCAGCGGTACCGACCACGTAGACCAGCGTGAAGGCTCCTGTGACGAGCAGCAGCGTGGACTCGAGCGGCAGGCCGAAGATCGCGACGACCGCGAGGGTCGCAAGTGAGTACCCGGTCACCACCGCCATCGAGCGACGCGGCACCTCGCCCGCGGAAGATCCGTGCGCGAACCAGGCAGGCAGCGCGCCGTCACGCCCAAGTGCCGCACCCAGCCGCGCCCCACCTGCGAAGTAGGCGTTCATCGCCCCGATCGACAACAGCACCGCCACGCCCGCCGTGACCGGCCGCGCCCACTCGCCGAAGCCGAGGACGAGCAGGTCGGACAACGGTGCCTTGCTCGCCCCGTCCCCGAGGACCGCCACGGTCGCGAACGAGATGCCGAGGTACAGAACCGCGACGACCGTGACGGCCACCGCCGTGGCGCGGGTGATGTCGCGACCAGGGTTGCGGTAGTCCGACGACAGCGACGTCACGGCCTCCCACCCGGCGAATGCCCAGACCAGCAACGCGGCGGCCGTGCCGACCGCTGCCCAACCGTGGGGCGCGAACGGTGTGAGGTTGTCCATCGTGGCGTGCGGCAGCGAGACCACCGTGGCGGCGACCAGCAGCACGGCGAGGACGGCGGCGATGCCCAGCTGCACCCGACCTGAGACGCGGATGCCGTACCAGTTCATGATGGCGACCACGCAGATCAGGACCGCGGTGGTGACCAGCTGGGTGTGCCGACCGCCGCCGAGCACGTCGGCGACGTAGGCACCCGCAAAGCCGGCGGCGGGCGGTGCGCCGATCGGGATCGCGAAGTAGAAGCACCAGCCGATGAGCGTGGCCGCTCGTCCGCCGAATGCCCGCCGTGCGTAGGTCGACACCCCGCCGCCATCGGGGTACCGCGCACCGAGCGCTGCGAAGGTGGCTGCCAGCGGGATCGAGAGCAGGATCAGCGCCACCCACGCGACCAGCGAGGCGGGTCCCGCGGCCCTGGCGGCCAGGGCGGGCAGCGAGATCACACCAGTCCCCAGCACGGCGCCGACGGTCAGCGCCGCGCCCTGCGCAAGGCTGAGTCCGGAGGCGGGGACGGCACCGGCCAGCGGCACGGTGAGCCCGGTGCGGTTGGCGGGGAACGTGGTCTCGCAGGTGGTCGGCACGAGAAAAACCTAGGCGCCCTATTGGCTCCAGTGAAGAGCCAATAGGGCGCCCATGAGTTAGGCCAATCCTGCGTGGCGCAGATGCGGGAGCCGCGGGGCACAAGCTCCTCCAGCTGCGAAGGTCACGGCTTGAAGACGGTCGCCTTGAAGCCGAAGCCCTTGGCCTCGTCCAGCGGCTTTCCCTGGCAGGAGTAGACAGCGTTCTGCCTCCAGCACCGGTACCGCGTCGAGGCGTTGACCAGCGTGATCGTCGCGCTCTTCACCGACGCCCTGGAGAACGAGAACGTCACCTTCCCGTAGCCCTTGTCGGACAGCGGGATGCCCTTCCGGATCGAACCGCCCTGCGACTTCTTGATGATGAGGTACGCCGCCGGGGTGCTGCCCGCGCTGGGTGCGTTGACGGTGACGCTGGCCTGCCACCTCGAGCCCTGGAGCGAGTTGTCGGGCTTGATGACGAAGTTCCGCGAGGCCAGGTGGTCGATGTGGGTGCTCCGCTTCGCCACCCTGGCGGACTTGCCCAGGCTCCAGGTCTTGCTGATCGCCGCACTCGGCCAGTGCGATCCCTCCGCATAGGCGCCGGACGGGTTCGTGTTGGCTGCGGCGTACGACCGGAAGACGTTGGCGAAACCGGCCTTCTGGTCCAGGACCTGCTTCACCGCCTGGATCGAGTAGGCGTCCGGAGCGCCCTTGCCTGCATAGGCCTTGTTCCAGATGGACTTGACGACGCCGTTCCCGTACTTCTCGCTGAGGTACTCGAAGAACGGCCAGTTCCCGTACTGGTTGAAGCCGTTCTGGTTGAAGATGTCGAGCGATGATCCTGGGTCCTTGACCTGGCCGTACGGCAGGTACTGGCGGTTGTCGTTGACCTCGTCCGCGAACCGCTCCTCCATCCAGGTTGCGGTGGCCTCCATGAACCAGTGGTCCTCCGTGTCGTCATAGGCGAACTGGATCGCGTGGAAGAACTCGTGGGCGGCTGTCACCCGCAGGCTCTTGATGGGCGCCCGTCCGAATTGGGACCTGGCGAAGTCGTCGTCGAGCACGCAGTAGCCGGACGCGATGTACTTCTCGCCCTTCACTGTGTACTCCGGAGCGCAGTAGCCGTAGAGCCCTTGGCCACCGAGCTCCTTGAGATAGACGTCGAACTTGCTGTTGCCGCCGTGGCTGCCGTCCTTGATGGGCGCGCGGTAGCCGAGCTTCTGGACCTCGGCCCGCCACACCTTGTTCATGATGCCCAGGCTCTTGTTGACCCATTTCTGGTTGGGCGGGGCATCGGCGGTGGAGCTCACCCAGTGGATGCAGAACTTCGTCGAGCACTTCTTCCTCGCGGGCACGAGGTAGCCGTCACCGTACTGGTCGGCGGGCCCGTCGGTGGGCCGTGCGAGGAGTCCTTGGGCCTTGGCCCGGTCGGCGCCGCTCAGGTCTGGCAGTGCACGGAAGAGGTCGAGCATGGCCAGCGAGGCGTCCGGCCGGGAACCCGTCGGAGCCGCGGTCGCCGTGCCGGCGAGGAGGTTCGTCACCCGGTCCAGGGCCCGAGCTGCGCGCTGCTCGACAACGCGTCCGGTCGGCCGGGCGGCAGGCGAGCCGGTGCCGTTCGTTGCGGACGAAGTCGTGGCGGGCAGAACGGTGAGTGCCGTGCTGAGTGCCACCAGAACGGTGGCGACGCTGCGGCGCATGTGAATCCTCATCTCGATCGTGGGGGCGCCGATGCGGCGCCGGGTGTGGACCAAGCCTGCCCCAGTGCTCGGGCCCCCCAAACCCGGCGACCCCGGGTCGGACCTGGCCACGATTCTGGCACGCTGCCGCGTGGGGAAGGATGGGGGCAATGGCCACGAGCGCGCCGATGATCACGACGGACCCAGCTGCCGATGCGGTCCGTCGTCGTGGGCTGCGGCGGATGCGCACCCTTGCGGTGTCATTGCTGTTGTTCGCCGCGCTGGTGTACGTCGTGACGATCGACCAGGACGGGTTCCTCGGGTTCGTCAATGCGGGGGCCGAGGCGTCGATGGTGGGCGCGATCGCCGACTGGTTTGCCGTCACCGCGCTCTTCAAGCACCCCCTTGGCCTGCCCATCCCGCACACGGCACTGATCCCCAAACGCAAGGACGAGCTGGGCAAGGGACTGGAGGAGTTCGTCGGCGAGAACTTCCTGCAGGAGGACATCATTCGTGACCGCATCTCGGCCGCGACGATCTCGCTGAGGGTCGGGCGTTGGCTGTCCGACCCGGTCAGCGCCCGGCGCGTCGTCGACGAGATCGCGGACGTGGCCGTGATCGGGCTCGGAAAGATCCGCGACGAGCATGTCGAGACCCTGGTTCTCGAGGGCCTGGTGCCGCGCTTTCGCGAGGAGCCGATCTCGCCCTTGCTGGGCGGCCTGCTGTCCGAAGCGCTCAGCGACAACCTGCATCACGGGCTGGTCGACCTCGCTCTCGACGAGCTGCATGGCTGGCTCCAGGCCAACCCCGAGACGGTGACAGAGGTCCTGGGCGAGCGCGCCCCGTGGTGGGCCCCGCCGCGGCTCAACGACCGTATTGCGGCTCGGATCCACGTCGAGCTGGTCCGGTGGGTGGGCGACATCCGCAGCGACCCCCGACATCACGCGCGGTTCGCGCTCGACTCGATGCTCGAGCAGCTCGCCCGCGACCTCCTGCACAACCCCGAGACCCAGGCCCGCACCGAGCGCCTCAAGGAGCGCCTGCTCGACCACGCCCAGGTCCTGTCGTCGAGCGTCTCGCTGTGGAACGCCCTTCGCCGCGCCCTCACCGGATCCCTGGAGGACCCGGACGGCGCGGTCCGCAAGCGGCTGCTGGCCGAGGTCTGCGCGTTCGCGGAGCGGTTGGAGGAGGACGAGGCGCTCCGGAGCCGCCTCGACACGACCGCCAGCGACGCTGCCGTGTTCGCGGTGTCGAGGTACGGCGACGAGGTCATCGCGGTCATCACGCACACGATCGAGCGGTGGGACGGCAAGGAGGCCGCGAGGCGCATCGAGCTCCACGTCGGCCGCGACCTGCAGTTCATCCGGATCAACGGCACCATCGTCGGCGGCCTGGTGGGCGTGCTGATCCACACGACCGCGGTCATGATCCACTGAGACCATGCCTGACCCCGTGGACGTGACCATCCGGGACGAGTCGATCCGGCTCGGCCAGTTCCTGAAGCTCGCCAACTTGATCGAGAGCGGCTCCGAGGCAAAGCCGGTGCTCGCGCAGGGCGCGGTGACGGTCAACGGCGAGGTCGAGACCCGCCGGGGTCGCCAGCTGGTGCTGGGTGACGTTGTCATCCTCGGCGGCGTGGCCGCCCGTGTCGCTGACCAGTCCGCGGGCGACAACTTGCCGTGGTGACCGCGCCCGGGTCCGGGCTGTTCAGCTGACGTCGATCAGGTCCACGACGAAGATCAGCGTCTCACCCGGCTTGATCGCCCCGCCGGCGCCGCGGTCGCCGTACCCCAGGTCCGGCGGGATGACGAGCTGGCGACGGCCGCCCACCTTCATGCCCTGCACACCCTGGTCCCAACCCGAGATGACCTGACCGATGCCGAGCCGGAACCGCAGCGGCTCGCCCCTGTTGTACGACGCGTCGAACTCCTCGCCGGTCGAGTGCGCGACGCCGACGTAGTGCACCTCGACGGTGGTGCCGGCGGTGGCCTCGGCCCCGTCACCCTCCGTGATGTCCGTGACGACCAGCTCGGTCGGCGGCTCCGGGTCGAAGAAGTCGATCTCGGGCTTGTCCATGGTGTCCTCTTTCGTCCGCGCACGCGGACCCGTCGCTGATCAGGTCTGGTGGACGTAGCTGTCGAGCTGGTCGCGCTCGAACTCCAGCTGACCGATCTTGTGCTTGACCACGTCGCCGATGCTGATGATCCCGGCCAGCTTGCCGTCATGGACGACGGGCACGTGGCGGATGCGTCGCTCGGTCATGGTCTTCATGAGCTCGTCGAGAGGGGTGTCCATGTCTGCGGTCTCGACGACGGCGGTCATGATCGCGGACACCACGTTGTTGATGACGGTGCCGTCGCTGTGCAGGTGCCGGACGACGTCGCGCTCGCTGACGATGCCGTCGACGCTGGAGCCGTCGGACGAGACGATCAGGGCACCCACGTTGTGCTCGGCGAGCAGGGCGATCAGCTCGCTCACCCCCGCCTCCGGGGCAATGGTGATGACCTCGTGACTGGGCTTGGCGTCCAGGATGTCTCTGATCCGCATGTGCACCTCCGCTTCCTCGTCAGACAGTTCGACGGTACTCATCGCCGGGGCTCGTGAACAGGCCCGTCCACGGAGCGGCGTTCAGTCCTCGTCGGGGACGCGCGGGCGCCGGGAGCGAAGGTCCGACACCGAACCGGGCCCGGTCGGCCTCCAGTCGGCGTCGCCGTCGTCGTCGGGCAGTGAGCCCAGGAAGCTCAACGCCGCATCGTGGAGGTGACCGTTGGTGGCCAGCGCGTTGCCGCCGAACGGGCCGTCGCTTCCGTCGAGGGAGGTGAACCGGCCACCGGCCTCGCGCACGATCACATCCAGCGCGGCCATGTCGTAGACCTCGAGCTCCGGCTCGACGGCGATGTCGACGGCACCCTCAGCGAGCAACATGTACGACCAGAAGTCGCCGTAGGCCCGAGTGCGCCAGCAGCGCCGCATCAGCGTCAGGAAGTCGTCGAGGCGACCGCGCTCCTCCCAGCCGTGCAGCGACGCGTAGGCCAGCGACGCGTCCTCCAGCCGGCGTACGTCGGAGACCTGGCAGGCGACGGCCTTCAGCAGTGAGCGACCGGTCCACGCGCCGTTGCCGTTGGACGCCCACCAGCGCCGCTGGAGCTGGGGTGCGGACACCACGCCGAGCACCACTTCCTCGTCGACCACGAGCGAGATCAGCGTGGCCCACACCGGGACGCCGCGCACGAAGTTCTTGGTGCCGTCGATGGGGTCGACGATCCACCGCCGCTGGCTGTGCCCCGTCGACCCCTGCTCCTCGCCGGTCACGGCATCGCGCGAGCGGACCCGTGAGAGCGTGCGGCGGATGCCCTCCTCGACGGCATGGTCGGCGTCGGTGACCGGAGACAGGTCCGGCTTGCTCATCACATGGAGGTCGAGGGCCTTGAAGCGGGCCATGGTCGTCGAGTCGGCGTCGTCGGCCAACACGTGCGCCAGGCGCAGGTCGTCGGTGTAATCGGTCCTGGGCACGGCCTCACACTATTCTCATCAATCTGGTTTAACGTTCACGCATGGAGATCGTGGGACTTCCACTCCACCCGTTGGTGGTGCACGCGGCCGTCGTGTTCGGCCCGATCGCGGCGTTGACCGCGATCCTCTATGTGGTGCTCCCCAGCTGGCGCGACCGCCTCCGGTGGCCGATGCTCGCGCTCGCGGTGCTTGCGACCGTGACCATCTGGGTCGCCTTCCTGTCCGGCCAGAACTTCCGGAACCAGGCCCGGTTCGACGAGGCAACGGGCGCCTGGCTGGACCGGCTCGACAAGCACCAGTCGCTGGCCCAGAAGCTGCGCTGGGTGACGTCCGGCTTCTTCGTCGTGGCCGTCCTGTCCGCCTGGCTGCACGAACGCACCGGGGCGGTGCGGGTCGTGCTGGGCGTGCTCCTCGCGGCCAGTGCGATCGCAACCCTCGTCTTTGTCGTGCTCACCGGCGATGCCGGTGCCCGGGCGGTCTGGACCCAGTAGGGCGCTTCAGTACGCCGACTCGCTGCGCGCCGCGAGCAGTCGGCGGAACGACTCGACGCGCTCGGGGTCGGCCAGGCCTGCAGCGACGGCGACGTCCAGGCCACACTCGGGTTCGTCCTCGCCGTGGGTGCAGCCTCGCGGGCAGTCGTCGGTCATCGCGTCGAGGTCCGGGAACGCCTCGATCTGGTCCTCCGGGCGCACGTGTGCGAGCCCGAACGACCGGATTCCGGGGGTGTCGATGATCCAGCCCTCGCCCCCGGGGAGAGCAAGCATGTAGGCCGAGGTCGACGTGTGTCGCCCGCGTCCGGTCACCGCGTTGACGACGCCGACATCGCGCTTGGCGTCTGGCACGAGCGCGTTCACGAGCGTCGACTTGCCGACGCCGCTGGATCCGACCATCACGCTGGTCTTCGCGCTGAGCCGTTCGCGGAGGGCCGCCAGGTCGCCGCCGCGCTGGGTGACGACCCAGGGCACACCGAGGGAGCGGTAGGTCGAGAGCAGCGTCTCCGGATCCGCGAGGTCGGACTTGGTCAGGCACAGGAGGGGTTGCATGCCCGCGTCGAAGGCCGCGACGAGCGCCCGGTCGATCAGCCGCGGCTGGGGCTCTGGATCGGCGAGCGCCGTCACGATCACGAGCTGCTCGGCGTTGGCGACGATGATCCGTTCGACCGGGTCGTCGTCGTCGGCGGTACGGCGCAGGGTGGTGAGCCGCTCGTGCACCTCGACGATGCGGGCCAGGGAGCCGTCCTCGCCGGAGGTGTCGCCCACGACTCGCACCCGGTCACCAACCACGACGCCCTTGCGACCGAGTGGTCTGGCCTTCATCGCCATCACGGTCACGGCCTCGCCGGGAGGTCCGACGAGCAGGGTGAACCGCCCCCGGTCGACGGTCACGACGACCCCGTCGACGGCGTCGTCGTACGTCGGCCGGTCCTTGGTGCGGGGGCGCGTCCGGCGGCGGGGACGGTCGTAGTGCTCGATGTCCTGGTCGGAGTAGCGCCCGGTCACAGCAGACCCGACCAGAACTCTGCGAAGTCGGGGAACGTCTTGGCGGTCGTCGCGATGTCCTCGACCAGGATCCCGTCGACGGCTGCTCCGACGATGACACCGGCATGCGCCATCCGGTGGTCGGCGTAGGTGTGGAAGACGCCGGCGGTCAGCTGTGCCGGGCGCAGGCTCAGCCCGTCGGGGTGCTCGGTGACGTCGGCGCCGAGACCGCCGAGCTCGGTCGCGAGCGCCGCCAGCCGATCGGTCTCGTGGCCGCGGATGTGCGCGATCCCGCGCAGGTGCGAGGGCGAGGACGCCAGGGCGCACAGGGCGGCGACCGCGGGCGCGAGCTCGCCCGCGTCATGCAGGTCGACGTCGATCCCCTCGAGGACGTCCGGTCCGACCACCCTCAGGCCATCGTCCACGAACTCCACGGAGCAGCCCATCCGGGTGAGGATCTCGCGCAGCGCATCGCCCGCCTGGGTGGTGGCCCGCGGCCAGTCCCGCACCGTCACCGATCCGCCCGACAGGGCGGCAAGCGCGAGGAACGGCGCGGCGTTGGAGAGGTCCGGCTCGATGAGGTGATCGACCGGCTTCACCGGCCCGGGTGCGACGGCCCAGCGGTTCGCCTCCGCGTCGTCGACCTCGATCCCGTGCTCGCGCAGCATGGCCACCGTCATGTCGATGTGGGGGAGTGATGGCACGGGCTTGCCGTCGTGGCGCACGTCCACGCCGAGCTCGTAACGAGCCCCGGCGAGCAGCAGCGCGGAGATGAACTGGGAGGACGCGGACGCGTCGACGACCACGGTGCCGCCGGTGACCCGGCCCGCGCCCCGCACCGAGAAGGGCAGCGCCGCGCGGCCCCCGTCGTCGATCGTCACCCCGAGCGACCGCAGCGCATCGAGCACCCCACCGATCGGCCTGTTGCGCATGTGCGGGTCCCCGTCGAACTCGACCGTCCCGGTCGAGAGCCCTGCGACCGGCGGGACGAAGCGCATCACGGTCCCGGCCAGGCCACAGTCGATGGCGGCATCGGCACGGAACTCGCCGGGCGTCACGACCCAGTCGTCACTCGTGGTGTCGACCTGCGACCCGAGCGAGGTCAGGGCCGTCGCCATCAGGGAGGTGTCGCGCGAGCGCAGGGCACGGCGTACGACGGAAGGGCCGTCGGCGATCGCGGCCAGCACCAGTGCGCGGTTGGTCAGCGACTTGCTGCCCGGCAGTGACACGACCGCATCGACGGGATGCTCCGCGCGCGGCGCGGGCCACGGATCGGCAGGTGAAGTCACGCGCGCAGACTATCGGCGGCCTAGGTTACCTTGGCCTTCGCCAACCTGGCCTCGCGGCGAGCGGTGCCGGCGAAGTGCTTGGCCTCCCGGCGTGCATCCCTGGCGGCTCTTCGGGCTCGCCACGCGACGCCGGGCTTCCCGTCCGTGTCGCCGGCCGCGATGATCAGCCCACCGACCAGCGAGATGTTCTTGAAGAAGTGCAGCCGCTGCTGGGTCTTGGCGGGCTCCTCCTCGATCTCCCAGAAGCGGTGGCCGGCCGCGGTCGTCGGGACGAGCGTGAGCGCCAGCACCGCGGCGGACAGTCGCGGCGCGCGGCCGGTTGCGAGGGCCAGGGCGGCGGCGATCTGCGTGCCGGCGTTGATCCGCACCAGGGTGGCGGTGTCCTGCGGAATCGGCACGCCGGGGAGGGCCTTCCTCGCCAAGGGCACGATCCGGTCGGTCACCGGAGCGGCCTTGGCCGCTGCCCCAGGGGCATTCCGCAGGGCGTTCACGCTTCCGACCACGAAGATCGAGGCGAGCATCGGTCGGGCGATCAGTCTGCTGACGGTCATGCAACGTTCATACCCGACGGGGGCGAAATCCAACCGTGTCGCTGCCGGACAGAGCCCGGGCCCGGGCTCAGGAGTGCAGGTCGACGGTCGTGCTGTTGTTGCTCGGGTCGGGATCGGTGACGTCACCGACGTACGACACCGTGAAGGTCAGGGTCGCCGTCTGGCCGGGCACGGGGACGGCCAGGAACTGCAGCGTCGCCGGTGCCTGGACCTGGCACCGCGCGGTGTCGAGCTGGAGCCCGAGGCATCGGGGATCGAGGGTCAGCGTGATCGTCGGAGAGCTCGACGTGACCGTCACGACGGCATCCTCACCGGCCGGCAACCCCTGGACGTCGACGTCGACGCTCCACGCCAGGCCCGCGACCGGCGTCGCGCGAGCGACCACCGCCAGGTCGTGCTCGGGATCGCCCGTAGGCGAGGGATCCGTGGACGGCTCGTCGGTCGGGATGTCGGTCGGTTCCTCGGTCGCGACGTCCGTCGGCAGATCGGTCGGAGTCTCGCTGGGCACGTCCGTCGGCTCGTCGCTCGGGGTGTCGGTGGTGACCCCGAGCGGCACGGTGACGAACGGCGTACCCCCGCCGGACCTGGGCACCGAGTCTGCCGTCGGCCTCCCCGCGGTTCCTCCGTGATGGCCGTGTCCGTTGCGCCGACCCGGGCCAGCGCCGCCGCCCGCCCCAGGGCCCGCCGTGTTGCCTCCCGCGACCGGCGCGGACGCCACAGCCGCGGGTCGGTCGGCGTTCGGCTTGTTGTCCGCCGGGGTGGCCACGATGACGACGCCGGTCGCCACGGCGGCCGTGGCCGCAACCCCCGCGACAGCCGAGACGGGGGCGTTGGCCAGCGCCAGGTCCCGGGCGCGTCCCGCGAGGAAGAGCGCTCCAGCCTTGATGGCCGCGAGGGCCCCCAGCCCACCCCCGGAGCCGAGGTACGCGGCGGCGGAGCCTCCGAGGATGAGCGGCGCAAGGATGCCACGCAGGTTCGAGTTGACCTCGGTGAGCTCGAGGTAGACCCCCATGCAGCGACGGCACTCGCCGAGGTGGCCCTGGACCCTCGCGCCCTCGCGACGGGACATGCCGCCACGGATGTACGCCCCGAGATTCTGCTGGGTGCCGATGCAGGCGTCGTCCTCCGCGTCCTGGGCGTGCATGGACACGAACGCCTGGCGCAGCCCCTCGCGGGCGCGGTAGGCGAGCGCGGCCACAGAGTTCGCGGTCATGCCGAGCAGCACCCCGACATCTGCGGGCTTCTGACCCTCGACCTCGGTGTGCCACAGGACCATCTGCCATCGCTCGGGCAGGGACGCGAACGCGCGGGCGGCCGCGCCGCTCTCGAAGCCCTCGACGGCGGTGTCGCGGAATGGCACCCCGGGGTCGTACGGCGTGAGGTCGTCGGTCGTCCTCAGCCGGGAGCCGGCCCGGAGCTTGTCCACATGGAGTCGACGCACCGACGTGAGCAGGTAGGCGCGAAAGGCCAGGTCGGGTCCGCCGCCCCTCTGCAGGACAGCGAGCACCTTGGCAAAGGCATCCGAGACGAGGTCGTCGGCGTCGCCCGCGGAGACGAGCTGGCGGGCCAGACGACGTGCCGATCCCACATGGCGTTCGAACAGCTCGCCGTAGGCCTCCAGGTCGCCGGCGCGGACGGCCGAGATCAGCTCGGCGTCACCGGGACCCTCGGTCCTCGGCTCCCCGGTACCGTGCGCGAGCTGGCTCACAGAGGTTCAACGACCGACCGGGCAAAACATGACGGGGTGCCTGTCGCAGAAAAGTTTGTGGAACCCGCGTCATGTGTTGCCGGGTCGCCCGTTTCAGTGTCGTAAGGCGGTCGTGGGGAGCGCCGTACGGGCAGGAACCGAAAAGTTGTATGGCGACAAGGTGTGGGGGCGACGTGGGGATCTTCGCAACGCGTGCGAAGCGCTCCGCAGCCGCACCCGAGGCGATGGATGACCTGACCGAGGAGCTGCGCGCGGCCTTGCCGCCGTACTTCGAGGCCGTGGGGGAGGCCATTGCCTCGGGGGCGGCACCGCTCGCAGCCTGTGGGGAGGCAGGCCGCGAGCTGGCCCGGGCTGGCGTGGCGTTGGGGGACGCGCTCGACAGCCTGAGGACAACAGTCTGGATGGTCCGGGGGAGGGAGCCGGACCATCCAGAAGTCCGTTCGCTGTCGGTCGGGTGGAGCGAGGCGACGCTGGGCTACCTGCACCGGCTCTCCTGCGTGGATCCGCTCACCGGCCTGTCGACCCAGGCGCACGTGCGCGGCCGACTGACGGAGATCTTCCGCGACCCGACCCTGTCCACCGGCGGGGCCCGACATCATCACGCGCTGGTGGTCATCGAGGCGCTGGACGACGGTGGCACGCTGGACCACGCGGCACGGATGGCCAGGCTCGGCGAGATCGGCCGCGCCGTGTTTGCCGGCGCGGAGACGATCGGACGCGTCGGGCCACGCCGCATTGTCGTGATCGCGACGCGCGACGATCGTCTGGCCCGCCGGGTAGCCGTGCTGCGGCGGATGCTCGACCAGGCGCATCCCGAGGCCCGGCTGTGGATCGAGGGGCTGCCGGACTCCGACTCGGCGGCAGGTGCGCTGCTCGAGGAGCTCGCGCGGCTCTGATCCGGGGGGCGCCGCGACTGGACACGCCCTAGGCTGCCTCCATGTGCGGCCGTTACGCCTCCAGCCGACGCCCGGAGGACCTCATCGAGGAGTTCGAGATCGTCCACGACCGCACCGAGCAGGTGCTGGAGCCCGACTTCAACGTGGCGCCAACCAAGGAGGTCTACGCCGTGGTCGAGCGGCCTCCCTCCCGGGGGAGCGAGGAGCCGCCGGCCCGCCAGCTGCGCGTGCTGCGCTGGGGCCTGGTGCCGTCGTGGGCGAAGGACCCCTCGATCGGCAACCGGATGATCAACGCCCGGATGGAGACCGTCGCCGAGAAGCCCGCCTACAAACGGGCCTTCGCGAAGCGTCGCTGCCTGCTGCCCGCCGACGGCTACTACGAGTGGCAGAAGGACGGCGACCGCAAGCAGCCCTGGTACCTCACCTCCCGCGACCGCTCCCCGCTCGCCATGGCCGGGCTGTACGAGGTGTGGAAGGCGCCCGACGGCGCGAAGCTGTGGACCTGCACCGTGATCACCACGG
>JAOPXM010000243.1 GCA_025965125.1 Nocardioides sp.
CGGGGTGGGCGGCCTGGCGTTTGACCGGGATGTGGGTGTGCTCGGGCACGTAGATCGTGTCGAAGCCGCGTTCCTCGGCGGCCTTGGCCAGGGCGGCGGGGGTGATCCCGCGGTCGGAGGAGAACAGCGAGATGCCGTTGCGCATCCGCGCGGGCCGGTCCGCAGAGTGCATCGGTTCAGCCGCCGATGCCGGTGTCGACCAAGGATCCGCACATGAAGTCGCCCGGTGACACCTGGGACCACTTGCCGCTCTTCAGCTGGAGCACCTTCGTGCAGCTCGCGGTGGTCTTGGCCCCGATCTGCTGGGGAGCGTGGATGCCGTTGCCCGTCCAGTCCTTCACCCTGCCGAGAGCTGCGACGAGGCTGCTTCGAGTGAGCTGGCCGCCGAGGGCGGTCGCCTGCTCCACGAACAGTCGGGTGGCCGACCAGGCGTACAAGCCCGCGTAGTCGGGAATCGCACCGGGGCTGATCTGGTTCAGCCAGCTGCGGTACAACGCGACCTCGTCGATCTTGACGTTGTCGTAGAGCTGCGTGGTCGAGAAGACGTAGGAGCCGTCGCCGGCGTCGCCCGCCTGGTCGACGTAGCGCTGGTCGTAGATCGTCGCGTCCTGCAGGAAGACGCTGGGCTCGAAGCTCTGCTGCTGCATGGCCTGCTGGAGCCGGATCGTGAACTGGTAGGGGCCCAGGTAGACCACGAAGTCGATGCCGTCGTCCTTCATCTGCTGCACGTATGGCGAGTAGTTGAACTCCGACACGTCGATGCCCTGGACCAGGTCGATGTTCCACCCGTTCCGGCCCCAACCCTCCACAAAGCTCTTGGCATTCACCTCGGCCGCGTGCACGTTCACGTACAGGACGGCCACGTGCTGAGTGGCTTCCTTGTCCTTGCCCACCCAGTACTTCGGCAGCGCGGTGGGCACGAGATTGGTGGCGAGGGACTGCGTCGCGAAGCAGGTCGAGCAGGCCCGTCGTTCGGGCGTCGTCATTCCGGAACGCAGGTCAGGCAGCCCGCAGCCCTCGGCGGTTGCTGCGCCACCGGAGTCGAAGGCGGACATCGAGCCGACACCGGCAAATGCTTTGTCGCAAGCCGCGGCGTAGGCCTGCTGGTCGGCCCCGGCGTCGGCGCGGCTGTCGAGCGCCATGACCTCGAGCTTGCGTCCACAGATGTCGCTGGTCGAGTTGAAGTAGGCGGCGTACGCCCGGGTGGCCTGCTGTGCGGACTCGAAGATGCCTGGCACGGGTCCGGAGATGTCGGAGGCGTTGGCAATCACGATCTTGTCGTCGGTGATCCCCGTCTGGTTCTTGAAGCCGTTGCAGCTGGCGGCCTTCGTGCCGCCGTCGGAGGAGTTCTGCCCGTGGCCCTGGGGCGCGTCGCCGGTCGGGCCGCCCGCACCCGGTGCGTTCCCGGCGCTCGTTCCGGTGCCAGCGCCGTCGCCAGAGCCCGAGCCGGGGCCTCCCGGGAGCGTCCCGTTCGGGCCCGAACCGTCCAGTACGCCGCCTCCGCCCGGGGTGGAGACCCCACCGCCGGGTGCCGGGGCCCCGTTGACGGACGCCACCGTCTCGGGGGACAGCTGGGACCCGCACGCCGCCGTCGCGAGGGCGAGCGTCGCAAGCAGGGCCGCCAGCGCGCGCCGACGGCCGGTCTGCGTGATGGGGAAGGTCGCGGTGCGCGCCACTCCAGTTCTCCGAACCTGCTCGAGATCGCTTGTCCTGTGAACTCTGAACGACGACCATCGTTCTGTCAACGATGTTGACTGAAAATTGGTGGGAGATCTATGTATCGACCGTCAAGACCCTAGTCGCGGTACTCGATGAGCGTCTGGATCGCGGCACCGAACAGCGTCTCGAGGCGCTCCGAGTCGGCGCCGGCGATGACCGGGTCGCCCAGGATGGCGATGGCATCGATGAGGCCGCCGACCTGCGCCGCGATGAGCCGCGCCCGCAGCACCGCGTCCGGACCCTCGAGCCTCGGAGCCAGCGGCTCGACGAACATCACCTGCATCGCCGACACCAGCCGCTCTCGGACCAGGTCGCTGTCCGAGGCCCTCATCATCGCCCGGTACGCACTGAAGGTGGGGTCGACCCGGTTGTTGCGCAGGTTCGCCACGATCCGGGCGCCCATGCCCTCGAGGGGTCCCGCGGTGACGTGCGCGAAGAAGTCCCGGAACGTCACGGTGTCCAGGAAGAGCTTCTCCTTGGAGCCGAAGTGCCTGATGACCAGGGCCGGGTCCACGCCCGCCTCGCCCGCGATCGCGCGCACCGAGGTCTCGCCGTACCCATGGGTCACGAAGAGTCGGCGTGCGGCGTCGAGGATGGCCGTCTTGGTGCGCGCCGCCGCGGCGGCACGGGAGGTGATTTCCGGCTCAGTGTTGGGGGGCACGAGCAGATGATGCCCGAGTCGCGGTCACCAGCGCACGGATCTGGTCGAGGGGTGGGTCGTAGCCTGGGAAGTAGCAGCACACGCGATCGGTCACGTTCCCGAAGCGTTTGTTGAGCTGCTCGGCGCACTCCTCGGGAGTGCCCACGACGGCGAGCCTGAGCAGGAGCTCGTCGTCGATCAGGTCTCCCATCCCCGCAAACTGCTGCTGCGCCGCGAGGATGTGCAGCTCTCCCTGGAGCTCCGCACGACCCTCGACGTCGAGGACCGGGCGGTACGCCGGGGTCGAACCGTAGAACGCCAGCAGCCGACGGGTACCGATGACGGCTCGGTCCAGCTCGGCGTCGTCACGGCCCATGGCGATGATCGACTGGGGGTAGACCCTGAAGTCGGACGGGTCGGACTCTCGCAGGGCCAAGCCCTTCTCGATCGCAGGCAGGGTGCGCTCGGCGAAGTGCCGCTCGCTGTTGAACGGCATCACGAGCAGCCCGTCGGCGACCTCCGCAGCGGTACGTGTCATCACCGGGCCGAGCGCGCCGAGGAGAACAGGCGGGACGCCGAAGGGGTTCGGGCGCGGGGAGAACGTCGGCGGCATCAGGGTGTGTCGGGTGTACTCGCCGCGGAAGTCGAGCGGCGTGCCGTGCTGCCACGAGTCGAGGACGGCCTTGACGGCGAGGACCGACTCCCGCATCTGGGCGGCGGGGCTCTGCCACGACGACCCGTACCGGTTCTCGATGTGCGCCTTGACCTGTGAACCGAGACCGAGCCTGAACCTGCCGCCCGACAGGAGCTGGAGGTCGTACGCCGCGTGCGCAAGGTGCACGGGACTGCGTGGCAGTGCGATTGCGACGTTCGTCATCACCTGGACGTTCGTCGTTGCCGCGGCGATCGCCAGCGGCAGGAAGACGTCGTGCGCGCCCTCGAACGTGAACAGCCCCGCCACCCCGGTGTCGGCGAGCACCTTCGCGCGCGCCGCGACGTCCTGCGGCTCCGCATCGAGGCGGATGTCGAGGGCGATCCCGGACGCGCCCGGCGGAGCGGTGGACGTTGCTGCCTGCGGCATGGGTGCCTTCTGCTGTCGAGGGAGTCGAGGGGTCGCATCCCAGCAGACCGCCCCCGGCCGGCGATGCAAAGTGCCGCCTGGCGGGACCTTGTTGCGCTGCTTCCGCCGCACCGATGTGCTGGCTGGCCAGGAGGTCCGGACCGTGTGCAGGATCGAGGTTCTCGCGGAGGGGCTGGGCTTCACCGAGGGCCCCGTGCTGCTTCCTGATGGGCGGCTCGGGGTCGTATCACTCAGCCACGGGTGCGTCTACCTCATCGGCGACGGGCCCATGGAGGGGATCGACACCGGTGGCGGTCCCAACGGCCTCGCGGTCGACGACGACGGGACGCTCTTCGTCGCGCAGAACGGCGGCATTTGGGGCGGTGCCGGCCCGGTGAGCCCCGGGGTGCAGGTGATCCGCGACGGGTCTGTCGAGTACCTCGTCGAGTCGATGGGAGCGCCCAACGACCTGGCGTTCGGGCCAGATGGGCGCCTGTGG
>JAOPXM010000011.1 GCA_025965125.1 Nocardioides sp.
TGGGCGGATGATCTCCGCGGTCGCGTAGCTCAGTGGAGCTCGTGGGTGCCGGTCTCGGTGACGTGGTAGCGGTGTCGGTGGGGTGAGGTCCAGGTGTAGGTGCCGTCGCGGTTGCGGACGTATCGCCACCTACCGGCGGTTTTGCAGCGGTGGTGTCGCCGGCACAGGGGGGCGAGGTTCTCGGGTCTGGTTTGGCCTGGTGGTCCGGGGTCGTCACCGGTGCCGGGGTCGTAGGGGTCGATGTGGTCGAGGTCGCAGGACCTGGAGTCGCGTTCGCACCACGGGAACACACAATGCCGGTCCCGGAGCCGCACCTTGGTCGTCCATCCAGGCGGGTGGCTTGTACTCATCGACCGCGTCAATGCGGTTGAGATCGAGGATCGGGTGGATGGTGAGCCGGGTGCCGCCCAACCAGGCCTCGAGCTTGGTCATGGTCACCGGGCCGAGCTGTTCGACGACACCGAGACCGGTGGGCTGGTCGAGCATGGTCGCATCGAGGTGGAGGTAGAACCGCGGCTTCCCACCCCGCCGAGCACCACCGCCGCCACCACCACCGCCGCTGCCGCCGGTGAGGCGGTCGGTGATCACGCCGAGGGCTTTGGCCTTGCGTTGTCCGAGGGTGTCGGTGTCACCGGCGGCCTCGAGTTCCTCGGCGGTCGCACAGACGAGGTCGTGGAACCGGGTCAGGTCCACGGTGTCACCGACCGCATCCAGGGTGGAGGTGCCGACCCAGTCCCCGACGGCCCCGTGGGACAACCGCACACCCCAGCCCGTTCTCGCCTGATCCTCGGCCTCAACCTGGTGTTCGGGTTCGAACAATGCTGTCGCCTCGGCGACCACCCGGTCGATGGTGACCGGCCCACACGAACCGATCCGGGTAGCGAGGTGCTCATCGACCCACCGGGTCGTCTCGAAGGACAACGACGCGGTCCGTTGAGCCAACCGCCTGGCCCGCCACCCGGGGACCTGCAGGCCCTGGACCCGCGCCCACACCCGCGGGAGGCGGTGGATCAGGTTCAGCACGTCGGCGATCAGCTGCATCCCGGTGCGCGGCGAGACCCTCAACGCTGCGGCGAGCTCCTCGGCACAGAACGCCGCCACCAACGGGGCACCATCACCACCCAGGGTCTCGTCACAGCCCAACACGTCCCGCTCCCCGGTCTCCGACCACGTCGCATGAGCAGCGGGTTGCCCCGTGGAGGTCCTCGCGGGATGCAACACACACCACCGGGCGACCAGGTTCAGCCTCGCCCGCTCCGCGACCCGGACCTGGGTCTCGGTGTCCTCAAGCAGCACCAACACACCAGCCGCGTCGAAGTCCTCAACCTCATAAGCGGCCCCCGTGCTGGTGGTCTCGGTCATGAGTCAAGCCCAGCATCGACCACCGACACTGAGACCCCGAAATGGCCTGTTTCAACAGGGGAAACCCAAAGGATCTGAAGAACTTTCGGACCGTACCCACGCACCGTTCCACCGCAACGACTCTTGCCGAGCTACGCCTTGCGGTTGTACGCCGAGAGCCGGAGCGGGGCATCGGAGAACGGCTCCTCGAGCACGAGCCAGCCGCAGTTGCCGAGGCCGCGCAGCGAGTCGGACACGGAGTCCGGCCAGCCCAGCAGGGCCGCCAGACCGACCTTGCCCGCAGCGCCGTGGGAGACGGCAACCGCAGTCTCGCCGGGGCCGATGGACGCCAGCAGCTCGGTCAGCACCTCGACCATCCGGGCGCGGACCTGCTCGGTGGACTCGGCGCCGGGCGCCACGTCGTAGCTGCCCCTGCGGAACGTCTCGAACTCCTCGGGAGCCAGCGCGTCGTACTCCGCGTGGGTCAGGCCCTGGCGCTCGCCGAGGTAGTACTCGCGCAGCCGTTCGTCGTACGTCGGCTCGAGCCCCGTCTCCTTCGCGACGTAGGCCGCGGTCTGACGGGCGCGGGTGAGGTCCGAGCACCACAGCGCGACCGGTTGGTACGCCGCGATGAGTGGCGCGGCCGCGGCCGCCTGGCGATGGCCGGTGTCGTCGATCTCGACGTCGTGGTGGCCCTGGACGCGCAGCTCGAGGTTCCAGGCGGTCTGGCCGTGCCGCAGCAGGACGAGCCGGCGTCCCGGGGCGCCCGCCGTCACCGCTCGTGGGCGACGACGTCGGCGGGGAGCTTGATCGCCGGGCAGTCGCGCCAGAGCCGCTCGAGGGCGTAGAACTGCCGCTCCTCCTCGTGCTGGACGTGCACGACGATCTCGCCGTAGTCGATCAGCACCCAGCGCCCGTCCCGTTCGCCCTCGCGACGGATCGGCTTGGCACCGATCTCGCGGAGCTTGTCCTCGACCTCGTCGACGATCGACTTCACCTGGCGGTCATTGGACGCGGACGCGAGCACGAACGCGTCGGTGATCGCCAGCTGCTCGCTGACGTCGAACGCGATGATCTGGGACGCCTGCTTGTCGGAGGCCGCCCGGGCGGCGGCGTGGACGAGCTCGATGGCGTGATCGGTGGCGGTCATGTGGATGCTTCTCCGGACTGGGCAGGTTCTGGCGACTTCTGGGGGTAGAGGTCGTGCTTGGCGATGTACTGGACGACACCATCCGGCACGAGGTACCAGACGGGTTCCCCGCGCCGCTTGCGCTCACGGCAGTCAGTTGACGAGATCGCGAGGGCGGGGATCTCGACCATGGTCACCCGGTCCGACGGGATCGCCGAAATCGACGCCTCGTCCATCTCGTAGCCGGGCCGGGTCACACCGACGAACTGGGCAAGCGCGAACAGCTCCTCCGCGTCACGCCAGGTGAAGATCTCGGCGAGCGCGTCGGCACCGGTGATGAAGTAGAGCTCGGCCCCCGGCATCAGCGCCTTGAGGTCGCGCAGCGTGTCGATCGTGTACGTCGGCCCGTGCCGCTCGATGTCGACCCGCGAGACGTTGAAGCGCGGGTTGGCCGCGGTCGCGATCACGGTCATCAGGTAGCGGTGCTCGGTCGGCGAGACCTCACGCTCGGACTTCTGCCACGGATCTCCGGTCGGCACGAAGACGACCTCGTCGAGGTCGAACCACGCCTGGACCTCGGAGGCCGCCACGAGGTGACCGTGGTGGATGGGGTCGAACGTGCCGCCCATGACCCCGACCCGACGGTGTGGGGTCACGGGCGTGGCGACGGATTCGTTGCTCAGCTGTGCTCGCGTCCCGCGCCGAAGACGATCAGGGCGGCGATCATCGCGAGGAGGATGCCCAGGCTGAGGCCGCCGATGACCCAGTGGTTGATCTTCTCGGTGTGGGCTTCCGCCACGGCGACGGTCAGGGCGCTCAAAGACATGGCGAGCAGCCTACCGGTCTCAGCGGACGTGCCCGTCACCGGTGACGACGTACTTCGTCGACGTCATCTCGGGCAACCCCATCGGCCCCCGGGCGTGCAGTTTCTGGGTGCTGATCCCGATTTCGGCGCCGAAACCGAACTCGCCACCGTCGGTGAACCGGGTCGACGCGTTGACCAGGACGGCCGCCGAGTCGACGGAGCGCGTGAACAGGGTCGCGGCGGCGAGGTCCTCGGTCACGACGGCGTCGGAGTGCTGGCTCGAGTAGCGGCGGATGTGGCGGATCGCCTCGTCGATCGACCCGACCACCGCGGCCGAGATGTCGAGGGAGAGGTACTCGCGTTCGTAGTCCTCCTCGGTCGCCGGCAGCACCCCGTCGTACGTCGCGAACGCCGGATCGCCGTGGATCGTGACACCGGCGTCCTGGAGCGCGGCCACGATGCGGGGCAGGAACTCGTCCGCCACGTCGGCATGCACCAGGAGGGACTCGGCGGCGTTGCACACCGACGTGCGGTGGGTCTTGGCGTTGACCACGATCGCGAGTGCCTTGTCGAGGTCCGCGGCCCGGTCGACGTAGACATGGCAGTTGCCGACACCGGTCTCGATGACCGGGACCGTCGACTCCTCGACGACGCTGCGGATCAGGCCGGCGCCGCCGCGCGGGATCAGCACGTCGACGAGCCCGCGCGCCCGCATCAGGGCCTTCACGCTCTCGTGGGAGTCGCCGGGCACGAGCTGGACCACGTCGGCATCCAGGTCTCCGAGGGTGGCGGCGGCACGCAGCACCTCCACGATTGCGGCGTTGCTCGAGCGGGCGCTGGAGCTGCCGCGCAGAAGGACCGCATTGCCAGACTTCAGGCAGATGCCGGCCGCGTCCGCGGTCACGTTGGGCCGCGCCTCGTAGATCATCCCGACCACCCCGAACGGGACCCGCACCTGGCGCAGCTCCAGGCCGTTGGCCAGGGAGCTGCCGCGCACGACCTCACCCACCGGGTCGGGAAGCGCGGCGACGTCGCGCAGGCCCTGGGCCATGGCCTCGAGCCGCTCGGGTGTCAGCCGGAGCCGGTCCACGATGTTGGCAGGCGTGCCATCGGCCTCCGCGCGTGCGACGTCCTCGGCGTTGGCCGCGAGGATCTCGCCCTGGTGACCGACGAGGGCATCCGCCATGGCGAGCAGCGCCCGGTCCTTCTGTGCACGGGTCGCCAGAGCCAGCCCGTGGCTGGCTTCACGGGCGCGCACAGCGACGTCCAGGACATCCTGGTGGGAGCTCATGGTCGAAAGCCTAGATCGGTTGCGCCCGACTCGGCCAAAGCAACCTTTCCGGGGGCCACCGCGTCATACGCTCGCAAGGCTTCCTCCCCCTCGAGAAGGACATCCGTTGACCCGTCGCACCCGGCGCTCCGTCGCCCGCACCCTCACGCTCGCTGCAGCAGCGGCGTTTGCCCTGCCCGCCCTCGCCTCGGTCTCGGCCGACGCGGAAACCTCGGCTCCGGCGGTCACCGCTGCAGCGCCCTTCTCGCTCTGGGCGCCCGCGAAGATGACCGTCTATGCCTACGGCAACCAGGTGTGGAGCGACCTCGGCCTACGGATGATCGCCGAGGATGCACCGCTGGAGCTGTGGTCGACGCGCTCGTCGTACGACGACCCGATCCAGACCGTGTGGCGCTCGGGGACCGGCGACGTCACCCTGCCCGAGGGCTCGATGAAGGACTTCGGCGGCCTGCGCAACTTCGTGCAGCTGTCCATCGAGAAGGTCGGGGGCGGGTTCAGCAAGACCACGACCCGGACAGCCTGCCTCAACACCTACTCCGAGCGGGTCCGACCCGACGCGCCGGCCCGGTCGCCGTACCCCCGCAGCTGCTACTACAACCCGTACAGCCTCGGTTCGGTCCAGGGCGTGCAGACAGGCTGGGCCGCCCCGGTCCTGACGCAGGACCGTCCGCTTCGTCTGCAGCCCGGTAGGTACGACGTCACAGCGACGATCAACCCGGCGTACGCCGCCGTGTTCGGGCTGACTCCCACCGACGCCACCCGCGAGCTCCGACTGATCGTGAAGAAGGACGGCGGCGGATCCGGTCCGGGCCCGGTCCCGGTCGGTCGCGGTCACTCCGGGCGCCCGGTCCAGCCCGCCGCACACGAGCCCGCCAGCGCCGCGGGCGGCCTGGTCGCAGACACCAAGCCCGATCTCCGGGCGCTTCCCGCGTGGGGCATCCGGGTGGCCAACAACGGCAACTACCTGCAGTTCTCGGCCACCGTGTGGAACGCCGGAGACAGCCCGCTCGTCGTCGACGGCTTCCGTCGCGCCGGTGAGGACGAGATGGACGCCTATCAGTACTTCTTCGACGCCGACGGCAACCAGACCGGCTACCAGCTGGTCGGCAGCATGCACTGGGACCCGAAGCCGACCCACCTGCACTGGCACTTCGAGGACTTCGCGACGTACACGCTGCTCAATGCGGACATGACCGAAGTCGTGAAGTCGCACAAGGAGGCGTTCTGCCTGGCCCCGACGGATGCCGTCGACCAGACCGTTCCCAATGCGGCTTGGAACGTCGACAACAGTGATCTCACGACCGCCTGCGGCGATTACGGCTCGCTGTCGGTGCGCGAGGTTCTTGCGTCCGGCTGGGGTGACACGTACGCCCAGTTCCGCGCCGGCCAGTCGTTCAACCTCAAGGGCCTGGCCAACGGCGACTACTACGTCGCGGTCAACGCGAACCCGCTCGACCGGCTGGTCGAGTCCTCGACCGCCAACAACCAGTCGCTGCGGAAGGTCCACATCAGCGGCACGGAGGGCCACCGCAAGGTGACCGTCGACCAGGTCGGCGTGATCATCGAGCCCACCTGGAACTTCGAGGGAGGCTTCTAGACGCCCGCGACGACTGATCGGCATGCCTGCCGGGTATCCAGCAGGCATGCCGATCTTCGTCGTCCAGCGTCACGACGCCTCGCGCCTCCACTTCGACCTGCGCCTGGAGATCGACGGCGTGCTGGTCTCGTGGGCGGTGCCCAAGGGCCCGTCACTGGATCCCCGGGACAAGCGGCTGGCGGTCTTCACCGAGGACCACTCCCTCGACTACGCCGGGTTCGAGGGGAGCATCGGTGGGGCGTACGGCGCGGGAACCGTGATCGTCTGGGACACCGGGGGCTTCGAGAACGTGACCACCCGGCAGGGCGGCCCGGTTGGCGCCGGGGCCGCCCTTGCGGACGGGCACCTCAGGTTCCTGCTCCACGGCCGTCGACTCAGCGGCGGCTTCGCACTCACCCGGACGAACATGAGCGGCGACGACCGGAACTGGATCCTCGTCAAGATCGACGACGAGGGCGCCGACCGTCGCCGCAGTCCCGCGACCACGGAGCTCACCTCGGTGCTCAGCGGCCGGACCAACCAAGACTTCGAGCAACGTTGACGCAGGGCCGGCACCAGGGCCCGGCGCGTCAGCCCTTGCGCTTGTTGATCTGCTCGGTGGCGGCGGGCAGCACCGAGTGCAGGTCACCCACGACACCGAAGTCAACGAGCTCGAAGATCGGGGCTTCCTCGTCCTTGTTGACGGCCACGATCGTCTTCGACGTCTGCATGCCGGCGCGGTGCTGGATCGCGCCGGAGATGCCGTTGGCGATGTAGAGCTGCGGCGACACGGTCTTGCCCGTCTGGCCGATCTGGAAGTTGTGCGGGATCCAGCCGGAGTCGACCGCCGCCCGCGAAGCGCCCACGGCCGCCCCGAGGGCGTCGGCCAGGCCCTCGATCGGCTCGAAGTTGCCGCCGGTGCCACGGCCACCGGAGACCACGATCGCGGCCTCGTTGAGCTCGGGCCGACCACTTGCCTGGCGAGGCTGCGAAGCCACGATCTGGGCGGTCTTGGCGCCGTCGGAGATGGTCGGGGAGAACTCCTCGACGGTGCCCGCGCCGGCCGTCTCCTCGGGGGTGGCGGAGTTCGGCTTGACCGTGATGATCGGCGTGCCCTTGGTGACCTTGGCCGTCACGGTGAAGTTGCCGGCGAACACCGACTGCGTGGTGACCGGGCCCTCCTGCACGTCGACGGCGTCGGTGATCAGACCGGACCCGGTCTTGATCGCCAGGCGACCGGCGATCTCCTTGCCCTCGAAACCGGAGACGATGAGTACGGCGGCAGGTGACGCCTTCTCCACCAGCTGCTGCAGCGCCTCGGCCTTGGGGGCCACGAGGTATCCCTTGATCTCCGCGTCGTCGACGACGTAGATCTTCTCGGCCCCGAAGGCCTTGAGCTTCTCGCCCGCGGCGGCGGCCTTGTCGGCGCCGCCGATGAACACGGCCGACGGCTCACCGAGCCGCTTGGCGATCGCCAGCAGCTCGAGCGTGGGCTTCTTGACTTCTCCGTCGACGTGGTCGACCAGAACCAGAACTTCAGACATGTGTGACCCGCTCCTCAGATGAACTTCTTGGCTGCGAGGAACTCGGTCAGCGCAGTGGCGCCGGAACCGTCCTCGTCCTTGACGATCTCGCCCGCGGTACGTGGCGGGCGGGCGGTGGTGTCCTCGACCTCGGACCACGCGACCGACAGACCCACCTGGTCGGCCTCGACGCCCAGGTCGCCCAGCGACCACGTCTCCATCGGCTTCTTCTTGGCCGCCATGATCCCCTTGAACGACGGGTAGCGCGCCTCACCGGTCTGGTCGGTGACCGACAGGACCAGCGGCAACGTCCCGCCGATGACCTCGGTCGCACTGTCGCCGTCGCGCTTGACCCGCACCTGGTCACCCTGGGTCTCGATGACCGAGGCGAACGTGACCTGCGGGAGCCCGAGCCGCTCGGCCAGCATCGCCGGCACCACGCTCATGCTCGCGTCGGTCGAGGCCATGCCGCAGACGACGAGGTCGACCGGGGTCTCGGCGCCGGCCTTCTCGATGGCCTTGGCGAGCACCAGCGACGTTGCGATCGCATCGGAGCCGGCGATGGCGTCGTCGATCACGTGGATGCCCTGGTCGGCGCCCATCTGGAGGGCCTTGCGCACCGCGTCGACGGCCTTCTCGGGACCCACGGTGAGCGCGGTGACCGTGACGTCGTCGCCCTCAGCCTTCTCCTTGATCTGCAGGGCCTGCTCGACGGCGTACTCGTCCAGCTCGGAGAGCAGCCCGTCGACGCCCACGCGATCGACGGTGTTGTCGGACTCGAAATGCCGGTCGCCGGTCGCGTCGGGGACATGCTTCACACAGACAACAATGTTCATGGTGGTGTGGCCGGGACGGCCCCTCCTGTGAGTAGTGGTGGCACCCAATGTGCGCAGGGCGAGGTTACCGTCGCGTCAACAAGCGTGGAACAGGCGCTCACGGTGGACTACCTCACAGCGTCGCGTGGGTCACACCGGGACCTTTCGTGATGCGGTCAGGGGCGCACGACGCGCTCGAGGGCCCGACCGATGACCAGCCAGACGATCGCCGCCAGACCCCAGTTGAGCAGCGCGTTCTTCGTGTCCGCGTTGCTGCCGCTGAAGTCCTTGATGCCGTTGTCGCGGGAGAAGACCCCGAGGTCCACACCATCGGCGAAGTCGAGGATGAACTTCACCAGGCTGTTGGCGAGGTTGGCATCGAGAGCGATGCACAGGGCGCCTGCGGCCAGCACCAGCGCGAAGATGGTGCACACGGTCCAGAGCACCTGGGCAATGATCGTGCGGATCCGCGCGGACGTGTGCCTGCCAGTCGTGGCGACTCGTTTGCTCATCTGCCCTCGAACCTAGCCTTCCCGGGTCCGTTCTCGAGGAACGACTGCATACCGGCCGTCCGGTCCTCGGTCGCGAAAAGGGCGGCGAACTGCTGCCGTTCGATCTCCAGACCTGTCTCCAGGTCCGTCTCGATGCCTCGGTCGATGCACTCCTTGGCTGCGCGCAGGGCGTGCGTCGCAGCGCCCGAGAACTGACGCGCCCAGGCCACGGCTTCGTCGTACACCGACTCCGCGGGGTAGAGGCGGTCGACCAGACCGATCGCCAGGGCCTCGTCGGCCTGGACGAAGCGGCCGGTGAAGATCAGGTCCTTGGCCCGGCTCGGCCCGACGAGCCGGGTCAGTCGCTGGGTGCCGCCGGCGCCGGGGATGATGCCGAGCAGGACCTCGGGCTGGCCGAACGTCGCGTTCTCCGCGGCGAAGCGCACGTCGGCGGCGAGCGCGAGCTCGCAGCCGCCGCCGAGGGCATAGCCGGTCACCGCCGCAACCACCGGCTTCGGGATGCGCGCCACGGCGGTCACAGCAGACTGCAGCGGGCCGGACCGCTTGACCATGTCCGGGTAGGACATGTCCGCCATCTCCTTGACGTCATTGCCTGCTGCGAACACCCGCTCGCCGCCGTACAGCACCACAGCCCTGACGTCGTCACGGTCGGCCGCCTCGGCAGCCGCGGCGCGCAGCTCTTCCTGGACCTGGATGCTGATTGCGTTCATCTTCGGCCGGTCGAGCACGATCGTGCCCACCCCGTCGGCAACATCCAGCCGGACGAACTCACCCATGTGTCTTCCACCTCTCGTTGCGCGAACGGACGTCCGCACCCGGCATTGTGCCGCGCCGCATGGAGCGATCGGGAACAATGATGCGGTGACCCCCGGACTCTGGCGCAACCGCGGCGAGCGGGCGCCCGTCTGGCCCGGGGCCAGCTACCCGCTCGGATCGACCTGGTCCGAGGAGTCCACCAACTTCGCCGTGCACGCGCCGCGTGGCAGCGCCGCCTGGGTGTGCATCTTCGACGACGAGGGCGGCGAGATGCAGCATCGGCTCACCGAGCAGACCCTCGGTATCTGGCACGGGGCGGTCCCCGGGATCGCGCCGGGCACCCGGTACGGCTACCGCGTCGCCGGCCCGTGGGACCCCGCGACCGGGATGCGCTTCAACGTCAACAAGCTGCTCCTCGACCCGTTCGCCCGGGCCATCTCCGGCGAGGTGACACCAGACCCCGCGATCTTCGGCTTCGTCGTGGGCAGCCCCGAGGAGCGCAGCGACGTCGACTCCGCGCCGTACGTGCCGCGCAGCGTGGTCGTCCGCGACGACTTCGACTGGGGCGCCGACAAGCCGATCCGGCACCGTTGGCGCGACTCGGTCATCTACGAGATGCACGTCAAGGGGATGACACAGCTGCACGACCGGGTGCCTCCAGAGCTCCGCGGCACGTACGCCGGGCTCGGCTCGCCGGCGGTCGTCGACTACCTGCGCGACCTCGGCGTCACTGCGGTCGAATTGCTGCCGATCCACCAGTTCGCCTCCGAGCCGGTGCTGGCCGAGCGGGGGCTCGTGAACTACTGGGGCTACAACTCGATCGGGTTCTTCGCACCGCACAACGCCTATGCGTCCTCCGGGGACCGCGGCGAGCAGGTCACGGAGTTCAAGACGATGGTGAAGGCGTTCCACCGGGCCGGCATCGAGGTCATCCTCGACGTGGTCTACAACCACACCGCCGAGGCCGGTGCGGACGGCCCGACCCTGTCCTTCCGGGGTCTCGACGACCGCGGCCTCTACTACCGGGTTGCTCCCGACCTTCCCGGGGTCCTCGGCCCTGACACGTACTGGGACGTGACCGGCTGCGGCAACACCGTGGATGCGTCGAACCCGTTCGCGCTTCGGATGATCCTCGACTCGCTGCGCTACTGGGTGACCGAGATGCACGTTGACGGGTTCCGCTTCGACCTGATGTCGGCACTCACGCGCGTCCACCACCAGATCGACATGGGCAGCCACCTGCTGACCGCCATCGGCCAGGACCCGGTGCTTCGCCACGTGAAGCTCATCGCCGAGCCGTGGGACGCGTCGATGGACGGCTACCGGGTCGGCGAGTTCCCGCCCCCGTGGGTGGAGTGGAACGACCAGTACCGAGACGAGATCCGCGACTTCTGGCGTGGCAAGTCCCCAGGCATCCGCACGGTCGCCACGAGGCTCGCCGGTTCGTCGGACCTGTACGCCGACGACGGCCGCTCGCCGTACGCGTCGATCAACTTCGTCACCGCCCACGACGGCTTCACGTTGCGCGACCTGGTGAGCTACGAGACGAAGCGGAACGAGGCCAACGGGGAGCAGAACAAGGACGGCACCGACAACAACCGTGCCTGGAACCACGGCGTCGAGGGCGAGACCGACGACCCCGAGGTCAACGCGCTTCGCCGTCGCCAGGCCGCAAACCTGATGGCCACCCTGTGCCTGTCCAACGGTGTCCCGATGATCACGGCCGGCGACGAGCGCGGCCGCACGCAGGGCGGCAACAACAACGCCTACTCCCAGGACAACGAGACCTCCTGGATCGACTGGTCCCCCGACAACGCCTGGCTCGACGTCTACGAGATCACCAAGACTGCCCTGCGCCTGCGCCGCGAGCACCCGGCCCTGCGCCAGCGGCACTGGTTCGAGGGGCGGCCGACCATGCGCGGCGGACCGAAGGACCTCGCCTGGCTGCACCCCACCGGGCGCGAGATGATCGGCGACGACTGGCACGACACCACGCTGTTCACGGTGGGGATGTTCGTGTCCGGCTCTCCGCTGCGCTCCCCCGGGCCCCGCGGCGAGCAGCAGGTCGACGCGTCATTCATGCTCTGGTTCAACTCCGGGGCAAAGCCCCAACGCATCGAGCTCCCCGAGAACGACTGGGTGCAGTCCGGCGAGGTGGTGCTCTCCACCGACTTCAAGCTCCCCGTCGGCACCCCCACCAAGGCGGGCGACCGGCTGTCGCTCGGCCGGCACAGCGTGGTCGTGCTCCGCCAGGTCTGACCTGACCTGACTCGATCCCGACCATCCGCACACTGCAACGTGGCGCCGTCGGCCGGCGTTCTTAGGAGGGTGGAGGTGATGAGCATCGCCAGGACCCGGTCGTACGAGGACGTCGTCATCGCGCATGCCCCCGCCCTGCTGCGCCTGGCCGTGATGCTCGCCGGCAACCGGGCCGACGCCGAGGACCTGCTCCAGTCGACCCTGCTCCGCGCAGCCCGGCACGGGGACCGAGTGGCCGGCATGGGCGCGCCGGCGGCGTACCTGCGACGCGTGATGCTCAACGAGCACACCTCGAACGGCCGCAGGTCGCGGCGCCGAGTGGCCACCGTCGAGTCCGTCCAGTCCGCCGAGGCGACGGTCGCTTCCGGTGCGGACGCGTTCGACGAACGCGACGAGGCCTGGCGCTGGCTTGCCACCCTCAAGCCGCAGCAACGATCTGTCCTTGTGCTCCGCTACTACGAGGACCTGCCAGATGTCGAGATCGCCGCGCTGCTGGGCTGCGCCGAGGCGACGGTCCGCTCCCATGCCCTTCGCGGCCTGACAGCGCTCCGCGGGCGGCTGACAACACACCGTCGAGGATCGGAGTGGACATGACTGACCGCTGGACCGACGACGAGCTGCAGGCCCTACTCTCGGAGACCTTTGCCTCTCGCGAGTCGTTGGCCGACCCCGAGACCGCGCAGACGCTCGCCGCCTCGGTGCCCGCCCTGGGACGGCCCAAGCAACACCGCTGGCCGACGTACGTCGCCGCGGCCACGGCCGTGGTCGCGATCGCGGGCATCGGCGCCTACGCCGTGACGCAGGCCGACACCGAGACTCCCGTCGGGAACCCGTCCCCGTCTTCGAGCAGAGCGACCAGCCCGCCACTCACGAGGCCCAGCCACCCGCCTCAGCGCACGTACGCCGAGAACCGTGCCGCCGCCGCCGCAGAGTCGGCAAGGGTCGTCGAGCTCGCCCCGCTGCCGGCAAGTGCCGTGGGTCTGGACCGCCGCCCAGACGGCTGGCCCGTCGACTACGGCATGTCGCTCGGCCCCTCGGACGGCACACTCACGCGGACCGCATGGTGGTCGGTTCCACTGGGCGCCGATACTCTCGAGAGCTATCTGCTTGCCCACCATCCTCAGGGCCTGCGTCGAGAGGACGGAGTCGGCGGAGGGGCAGTTGGCATCCGAGACGTGAACTACGACCAGGCCGGGTCGCCCGATCCTGAGGCGTTCACCGGGGTGAGCCTCCTCGTGCAGTGGCGCGAGGTCGACGGCCGTTCGCTCGTGAGGGTGGACACCTATCTTGCCGCCCGGGCTGTGCGGACCATGGACACGTACATCGACGAGACAGTAACGGCGGTCGACATAGAACAGGTCTCGTCCGGGTTCGAGCGCGACGGAGGGGGCCCGTTGCCGACGGTGCACCTCAGCGAGCCGGAGGACCACGCACGCATCGCGCGACTGGTGGAGACAGTGAACGGGCTGCACGCCAGCACACGGCCGGTGCCGATGGGGTCCTGTCCCTACCCGGGCAACCCTCGGCCGTCCGTCACCGTCACCTTCCACACGACCAGCGACGAGATCGTGCTGCACCTCGAGCTTTCATGCTGGGGCCAGGTGTCGGTCCAGCGTGACGGCCGTCTCGTAGTGCCCACGCTGGACCCGGCAGGCTTCTATCCCGCTGTCGAGAAGGCCGCCCACGCGCTCTGAGCCCGCCGACTCGCCGTTCCTGACGGGGCGCACCGGGCGCACGATGGACTACGGCAGTGCGACGATCCCGAGCTCGGCGGAGGACGTCAGCAGGTCGTTGTGGGGCACCACGCGGACCGTGTAGCCGAAGGCTCCGCTGTGGTCGAGGATGACGCTGCCGTCGAAACGGTGTCGGCCGCCGTCATAGCTTTCGGCGACCTGCAGCACCTCCACCATGGTGTTGGCCAGCTCGTCGGCACTGTTGATTGCACCATGCAGAAGCTGCACGTCGACGTCCTCGGGGGTGAGCTCGCCGAGCGACACGAACGCGCGCACGCTGAGCACCGCCCCGATCTCGGGGGCGTCGCCGATGCCGCTGCTCTCCACGTGCTCGACGCGGACGTTCGGCCACCCCGCCCGGACCCGCTTCTTCCAGGCCGCGAGCTCCGCCGCCCCGGCGTAGTCGGAGTTCAGCTTGCGTGCAGTGGCAGCCGCGGGGGCGTAGAGCTGCTTGGTGTAGTCACGCACCATCCGCGTCGCCAGGACCTTGGGCCCGAGGGACTTCAGGGTGTGCCGGACCATCTCGATCCAGCGGCTGGGCACCCCTTCCTCGTCGAGGTCGTAGAAGCGCGGGGCGACCTCCTTCTCGATGAGGTCGTAGAGCGCGGTGGCCTCCAGGTCGTCACGATGGTCCGGATCGACGACGCCATCGGCGGACGGGATCGCCCAGCCGTTGCTGCCGTCGTACCACTCGTCCCACCAGCCGTCGAGGATCGACAGGTTGAGACCGCCGTTGAGCGCGGACTTCATGCCGGACGTGCCGCAGGCCTCGTAGGGACGCAACGGGTTGTTCAGCCACACGTCGCAACCCGGGTAGAGCGGCTGCGCCATGGCGATGTCGTAGTTCGGCAGGAACACGATCCGGTGCCGGACCTCAGGGTCGTCCGCGAACTTCACGAGCTCCTGGATCAGCTTCTTCCCACCGTCGTCAGCCGGGTGTGCCTTGCCGGCGATCACCAGCTGGATGGGGCGCTCGGGATCGAGCAGGAGCTGCTTGAGCCGGTCCGGATGGCGCAGCATCAGCGTGAGCCGCTTGTACGAGGGCACCCGGCGTGCGAACCCGATCGTCAGCACGTCGGGGTCGAGCACGGAGTCGATCCACCCGAGCTCGGCGCGGGAAGAGCCCCGCTTCACCCACGACGCCCTGAGCCGCTTGCGGGCGTCAACGACGAGGCACTCGCGGAGCTGTCGCTTGACCGACCAGATGTCGGCACCCGGGACGCGGTCCACCGCCGCCCAGAAGCTCTCGGGGTCGTCGGAGTCGCGGTCGGCGCCGTGGGTGACCGCCATCGCGATCACCTCGCGGGCGACCCAGGTCGGCGCGTGCACTCCGTTCGTGATCGACCCGATGGGCACCTCGGCCTCGTCGAAGGCGGGCCACAGACCGTTGAACATCCCCCGGCTCACATGACCGTGGAGCTGGGAGACCCCGTTCGCACGCTGGGCGATGCGGAAACCCATCACCGCCATGTTGAACACCGAGGCGTCGCCGCCGGTGTAGTCCTCGGTCCCCAACGCCAGGATCCGCTCGATGGGGACCCCGGGGGTGGCGCCGGTCTCGCTGAAGTACTGCTCGACGAGCGTTCGCGGGAAGCGGTCGATGCCGGCCGGGACAGGGGTGTGCGTGGTGAAGACGGTCGAGGCCCGGCTGACCTCGAGGGCCGTGTCGAAGTCGAGCCCGGGCCCGCCCTCGGCGACAGTGAGCTCGCGGATGCGCTCCAACCCGAGGAACCCGGCGTGGCCCTCATTGGTGTGGAACACCTCGGGATCGGGGGCCCCGGTGATCCGCGAGTAGGCGCGCAGCGCGCGGACGCCGCCCACACCGAGCAGCAGCTCCTGGCGCAGCCGGTGCTCGCTGTTGCCGCCGTACAGCCGGTCGGTCACGTCGCGGTAGTAGTCGGGGTTGCCCTCGACGTCGGAGTCGAGCAGGAGCAGCGGGACGCGGCCCACGCTCGCGACCCAGATCCGCGCGATCAGCTCAGGACCACCGGGCAGTGCGATCGTGATCGTGGCGCGGGAGCCGTCCGGCTCGCGGAGCAACGAGATGGGCAGGCCGTCGGGGTCGAGAACGGGGTACGTCTCCTCCTGCCAGCCCTCGCGCGACAGCGCCTGCTCGAAATAGCCGTGTCGGTAGAGCAACCCGACGCCCACGATCGGGACTCCGAGGTCGCTGGCCGCCTTGAGGTGGTCTCCGGCGAGGATGCCCAGGCCACCGGAGTACTGCGGCAGCACCGCGGTGATGCCGAACTCCGGAGAGAAGTACCCGATGGCCTTCGGGCCGTCGGCCGGACCGCGGCGCTGGTACCAGCGCTCGCCGGTGAGGTAGGCCTCCAGGTCCGCCCTCGCCACGCCGAGGCGCTCCACGAAGTCGGCGTCGGCAGCGAGCTCCTCGAGCCGGACGCGCCCGACGGCGCCGAGCAACCGGACCGGGTCCCGGCCGGTGGACTCCCACAGGTCGGCGTCCACGGCCTCGAAGACGTCCTGCGTCTCCGGGTGCCAGGACCACCTCAGGTTGCCGGCGAGATCGCCCAGGGCGACCAGTGCCGGGGGGAGGACGGGACGGACGGTGAATCGTCTGATGGCGCGCACACACGGACGCTAGCGCTTTCGACTTGAACGATCCAACCTCGTACGTCGTTATGTCGGCCGCCATAACGACGAGCGCCACTCGACGTTGTGACGGTCATGACATCGCGCTTCGGGCTCCGCGGCAGGTTCACCACGTTCTCCCTTGGCCTGGCGACCGTCGCGTTGGTCCCAGGACTTGCCCAGCTCCCGGCGGTCGCGGACAACGCCACGATGGCCACCGACACCCCGAGCCCGAACGCGAAGACCGTGGTGGCCACGCTCGGCGACGCCGTCGCCGCGCTGCCGGACCTGGACGTCCGCGGCACCACGCTCCCGTCCGCGGGGCAACGGCGGGCCGCGGCGCGTCTCGGCGCGGTCGACCTGCGCTGGAACGACTTCGGCACTCCGGCCTCGATCCTGCCGGTCGACGGCCTGCTCGCGAAGGCGACCTCCACCAACCCGGTCAAAGCGGCCCGCAGCTGGCTCAGCGCCAACGCCACCGTGTTCGGACTCACCCCGACAGAGGTCGCAGACCTCGACCTGGTGAATGACCAGGAGCTGGCCGCAGGAGGAGGCCACGCGGTCCTCTTCCGGCAGCGGTTCGGCGGCCTGGTGCCGGCGATCGGCAGCATGGTCACCGTCGGCGTCGCGCGCGGCGAGATCGCGTACGTGTCGTCCTCGATCACGAAGACGACGAGCGCCCCCGCGGCGCCCAGGCTGTCGCCTCTCCAGGGCTGGTTGAAGGCCGTGGCGAACGTTGGCCGCTCCCCCGACCCGACCGACCTTGCCAGGATCGCGGGTCGGGTCACCCGCGGCTGGACCCGCCTCACGGTGCCCGGCTTCGCGCAGCCGCAACAGGTGCGCCTGCGCGCCCTGCCGATGGCCGACGGCTCGGTGCGGCCCGTGCTCGAGGCGAACGTCGTCGACGTCGCGGGCGGTTCGGCCCTGGCCTACACGCTCCTGGTCGACGCGGTGTCGGGCTCCGTCCTGCACCGCCAGAACCTGGTCGAGAACGCAGCCGACCAGTCCGACGACGCCCGGTCGATCCAGAACCCGAGGTGGCGCTACTTCACGGCGAACCCGGCCCTCGACTTCCGGACGACCACGAAGCCGAAGAACTCGGTCGTCGGCTGCTGGTCGGCCGCCGTCGGCTGCACCGGGCCAACCCGGTCGTTCGCCAACGTCTCCGCACCCGGGCCCTGGGACTCCGTCTCGGCCACCGGGCTGCCGACGCTGACCACGATCGGAAACAACGCCAACACCCACGAGGCATGGCTGGACCCGCTGGCCCCCGGCGGCCTGCTGCAGGCGCCGATCTCCCCGACACGCGACTACACCGATGCGTTCACCGACGCGTGGAACAACTCCAGGTGCGACCCGACCAACCTGATCCCGCTCGGCAACGACATCCTTCCGGTCGTCACGAACCTCTTCGTGGCCCACAACCGGATGCACGACTACGCCTACTACCTCGGGTTCACCGAGAAGAACTACAACCTGCAGCTCGACAACCTCGGGCGCGGGGGCGTGGGCCTCGACCAAGAGATCGGGAATGCCCAGGCGGGCGCGATCACCGGTGGACAGCCTCTCGAGCTCGGTCGCGACAACGCCAACCAGATCACGCTGCAGGACGGCATCCCCGGCATCACCAACCAGTACCTCTTCCAACCACTCGCAGGTGCGTTCTACAGCCCGTGCACGGACGGGGGCTTCGACATGAGCATCGTCGGCCACGAGTACACGCATGCGATCAGCAACCGCATGATCGGTGGGCCCGACGACAGCATCACCTCTGAGCAGGGCGGCGCGATGGGCGAGTCGTGGAGCGACCTCACGGCCGCGGAGTACCTGTTCAGCCATGGCTACTCCAACGGTGCCGACCCGTGGGCCGTCGGGCCGTACGCCACGGGCAACCGCAAGGTCGGTATCCGCGACTACGCCATCGACAAGAACCCGCTCAACTACTCCGACTACGGCTTCGACACCCCCGGGGTCGAGGTGCACGCGGACGGCGAGATCTGGAACGGCACCCAGTGGGAGGTCCGCCAGGCACTGGTCGACAAGTACGACCAGCGGTTCCCGTACGGGAACAAGGGTCTCCAGCGTCGTTGCGCCGAAGCCACAGCAACCAAGCCACCCCTCGCTGTCGGCAAGTGTCCGGGAAACCGGCGCTGGATCCAGCTGATCTTCGATGCGTACCTGCTCCAGCAAGGCGGGACCTCGATGCTGGACGCCCGCGACGCGATGCTGGCCGCCGATCGGATGCGTTTCGGCGGCAAGGACCAGTCCGTCATGTGGGCGGCATTCGCCAGGCGGGGCATGGGCAAGGGCGCACACACGACCCCGAACTCTGGGAGCCCGACGCCGAGCTTCGCCGCGCCCGGGGCGAAGAACGCGAGAGTCTCGTTCAAGACGTCGGGCAAGGGCAAGCTCTTCGTCGGCGACTACGAGGCTCGGGCCACACCGATCGCCGACACCCTGCCGAGTTCCAAGCGCTCCAACAGCGCGGCCTTCACGCCCGGCACCTATCGGATGTTGTTCGCGTCACGCAGCCACGGGTTCAAGCGCTTCACGATGACCGTCAAGGCCGGTCAGGACCGCAGGGTTCTCGTCGTCGCCCCCCACAACCTGGCTGCCAAGGAGTCCGGTGCCAAGGTCCTCAAGGCGACACCAGGATCGCTCAACGCGAACCAGCTCATCGACGGGACCGAGGACACCAACTGGGGTGGAGTCACCGCGACGAACGTGGACCGGTCGCACCCGTTCGTGGCTGTCGACCTCTCCGGCGGCGTGCACCGGATCAAGCGGGTGCAGGTCAGCGCGATGCTGAACCCAGCCGGCGGCGGCGATGCAGACTCGGGTTCCCGGTTCACGGCGCTGCGGAAATTCGCGCTCGACGCCTGCGTGCAGCGCTGCTCGAAGTCGTCCGCGAAGTGGAAGCGCTTCTACACCTCCAAGTCGAACGCGTTCCCCGCGCTCGTGCCACGCCCGGTCGCCCCGAACCTGACCCTGCGGTCCTTCCACGTGAAGCCGACCAGGGCCGCGGCGGTCCGGCTGGTCGTGCTGGAGAACCAGTGCACCGGCACCCGGGGTTACGCGGGCGAGCAGGACAGCGACCCGTTCAACGACACCGACTGCAAGTCCGCCTCCGACCGCGGCAAGTTCGTCCACGTAGCAGAGCTCCAAGTCTTCTGATACCCCATCGCCTCGACTTGCATTCCCGCCTCGGGCCGCCGATAGGTTGGACGAATGGTCGGACGCATTCCCGTCATGAACGTCATGCCCGTCGTCGACCTCGGTCGGCAGCCGGCGAAGGCGACCGTTGGCGAGCCATTTCGCGTGACCGCCACCGTCTTCCGTGAAGGTCACGACCAGCTCGGGGCCGACGTGGTGCTGACCGGCCCGGACGGCAAACGTCGGTCGCCGGTGCGGATGGCCGAGCTCGAGGACACACCGGACCGGTACCAGGCCTGGGTGACCCCGGACGTGGGTGGTTCGTGGACCTTCGAGGTGCAGGCCTGGTCCCACCCGATTGCCACCTGGGAGCATGATGCCGCGCTCAAGATCCCGGCCGGCGTCGATGTCGAGCTGATGTTCACCGAGGCCCGGATCCTGCTCGAGCGGGTGCTCAAGGAGCACGTCGACCTCGACGACCGGTCCACGTCGGTCCTCCAAGGTGCGATCGACGCGGCGGTCGACGACAGCCGACCATCCGGAGCCCGGCTCGCCGTCCTCCAGTCACCAGACCTGACCGCGGTCCTGCACGATCACCCGATCCGCGAGCTCGTCACCGTCGAGGGGCCGTACCCTGCGTACGCCGACCGCCCCCGCGCCCTGTTCGGCAGCTGGTACGAGTTCTTCCCGCGCTCCGAAGGCGCCACGAAGGACCCGAAGACCGGCAAGGTCAAGGTCGGGAACCTGCGGACCGCGGCCCGCCGCCTCGACGCCGTCGCCGCGATGGGCTTCGACGTCATCTACCTCCCACCGGTCCACCCGATCGGTGAGGTCAACCGCAAGGGCCCGAACAACACCCTCACGCCCGGCCCGGACGACACCGGGTCGCCGTGGGCGATCGGCTCGAAGGAAGGTGGTCACGACGCGATCCACCCGGAGCTGGGCACGTTCGACGACTTCGATGCCTTCGTGGCCCGGGCGGGCGAGCTCGGGCTCGAGGTCGCGCTCGATCTCGCCCTGCAGTGCGCGCCCGACCATCCGTGGGTGAAGACCCACCCGGAGTGGTTCACGACCCGCGCCGACGGAACCATCGCGCACGCGGAGAACCCACCGAAGAAGTACCAGGACATCTATCCGGTCAACTTCGACAACGACCCGACAGGCATCTGCCGCGAGGTGCTGCGCATCGTCCGGCTGTGGATGTCGCACGGCGTCCGGATCTTCCGGGTCGACAACCCGCACACGAAGCCGCTGCAGTTCTGGGAGTGGCTGCTCAAGGAGGTCCGTCGCACGGATCCCGACGTGCTGTTCCTGTCGGAGGCGTTCACGAAGCCGCCGATGATGCACGGCCTCGGCTCTGTGGGCTACCACCAGAGCTACACCTACATCACCTGGCGCACCGCGAAGTGGGAGATCGAGGAGTACCTCGTCGAGGTGAGCTCGGAGTCCGACCACACGATGCGGCCGAACTTCTTCGTCAACACCCCCGACATCCTCCACGAGTTCCTGCAGTACGGCGGCCCGGCGGCCTTCAAGATCCGCGCCGCACTAGCCGCCCTGAGCGTGCCGAGCTGGGGCGTGTACGCCGGCTACGAGCTCTACGAGCACGTCGCGATCAAGCCCGGCAGCGAGGAGTACCTCGACTCGGAGAAGTTCCAGATCCGGATCCGCGACTGGGACGCCGCCGGAGCCGAGGGTCGCTCGCTGGCGCCATACCTGACCCGGCTCAACGAGATCCGCCGGGCACACCCGGCGCTGCAGCTCCTGCGCAACATCTCGATCCACCACAGCGACGACGACCAGGTGCTGGTCTTCAGCAAGCGCCACGTCCTGCCCGACGGGCAGAGCGACGTCGTGCTGGTGGTCATCAACCTCGACCCGCACGGCACCCGCGAGACCATGCTCCACCTCGACATGCCCGCGCTGGGGCTGGACTGGTACGACTCCTTCGTCGCCCACGACGAGCTCACCGGGGACGACTGGAGCTGGAGCCAGCACACCTACGTGCGCCTCGACCCCGGCTACGAACCCGCCCACATCATCAGTGTCAGGAGGACCCGTTGACCGACCAACCCATGCCTACGGATGCCGGGGCCGCCACGGCGGTGCTCAACGCGGAGCCGGACTGGTTCCGCACCTCGGTGTTCTACGAGGTGCTGGTCCGGTCCTTCCGCGACTCCAACGGCGACGGCACCGGCGACTTCCAGGGCCTGATCGAGAAGCTCGACTACCTCGAGTGGCTCGGCGTCGACTGCCTGTGGATCCCGCCGTTCTTCCCGAGCCCGCTGCGCGACGACGGC
>JAOPXM010000017.1 GCA_025965125.1 Nocardioides sp.
CCGGGTCAGTCAGGGAGCAACTGTGCTGAGAGCAACTCGCGTAGGAAGGTTGCGGTGCGCCGAGCCGACCATCCTCGGCCCGTACGGATCGATTGGTAGAGCTCGGCGCTGAAGAACACGACGAGGATGTCGGTTGCCTTCACCGACGTGAGCCCTGAGCGCAAGCCGCCCTCTTTGCCGGCAATGACCCGGACCGATTCTCGGTAGGACTCGACACGTCGCTCCTCGCTGATCCTCGCTACCTCTGCTGCTTCCGGGTCACCGCCGGCGCCGTGCAGCGTGGCGACGAGCGGCGCCACGCGCTCAAGAATTCCTACGCCATGGGTGAAGAAGATCTCGAAGGCGGCGCGCGAAGTTGGGGACGACGTGAAGTCGCCCCACCACTGGTGCCAGGGCAGCAGCTCGTCGATCTGCGGGTCGGGAGGCGGCTCGAGCCACCGATCGAAGCCCACGATGGCGGCCCCCAGCGACTCCTCGAGCAGCACGGCCTTGGTCCCGAACGTGTAGTAGATGGTCGGGACCGCGACACCAGCCTCCTTGGCCACCGCGGAGATCGTGGTGCCGAGGTACCCGTTTGCGGAGAACAGCTCGTAGGCGGCGCGAACCATTCGGCGTCGAGTGACAAGAGCTCGGTCAGCGCGCGTCGAGGAGGTGGTAGACATCGGCTCGATGGTAACTCACTATAGTCACAGTATAGCGAAAGGCGGCGACGGATGAGGATCTTGTTCGCGTCGATGCCGGCAGATGGGCACTTCAACCCGTTGACCGGGATCGCGGGCCACCTGGCCGAGCGCGGTCATGATGTGCGGTGGTACGCCGGACCGACGTACGGTGCCAGGCTCGATCTCCTGGGCATGCGCTGGTTCCCGTACCAGCAGGCCACCGAGGTCATGGCCAGCAATCTCAACGACCTGTTCCCCGAGCGTGCCGGGCTCAAGGGCCCCAAGCTGATCTCGTTCGATCTGGACAAGTTCTTCGTGAGCCAGGTCGAGAACCACTTCCAGGACATGGCCGCCATCAGGCGTGAGTGGCCGTTCGAGGCGCTGGTCTGCGACGGCGCTCTCTACGCAGAGCAGCTCGTCGCGGAGTCACTGCACCTGCCGGTGTTCGCCGTCGCTCTCACGATGGTGATGCCGGACGCACAGGGACCCCCGCCCTTCTTCGGACTGAGGCCCGCCCGCACGCCCCTGGGCCGGTTGCAGCACACGATCGTGCGCAAGATGCTCGCCAGCGGCATGAAGGTCGGCACCACTCACTACAACCAGATCCTCGCCGGGCACGGCGTCGCACCGATCCGTCCTGACGGCTTCCCGCACGAACCGATGCTCAGGACACGTCGGGTCTTCCTCAACGGCTCTCCTGGTCTGGAGTTCCCGGGATACCAACCATTCCCCAACGCGGAGTACGTCGGCCCCCTCACCCCGGCCCGCCGGGCGCTCAGTGCCTCCACCCCGGTACCGGACGCCGTCCTGGACCCCACGAAGAAGGTCGTCGCGGTCTCCCAGGGCACAGTGGACAACACCGAGCCGGCCAAGCTGATCGTCCCCACCATCGAGGCACTCAAGGACTCCGAGTACGTCGTCGTGGCCACCACCGCAGGAGCACAGACAGAGGCGCTTCGCGCGCGGTTCGCCCAGCCGAACATCGTCATCGAGGACTTCATCAACTACGACGACCTGTTCCCTCATGTCGACGTCTTCGTCACGAGTGGCGGCTTCGGCAGCAACCTCGCTGCGTTCCTACACGGTGTCCCGGTCGTGGGCGCCGGCAAGCGCGAGGGCAAGAACGACATCAACGCGCGGATCGGCTTCAACCAACTCGGCATCGACCTACGCACTGAGCGCCCGAAGCCAGCGGCGATCCGCAAGGCGGTCCGCACAGTCCTCGACGACCCCGCCTACGCAGCAAGGGTCACCGACCTTCGTGCGGAGCTCGAGTCGTACGACCCGATCGCGACCATCGAGACCGCCCTCCTGAAGGACACGGCGACCACACGCCCCTAGCTCGCCGACTGGTCATCGTCCCGTGGGCGTTGCAATCTGCGCATCGTGGCTCGCACCCTGGTCAGGCGTCCTTGCGCCGCGACTCGGCGTCCGGATACATCGAATACCTGCCTCATAGGCGCTGGCTCAGGGTGCGGCAGAGGCGCATCTGATGCAGGTGCGTGCCGCTGGCCTCGCCTCGAGCCGGGCCTTCGCGATCGGCCGTCTGCACCGCTCACAGGTCCCGTAGGTGCCGATCTCCAGCCGGTGGATTGCCGCCTCGACCTCGGCCAAGTGACGCTCGACCTGCAGCACGAGCGCCGCGACCTGCGACCTCTCGAACGCGATCGTCGCACCCTCAGGATCGTGCTCGTCATCGGCGTTGCTGTCCCGGGACGCCGCCACCACCTCATTGAAGTCACCGGTCAGACCCGCGAGACGCCGAAGCGCCTGCTGTCGTTCCGCCTCGAGCAGCTCAGGAGTCGTGTCCATCCGTCAATGCTGACACCGCTTGGCGCCATGAGGGAGATCGGCCCCATCCCGGTCAGGTCGGCTTCCACCGTCTTGACGGACATGGCATGTCCGCGTGGTGATGTGAGCGGACCTGCAGTCCGCGCGATCATGCCGATGGACGCGGCTAACTACAGTGGACGCTCTCAGAGTGCTTGGCGGTGTCGGGGCGTTCCAGATGCATCGACCACCTCCGAAGCCGAGGTTGTCGAGTTCTGTTCCTCGGTTCCGACGTTCGGGTATGAAGGTGGCCGATCGGCCGCCGCCAGGAGAAGGAGAACCCCGATGAAGTACGTCATTCTGATCCACTCCAACCCGCAGCCGTGGGGTCACCCGACGAGCGACTACACCAGCGAGTACCAAGCTTTGCCGGCCCAGCAGCAGAAGGATCTCGGGGCTCGATGGGAGAAGGTGTTCGGCGACGCCGATGGCAAGGGCGAGATCATCTACGGGTGCGCGCTGGGCGACCCGACATCCTCGCGGGTGTTCCACTTCCAGGGCGAGCCGCTTCCGATCGACGGTCCCTACGTCGAGAGCAAGGAGCACCTGGCCGGCTTCTTCCTGATCGACGTGGAGTCCCAGGAGCGTGCCGAGGAGATCGCCGCTGCATTCTCGTGCCCGGGCGACACGATCGAGCTCCGACCGACGATGCGACCGGGCGGCGAGTCCTGACTCCTGGGCCCACCGAGATCGGGGACGTGTGGCGCCGCGAGGCGCCCCACGTCCTCGCGGCGCTGCTGCGACGCGGATCCGTCCTGGAGGACTGCGAGGACGCAGCTCAGGAAGCGTTGCTCGCCGCCGCCGAACAGTGGCCCAGTGACGGCGTGCCGCAGTATCCGCGCGGATGGTTGATCCGGGTCGCCTCCCGGCGCCTGATCGACGCCCACCGAGCCAACACTGCCCGCACCAACCGGGAGGTCCACGAGGAGTCGAGGGCCATGCTGTGGAGCGAGCGCACCGGGGATCACGACGATTCCCTCCAGATGCTCGTGCTGTGCTGCCACCCCA
>JAOPXM010000075.1 GCA_025965125.1 Nocardioides sp.
GCTAGGTCACGACCCGGGGCGCGGGGTGCCGAACTGCAGCGTCCGAACGGTCGCCCGGGCCGCGGTCGGCGTCTTCGCGCGGCGCTCGGAGAACGTCGCCGTGGACGGGTCCCAGACGCCCAGGTCCGTGATGCCGTTGCCGTCCCAGTCCCCCACCACAGGCAGGTCGCCCGCGCTCCCGAACCGCACCTGGGAGGTCCACACCAGGCCGTCGTCGACCTTGCGCAGGGTGAACGTCGAGGTCGCGACGTCGTAGACGCCCAGGTCGGTGACCCCGTCGCCGTCCCAGTCGCCGGTGACCGGCAGATCGTTGACGTCACCCAGCGGGATGGAGCCGGTCTTGCCGTTGGCCGCCCGCAGGCGGAAGACGTTGCTGTCCGAGCGGCGTACTCCGATCTCCCAGTGGCCGTCGCCGTCCCAGTCGCCGGCGATCGGGATGTCCTTGACCGCGCCGAACACGATCGAGGTCACCCCCTCCGGAGTCCGCAGCTGGAACGTCCTGGTCTCTGGCGTTCGCACGCCCGGGTTGAACCGGCCGTTTCCATCCCAGTCGCCGACGACCGGTTGGTCGGTCGACGTGCCGAAGTTGTAGACCTTCGGGTCCCGGCCCTCGCGCAGCACCTGGAACGTCGCGGTGGTCGCGCGACGGAAGACGACGGGCTCGGCCTCGGGTCCGCCCACGAAGTTGCCGGCGGTGGGCACGTCGACGCAGTTCTGCGAGGTGAGCGTGCTGCCGTAGGTGAACGCCGTCCCGTGGAACCACGCGGAGATGTCGGAGCGGTTCAGTCGCTCCTCGAAGTGCAGGTGCGGGCCAGTGGCGTTGCCGGACTCCCCGACCGTGCCGAGCAAGGCCCCCTGGTCGACGGTCTGGCCGGCCGAGACCGCGAGCGACGACAGGTGTGCATAGATCGTGGTCTCGCCGTTGCCGTGGTCGAGCATCACCCAGCGCCCGTAGCCGCTGCCCCCGGACTCGGCCACCTCCACGGTCCCGGCCGCTGCCGCCACGACCGGGTCGCCGAGGTCGTCGAGGCGGTTCCAGTCGACCGACCTGACGCTCGGGCTGTGGTTGGCGCGCGTGGTGCCGGTCCAGCTCTGCCCGCAGGGGAAGGGCATCTCGTAGTCCGCCGCGGGCGCGGCGTTGGCCGCCGCGGCGAACCCGACCGTCGTGAGGACGACGGCCGCGAGGCCGAACACCGACGTGAGCTTGCTGGTTGCGCGTGACATCCCGGGACCTTTGCGGAAGCGGACGGCCCGAGTCACACGCACACCACGAGTGATCAACCGCCACAGGAGCGCTCAAAGGTAACGTCCGGACGGCGTGTCTGTCGCCCAATGTCTAGAATTACAACGGTGTCATGCTATGGGCGCGACGCGCGGGGCCGGATCAGCCCCTCCTGCGCCACGGTCGCCACCAGGATCCCCTCGGCGGTGAACACCCGGCCCAGCGAGAGGCCCCGTCCGCCTGACGCGGACGGCGACCACTGGTCGTAGAGCCACCACTCGTCCGCGCGGAACGGTCGGTGGAACCAGATGGAGTGGTCCAGCGAGGCCATCTGGGTCTTGGCCGGGTTCGCGTCGTGCGCGGTCAGCGCGGCCCCCAGCAGGCTGACGTCGCTGGCGTAGGTGAAGGCCGCGACGTGCTCGACCGGCGAGTCCGAGAGGCGGCCGATGATGCGGATCCACATCCGGGCCTGGGCTCGGTGCTCGGGATGCGGTGGCAAGCCACCGGCCCGTGTGCTGCCGAGGTAGCGGACGTCCAGAGCGGCCCACTCCTTGCCGAGTGCGTCGGCCTCCTTGTTGCCACGCTCGCGCATCAGGTCGACCAGGTTGGCACCCTCCTCCGGCGTCGCGACCTCGGGCATGGCGTCCTGGTGCTCGTAGCCCTCCTCGGGCCGCTGGAAGTTCAGCGTCTGGTAGTAGATCGGGCGTCCGTGCTGGCGGGCCACCACGCGCCTGGTCGCGAACGAGCGTCCGTCACGGATGCGTTCGACGTCGTAGACGATCGGCACCGTGTAGTCGCCGGGCAGCAGGAAGTAGGAGTGCAACGAGTGCACGACGTACTCAGCGTCGACGGTGCGGACGCCCGCGATCAGTGCCTGCGCGGCGACCTGGCCTCCGTACACCCGTGCGCGTTCGGAGGCGGGCTGGCCCCCGCGGAACAGGTCGACGTCGATGTCCTCGAGGTCGAGCAGCGCGATGAGCTCCTCAGCGGGAGTGGGCATGGGGTTCCTTTGCGACTGGGCCGGGATCAGGCGAGCGGACGCAGGAGGGCCTCCTGCGCAACGGTGGCGACGAGGGTGCCGTCCTGGGTGAAGACCCGCGCGGTCACCAGTCCCCGGCCTCCCGAGGCGGACGGGGAAACCTGGTCGTAGAGCCACCACTCGTCGGCGCGGAACGGCCGGTGGAACCAGATCGAGTGGTCCAGGGACGCCACCATCGTCTCCGCTCCCCCGAGGCGTACGCCGTGTGGCGACAGCGCCGCGCCCATGAGTGTCATGTCGGAGACGTAGGTGAACGCAGCGACGTGCTGGAACGGGTCATCGGGCAGCGGCGAGGAGATCCGCAGCCAGAACCGCTGTCGGGCCGGGTGCTCGGGATCGGGAGGCAGGAGTCCGTCGCCGGAGCTGCCGACATAGCGGAAGTCGACCACGTCCCACTCGGTGTCCAGGCTGGTGTCGCGGTCCGGCTCGAGCTCCAGCGACATGGCCCGGGCGTCGATCGCGTCCTCCGGTGACGGGACACCGGCAGGGATCCCGTCCTGGTGGTCGTAACCGTCCTCGGCCCTCTGGAAGTTGGCGGTCATCGCGTAGATCGGACGACCGTGCTGGCGACCGAGCACTCGACGCGTGGCAAATGAGCGGCCGTCGCGAAGGTTCTCCACGTCGAAGATGGTCGGCGCAGCGGTGTCCCCGGGTTGCAGGAAGTAGGAGTGCATCGAGTGCACCGCGTAGGCCGGGTCGACAGTCCTGGTCGCGGCCACCAGCGCCTGGGCGGCGGCCTGACCCCCGAACACCCGCGGCAGCACCGAGGGTGGCTGCTTGCCCCGGAACAGGTTGTCGTCGATGCGTTCCAGGTCGAGGAGGTCGACCAGCTCGTCGGCGTTCCGCGGCACCTAGGGACGTCCCATCAGGGAAGCTTGTCGTCGGAGTCGGGGCCCTCGAGCCCGGCGAGGAACTGCTCGAACTGGCGTCCGATCTCGTCCCCCGTGGGCAGCGGCTGGTCGGTGGCCAGCAGGCTGTTGCCGGTCTCCTCGGCCCGTTCGAAGGCGTCGTACTGCCTCTCCAGGGCCGCCACGACGCTCTCCACCTCCTCGTTGGCTGCGAGGTAGCGCGCGATCTCCACCTCGCGGTCCTCCGCCTCGGCGCGCAACCCCGACAGGTCCACCATGATCCGTCCGGCGATCTCGACCTGCTCGAGCAGGGCCGCCGCGGCCTTCGGGTAGTCGAGCTGAGCGAGGTAGTGCGGGATGTGGGCGACGAAGCCGAGTGCGTCGTGGCCCCACTCCCCGAGCCGGACCTCTAGGAGCGCCTGGGCGCTGCTCGGGATCCGGAGCTCACCGCGCCACGGGCTCTCCCCGGTGATCAGGTCGGGGTTGTTCGCGTGGTGGGTGATCGCGATCGGGCGGGTGTGCGGCACCGCCATGGGCACCGAGCCCATGCCGACGACCCGGGTCACTGCGAAGCGCTCGACGACCTGGCGGACCGCCCGGGCGAACGCCTCCCAGCGGTTGTCCGGCTCGGGGCCCTGCAGCAGGAGGAAGGGCGTCCCCGAGCTGTCCAGGAGCAGTCGCACGACCAGCCGCGGGGCGTCGTAGGACTCGTAGTGGTCGCGCACGAAGGACATCGCCGGGCGCCGGGCGCGGTAGTCATGGAACTGGTCGACGTCGAACGTCGCCACCACAGGTGCCGAACCGCCGGAGAGGTCGACCAGGTGCTGCGCGGCGCGTGCCGCGGCGTTGCCGGCGTCGAGGAAGCCGTCGAGGACGAGCACCATGGTCAGGTCCCCGGTGTCGCCGCCGTTGGGCAGCGCGTCGAAGCCGGGCACCTCGTCGACGATGTGCACGAGCCGGTCCTTTGACACGGACAGTCCTTTCCTGGGTGCGCGTGGCAGGAGCACCGCGTCGCTCCACGATATTCCCAACGCCTCGGTCGCCGTGACCCACGTTGTTACTGCACGGTAACCTTGGCGTCGCAGATCCCCCCGTTCAACCCACCCGTCAGGAGACAGAAGTGCCACGAGCACCTCGACAGCTGCGTGAGGTCGTGTTCGTCGACGGCGTCCGCACGCCCTTCGGCGTCGGCAAGACCACCGGCCAGTACGCCGAGACCCGCGCCGACGACCTCGTCATCAAGTGCATCCGCGAGCTGTTGCGGCGCAACCCGTCGCTGCCGCCGGAGCGCGTCGACGAGGTGGCTGTTGCCGCGACGACCCAGATCGGCGACCAGGGCCTGACGATCGGCCGGACGGCCGCGCTGCTCGCCGGCCTGCCGCAGAGCGTGCCCGGCTTCGCCGTCGACCGGATGTGCGCCGGTGCGATGACCGCGGTCACCACGACCGCGTCCGGCATCGCGTTCGGCTCCTACGACGTGGCCATCGCGGGCGGCGTGGAGCACATGGGCCGACACCCGATGGGCGAGGGCGTGGACCCCAACCCGCGGATCCTGTCCGAGCGGATCGTGAACCCCGACGCGCTGGTGATGGGCAAGACCGCAGAGAACCTGCACGACCGCTACCCCTCGATCACCAAGCAGCGCGTCGACGCCTACGCCGTGCGCTCCCAGGACAAGACCGCCGCGGCGTACGCCGCCGGCAAGATCCAGCCCGACCTCGTGCCCGTCGCCACCCGCTCGGCCGAGCTGGGCTGGGGCCTCGCGACGTCTGACGAGCCGATGCGACCCGGCACCACGATGGAGACGCTCGGCAGCCTCAAGACGCCGTTCCGCGCACACGGCAAGGTGACCGCAGGCAACGCCGCCGGCATCAATGACGGCGCCACCGCCGCGCTGCTCGCCGACGAGGAGACAGCCAAGGAGCTCGGCCTCCCGATCCGGATGCGGCTCGTGTCCTACTCGTTCGTGGGCGTCGAGCCCGAGGTGATGGGCGCCGGACCGATCCCGTCCACGGAGAAGGCGCTCAGGCAGGCCGGGCTCACCATCGACGACATCGAGGCATTCGAGGTCAACGAGGCGTTCGCCGTCCAGGTGCTGGCGTTCCTCGAGCACTTCGGCATCGCCGACGACGACGCACGGGTGAACCCGTACGGCGGCGCCATCGCGATGGGTCACCCGCTCGCCTCTTCGGGCGTCCGGCTGATGACCCAGCTGGCGCGTCAGTTCGAGGAGCGCCCGGAGGTCCAGTACGGCCTCACGACCATGTGCATCGGCATCGGCATGGGTGGCACCGTGATCTGGGGGAACCCCCACTACACCGGAGAGGCGGCCTGACATGGCGGCGACCAACGAAGCCCTGCTGACCCGCGCCCAGGAGATCTCTTCCGACGCCGAGCGCGTCACGCAGGCCAAGCTCCGCAAGGTCACTCTCACCACGCCGGGGGGCCTGGCCGCCGGCGTCATGGGGCTGATCACCCTCGACAACGGCGAGGACCACACCAAGCCCAACACGTTCGGCCCACGTTCGCTGCTGTCGCTCAACACGGCGATCGACGCGGCCCTGGCCGACGACGAGATCACCTCGCTCGGCGTCACCGGCAAACCCTTCATCCTGGCTGCCGGTGCTGACCTCACCTCGATCGCGGGTGGCGGGCCGGACGCCGTACGCGTCATCGCCGAGCTCGGCCACGCGGTCTTCCGCAAGCTCCAGGACGGCGGGAAGCCGTCGTTCGGGTTCATCAACGGGCTCGCGCTCGGCGGTGGGCTCGAGGTCGCCCTGCACTGCACCTATCGGACGGTCATGGACAGCGCTCCCGCGCTGGGCCTGCCCGAGGTCATGCTCGGCCTGGTTCCTGGTTGGGGCGGCGCCTACCTGGTGCCCAACCTGGTCGGCCCGGACAAGGCCGTGAAGGTGATCGTCGAGAACCCCCTCAACAACGGCAAGACGCTGAGCGGCAAGCAGGCCTTCGAGCTCGGCCTCGCCGACGTCGCCTTCTCCGGCGCCGACTACCTCGAACAGTCGCTGCTCTGGGCGGCCGAGGTGCTCGCCGGCACCGTGACCGTCGAACGCGCCGACATCGACCGCGGGCAGGCCTGGGACGACGCGGTGGCCCGCGGCGCCTCGATCGCGGAGTCCAAGACCGGCGGCGCCAGCCCCGCAGCGAGGCAGGCCGTCGAGCTGATCGCCGCAGCGAAGACCGCTACCAGGGACGAAGGCTTCGCCGCCGAGGACGCGGCACTCGACGCGATGTCGCGCACGCCGGAGCTGATCGCCAGCCTCTACGCGTTCGACCTCGTCCAGAAGCGGGCCAAGCGCCCCGCCGGTGCCCCGGACAAGGCGCTGGCCCGACCGGTGACCAAGGTCGGCATCGTGGGCGCCGGCCTGATGGCCAGCCAGCTGGCGCTGCTGTTCGTACGCCGCCTCGAGGTACCGGTCGTGCTGACCGACCTCGACCAGGACCGCGTCGACAAGGGGGTCGGCTACGTCCACGACGAGATCGACAAGCAGCTCGCCCAGGGCCGCATCAACCAGGACAAGGCCAACCGTCACAAGGCCCTGGTCAGCGGCGCGATCGAGAAGGCCGAGGTCTTCGCGGACGCCGACTTCGTGATCGAGGCGGTGTTCGAGGAGATGGCGGTCAAGAAGTCCGTGTTCGCCGACGTCGAGAAGGTCGTCTCGTCCGAATGCGTGCTCGCGACGAACACGTCGTCGCTGTCGATCACCGAGATGGCGGCCGGCCTCCAGCACCCCGAGCGGGTTGTTGGCTTCCACTTCTTCAACCCCGTCGCCGTGATGCCGCTGCTCGAGATCGTGCGCGGCGATCGCACTGACGACGCGACGCTGGCCACGGCGTTCGCCACCGGCAAGGCACTGAAGAAGACGACCATCCTGGTCAAGGACAGCCCGTCGTTCATCGTGAACCGGCTGCTCGGCCGCTTCATGGGCGAGGTCGGCAGGATCGTCGACGAGGGCACCCCGGTGCCGGTCGTGGACGGAGCCTTCGCAGGCGTGGTGCCGATGCCGCCGTTCGTGCTGCTCTCCCTGGTGGGCCCGGCGATCGCCCTGCACAACAACGAAACCCTGCACGGGGCGTTCCCGAATCGCTTCTACGTCTCTCCTGCGCTCGAGCGCGTGGTGGCGGCGAAGAAGACGGCGTACTACGGACCCGACGGCGCACTCGACCCCGAGGTCGAGGCACTTCTCGAGCAACCAGCCGATCCGGTCGTCCTGGAGCCGGCCGTCGTGCGTGAACGGGTGCTGTCCGGCCTGGCCGACGAGGCGCGGCGGATGCTCGACGAAGGCGTCGTCGCCGCACCGGAGGACCTGGACCTGGCGATGATCACCGGCGCCGGTTTCTCGTTCTGGAACGGCGGGCTGACCATGCTGCTGGACCGAGAAGGGCTCGGCGAGAAGGTCAGCGGCCGGAAGTTCCACTGACGCTGGGTGTCGCGACCGGAGTGGTGGCGGTCGCGCTGGGCTCGTTGGACTCGGTGGGTGTGCGCGACTCGGGCGACCCGGGCGACTCGTCGGGCACCAGGGCGCCCGGGTCGAACGTGACGACCATCAGCCGCCCGGCGCGGCGAGCCAGCTCGTGCTGTCCGATGCCGAGGGAGTCCTCGAGGACCTGTTCCCGGCCGGCCTCGGTCGCGTCCGGGACGTTCAGCTGGTCGAGGAGGGACCAGAGCGCCTGCGCGCCGTAGCTCCGGGCGATGTACTCGCAGGCCCACCAGGCCAGGCCGTAGTGGGCGTCGGACTCGGCGTCGTTGAACGTGGCGTCCCCGGGGAGGTCGTCGACGCCTCGCTCGGCGGCGGCGAGCGCCGCTCCCGACACCATCCGATCTGGTGGCGCGAGCGACTGGAACGAGACGTACTCGGCAATCCCCTCGCTGAGCCAGACCGGCGCGTTGTCGTCATGCTCGCCGACCGCAACATGCGTGAGCTCATGGCGGATCAGCCGGTCCCGGTCAACGCCAGGTCGGTCGAGCATCCGCGGGTGCAGGACGAACCTGGTCGCGGCCAGCTCACCCCCATCGGGGGTCGACGGGACCGCGAACGCGACGCCGTCGACACTTCCGGGGTCCCCGGGAAGGTCCTCGATCCCCGTCAGGAACGTCGAGTCGGACAAGGCGTAGACGACCACGCTGCGGGACCAGTTGTACGGCACGACCCCGGCAACGGCCGAGATCCCGCGCTGCACCGAGCCGAGCAGGCTCGTAGCGGCGTAGACGCTGTCCGGGTCGAAGATCCCGAGGACGCCCTGCTCGGTGCGTACGTCGATCGGGCCGCTGTCCCACGGCTGTGGCCGGACGTCGTTGCGTTGCTCCCAAGCACTGTCGGTCACCGAGACAAGCAGGAAGCCACCACGACGTCGTAGCGCCGGCGTGAAGCGGTAGCGGTCGGGGGTCACGACGGGCACGGCGTCGTACCCCTCCAGCTGGAGGTGCACGTCGACCACCACCCAGTAGTCGTCTCCGGTGCGGACCATCTCACGGGGATCGAAGGTGAACCTGAACGTCGCGAGCGGGAGCTGACCCAGGTTGTCGAAGTAGGTCTTCTGGCCCCGGGCGAATCCCGGACGTGAGCCGCCGATCCCGGACATGAAGCCAACCCGGTCGTCGTGGCGTACCGCCGCCGAGCGCTTGGCCAGGGTGCGGGTGAGGGCCTTCACGACGTCGGCCGGGACCACCGTGGGTGACGATGCCGGGGTCGGGGCGTCGGAACCGAACACCGAGCACCCCGTCAGCGCCCCCGCGAGCAGGGCGGCGGCGAGCAGCACTCTCCCTTGCGGCAGCTCAGACTTGGTGGTCGACATCGACCGCTAAACGACCCTCCGCGAGGGAGGTCATGTCCTCGACGATGCCGAGGGCCAGCGACTGGGGCGTCAGGCCGATCCGTTCGAGGATCGCGGCACGCTTGGCGTGGCCGAGGAACTCCTGCGGAATGCCGTGCAGGCGAAACGGCGTGTGGACGCCGGCGTCGTTGAGGGTCTGGAGCAGCACCGCACCGCAGCCACCGATCCGGCCGTTGTCCTCGATGCTGACGACCAGCCGGTGCTCGCGCGCCAGCTCGACGATCGCGGGATCCACGGGCTTCACCCAGCGGGGGTCGACCACGGTGACGCCGATGCCCTGGGCGACGAGCCGCTGCGCCACGTCAACGGCCACCTCGGCCATCGACCCGAACCCGACGACGAGCACGTCCTTGGTGCCGTTGCGGACCAGGATGTCGGCACCGCCGGCCTTGCCGACCGCCGAGATGTCCTCGGGCGGCGGCCCCTTGGGGAAGCGCACGACGGTGGGGGCGTCGTCGACCTCGACGGCCTCGTTCAACAGCTCGCGCAGCCGGGCACCGTCGCGCGGCGCGGCCAGCCGCAGGCCGGGCACGACCTGCAGGATCGACATGTCCCACATGCCGTTGTGGCTGGCGCCGTCGTCGCCCGTCACGCCGGAGCGGTCGAGCACGAACGTGACGCCGCACTTGTGCAGCGCAACGTCCATCAGGACCTGGTCGAAGGCCCGGTTGAGGAACGTCGCGTAGAGGGCGACCACCGGGTGCAGCCCGCCGAGCGCGAGGCCGGCCGCCGAGGTCGCAGCGTGCTGCTCGGCTATCCCCACGTCGATGGTGCGCTCGGGGAAGCGGGCCTGGAACTGGTCGAGACCGACCGGGTGCATCATCGCCGCCGTGATGGCGACGACGTCCTTGCGGCGCTGCCCGATGTGCACGATCTCGTCGGCGAAGACGTCGGTCCAGATCCGGGACTTCGGGTTCTCCTCACCGGTGTCGACGTCGAAGGGACCCGGCGAGTGGAACTGGTCGGCCTGGTGCCTCTCGGCGGCGTCGTACCCGAAGCCCTTGCGCGTCAGCGCGTGCACGATCACGGGGCCACCGAAGCGCTTGGCCTGCGTGAGGGCCTGCTCCATCGCCGCCCGGTCGTGACCGTCGACGGGCCCGACGTACTTCAGGCCGAGGTCTTCGAAGAGGCCCTGGGGCGCGAGCGCGTCCTTGAGACCCTTCTTCATCGCGTGCAGGGCGTCGTACGCCGCTGGGCCGACGCCCTTGACGGACGTGAGTCGCTTCTTGACCAGGTCGAGGATCTGCTCGTAGCGCGGGTTGGTGCGCAGGGTGTTCAGCGCGGTTGCCAGACCGCCGATGGTCGGCGTGTAGGAACGGCCGTTGTCGTTGACGACGATGACGAGCCGGCTGGTCTGGGCGATCGCGATGTTGTTCAGCGCCTCCCAGGCCATGCCGCCGGTGAGCGCCCCGTCACCGGTGATCGCGACGACGTACCGGTCCTCGCCGCGAATCGCATAGGCCTTGGCGAGACCGTCGGCGTAGCTGAGCGCGGTGGAGGCGTGGGAGTTCTCGACGATGTCGTGCTCGGACTCGACCTGGCTCGGGTAGCCGCTCACGCCGCCCTCCTGGCGGAGCTTCGCGAAACCGGGCATCCGGGCGGTGAGCAGCTTGTGGACGTAGGCCTGGTGACCGGTGTCGAAGACGACCCGGTCGCGCGGTGAGTCGAAGACCCGGTGGATGGCCATGGTCAGCTCGACGACGCCGAGATTGGGGCCCAGGTGGCCACCGGTGCGGGAGCAGGTCTCGACGAGGAAGTCGCGGATCTCCGCGGCGAGCGCAGTGAGCTGGTCGTCGCTGAGGTCACGCAGGTCGCGCGGTCCGGCGATCGACTCGAGGAGGCCCATGCGGGGAGTTTACGGGCTCAGAGCTCCAGAACGGCCACCGCGGGCTCGTGGAGGCTGCCCATCCAGACGCGGCCCTCGTGCTCGCGGACGCCGGTGACCATGTGGTAGCTGCTGGTCTCCACGTCGCAGTCGTGGACGACGGTGCCCGCATCGTCGAACGCCTGGACGCGGACGGTGTTCTTCGGCTTCGGTTGCAGCTTCTCCGGGATCCTCGTGGCGAGCTTGCGCAGCGCCATCGGACCCGTCTGGAGACGCTCCACCACCGGGTCCCTCGGGCTGGCGATCGTGACCCAGATCAGGCCGTCGCTGCC
>JAOPXM010000102.1 GCA_025965125.1 Nocardioides sp.
TCTTGCCGGCCAGGGCGCGCTCGACGATGACCCGGTTGATCTCCTCCTGCTGGGCGCTGCGTCCACGCGGCAGCTTGGCCACGTCGATCAGCTCCACGTCCGCCGGCAGCTCGCCGAGGAGCTCACGGGGAGCCAGCCGGTCGGCCACGACGACGTCGGCCTCCATCAGGGCGCGCCGGCCGGCCACCGAGATCAGGTCCGGGTCCCCGGGGCCGCCTCCGACCAGGGTGACCCCCGGCGAGTGGTCCGGCTGGTGCCGGGCCACGATCCGGCCCTCGCGCATGCCCTCGAGGATCTCGTCTCGCATGGCTGCCGACCGCCGCGGCTCACGGTTGCCGAGCACGGCGACCGTGACCCCACCGTGTCGTCCGACGGCCGGCGTCCAGGCGGTGGCCCTGGTGGCGTCGTCGGCTCGCACGCAGAAGATCCGACGCGACTCCGCGGCGAGGCTGACCCGCTCGTTCACCTCGGGGTCGTCGGTGGCAGCGATGACGTACCAGCAGTCGTCGAGGTCGCCGTCCTCGAAGCCACGCTGGTGCCAGATGACCTCCCCGGATCCGACCAGCCCCTCGATGGCGGGCGTCACCTGCGGCGACACGACGTACACCCCGGCGCCGGCAGCGATCAGCAGCGGCACCCGGCGCTGGGCGACGTGGCCGCCACCGACGACCACCACCCGACGGCCGGCCAGCCGCAGCCCGGAGGGGTACGTCGAGAAGTCGTCCACCCACCCATCATCGCGGGTTCTCGCCCCAACGGGCGTGGCGCCGGTTCAGTCACCGGACTACGGTCGCCATGTCCCGTCGCCTGAGCTAGGAGCATGCGCATGTCCCTCGACCGTCCGGTGAGCCCGAACCCCTACGACCTGTTGCCGTCGGTGCCGTCGTTCACGGTGACCAGTGCGGACGTGGCAGACGGCCAGCCACTCAAGGACGACCAGGTCGCCGCCGCCGGCAACACCTCGCCGCAGCTCTCCTGGGAGGGCGCCCCGGAGGGCACCGCGAGCTACACGGTCACCTGCTTCGACCCGGACGCGCCGACCCCGAGCGGTTTCTGGCACTGGGTCCTGGTCGACCTGCCGGCCGACGTCACCTCCCTCGACACCGGGGCAGGAGCCGAGGGTGCCGACCTGCCCGGTGACGCGTTCATGTGCCGCAACGACGGCGGGTCGCACGCCTTCATGGGCGCCGCTCCGCCCGAGGGTGACCAGGTGCACCGCTACTTCTTCGTCGTGCACGCGGTGAAGGAGCCGGCCCTTGGCGTCGACTCGGACGCCTCGCCGGCCGTGGTGTCCTTCAACCTGGCCTTCAAGACCGCCGCCCGCGCAATCCTTCACGGCACCTACCAGCACTAGGTCGAGCGACGTGCGGCGTACGCCGCCGGAGACTGCCCCACCAGCGCGGTGAACTCCCGGGTGAAGTGCGCCTGGTCGAACCAACCGAGTCCGACGGACAAGCCGGCCAGGTCGTGGTGCTCCCCCGCGTCGATCAGGTCGACCGCGTCGTGCAGGCGGTAGCGCTGGAGAACCCACTTCGGTCCGACGCCGACGTAGCGACGAAAGAGCCGCTGAAGCGTGCGCTCGGAGAGGCCGTGCCGGCGCGCCACAGCGTCAACCGTGGTCAGGGCGGGATCGGTCCGCAGGTCGTCGATGATCGCCCGGACCGCTTCGTAGCGGGGATCCCGGTCGGGCAGCCGGTTGCCGAGCAGGTCGTCGAGGACGTCGGCCCGTCCCTTGTCGGTCGGTTCGCCCAGAACCCGTGCGATGAGGTCGCGGGACGCATCCCCGAAGGCCGCCGCCAGGGGCAGGATCCGATCCGTCCAGGCGCCCACATCGGCTCCGGTGAACGCCCCGAAGCCACCGGGGCGGAACTTCACCCCGAAGACGCGGCCGGTGCCCGAGATGTCGACGGAGAACTTGCGGGTGATCACTCCGTGGACCAGGCCGACGGGCAGCTCAGAACCGAACCGTGGGACCGTGCCCGACTCGACGGTGACGTGCACCGACGGGTGGGAAACGACCTCCGCACGGAAGGCGGTGTCGTCGTCGAGGTCCCACGCGACCGACCAGTAGTGCTCGACCCAGGTGGCGAGGTCGGGATGTGGCTCGATGCGTCCGCGCCGGGACCTGGCCTCCTGGACCTCGGGTCGGAGGATCCCCGAGGCGGGCGGCGAGAATGTCGCGTTCTTCCAAGAGACCACACCGAAATCCTAGGCAGGATCGGGGACATGACGACCGACACCACGAACGAGACCACGTCCAGTCCGACCGTGAGCCCGATTCCGGCCGGCTACACCAGCCTCACGCCGTTCATCTGCGTCGCCGGCGCGGCCGCCGCCATCGACTTCTACACGTCGGTGTTCGGAGCGAAGGTCGTCGGCCGCAACGATGCACCCGACGGCACTGTCGCGCACTGCGAGCTCGAGTTCGCCTCGGGTCGGATGCAGCTCAGCGACCCGTCTCCGGACCACCACCTGCTGCCGCCCTCGGGTGGCGACGACGTGCACCACTCGACAGTGCTCTACCTCCCCGACGTCGATGCGGTGTACGCCGCGGCGCTGTCGGCTGGTGCGAAGGGCTACGACGAACCGGCGACGTTCGTGACCGGCGACCGCTACGCCGCGCTGCTCGACCCGTGGGGACATCGGTGGGCGGTCCTGACCAGGGTCGAGGATGTCGATCCCGAGGAGGCCGAGCGGCGCGTCAACGAGTGGGTGGCGCAGCAGTCCCAGGATCAGAAGCGTTCCTGAGCAGCTCGGCGAACGGCGTGGGGTCGGCGAACTCGTCCTCGACCGTTCGACGACGCCGCGCCGTCGGGTCCACCTTGCCGACCAGCGCCGCGAGCTCGCCGGCTGCGCGCTGGATGCGCTCGGCCAGCTGGCCACTGCTGATGTCGCCGAAGTCCTCACTCGCCGCGAACACCCCGGTCGGCACGACCACCGCGTGCAGGTAGGAGAAGAGTGGGCGCAACGCGTGGTCCAGGACGAGCGAGTGTCGCGACGTCCCCGCAGTCGCGGCGATCAGCACCGGCTTGCCGTCCAGCAGCCCCGGCTCGAGGACGTCGACGAACGACTTGAAGAGCCCGCTGTACGACGCGGAGAACACCGGGGTGACGACGATCAGGCCGTCAGCTTCCCGGATGGTCTCGATCGCGGTGGCCAGCTCGCCGGTGGGGAATCCGGTGAGCAGGTGGTCGGCCAGCGAGTGGGCGAGCGGCCGGAGCTCGATGACCTCGAGATCCACCTCGCCCAGCGCGTCGGCGGTCGCCGAGGCCAGTCGGTCGGCGAGCAGCCGCGTGGACGAAGGGACGCCCAGTCCCCCGCTCACCACAGCGATCGTCGTCATGTCGTCACCGCCGTCTCGACACGCTCCGCGGCAGCGACGAGCGAGACGTGCGTCGGTGCATCCGGCACGTGGGCGGGCTTGAGGGCCGCGAACTCCTTGCGCAGCACGGGGACGACCTCTTCGCCGAGCAGGTCGAGCTGCTCGAGCACCGTCTTCAGCGGCAGCCCTGCGTGGTCCAGCAGGAACAGCTGGCGCTGGTAGTCACCGACGTAGTCGCGGAAGCCCAGGGTCTTCTCGATGACCTCCTGTGGCGAGCCGACCGTCAGCGGGGTCTCGGCCGTGAACTCCTCGAGCGACGGGCCGTGCCCGTAGACCGGAGCGTTGTCGAAGTAGGGGCGGAACTCGCGGACGGCGTCCTGGCTGTTCTTCCTCATGAAGACCTGGCCGCCGAGCCCGACGATCGCCTCCTCGGCGGTGCCGTGCCCGTAGTGCTCGAAGCGGCGGCGGTAGAGCTCGACCATCTGCGCGGTGTGCGACGCGGGCCAGAAGATGTGGTTGGAGAAGAACCCATCGCCGTAGAACGCGGCCTGCTCGGCAATTTCCGGGCTCCGGATCGAGCCGTGCCAGACGAACGGGGGTACGCCGTCCAGGGGGCGCGGGGTCGATGTGAAGCCCTGCAGCGGAGTGCGGAACCGGCCCTGCCAGTCGACCACGTCCTCACGCCACAGCCGGTTGAGGAGGGCGTAGTTCTCGATCGCGAGGTCGATGCCGTCGCGGATGTCCTTGCCGAACCACGGGTAGACGGGGCCGGTGTTGCCGCGGCCAAGCATCAGGTCCATCCGGCCGTCGGTCAGGTGCTGGAGAGTGCCGTAGTCCTCCGCGATACGCACCGGGTCGGTCGTCGTGATCAGGGTGGTCGCGGTCGACAGCAGGATCCGCTCGGTCTGCGCAGCGATGTAGGCCATCGTGGTCGTCGGCGACGACGCCACGAACGGTGGGTTGTGGTGCTGCCCCACGGCGACGACGTCGAGCCCCGCCTCCTCGGCCTTCTTCGCGATCGCCACTGTGTTCTTGATGCGCTCGTGCTCGCTCGGCGTCCGGCCCGTGGTCGGGTCCGTCGTCACGTCACCGACGGTGAAGATGCCGAACTGCATGATCTCTCCTGATCCTCGAACTCTTGGTTGAATATCGAATCACCCGTGTAACAGGCCCGGGCCACCCGCTATTCCACCCACAATGCTCGCGTGACCCGTCTCCGCACTGCCTCAGCGGGGGTGCCCGTCTGGGTGCCCGCTGCCGTCCTCGTCCTCACCGTCGCCCAGCTGGCAGTGGCCGAGTGGGTGCCGGGCATCGACCGCTTCGCCGACAAGGCGTTCGGGGCCCGGCTGATCGCCTATCCCCTGCTGATGCTGCTGACCCCGGCCCTCTGGTGGGTGGTCGTACGACGCCGTCAGGCCACCGCCCGACCGCCCTGGGGCGCGTTCACCCTCGTCATGCTGCCGTTCCTGGTCGACGTGACCGGCAACAGCCTCGACCTCTACGACGCGCTGGTGTGGTGGGACGACCTCAACCACTTCGCGAACTGGCTGCTGCTGTGCGGCGGCCTCGGGTTGATCATCTGTGCCAACCTGCGGATGCCGTGGGCGACCGTGCTGATCGTCACGGGGCTCGGCGCCGTCCTCGCGATCGGGTGGGAGCTGGGCGAGTGGTACACGTTCATCCGGCACGGCACCGAGCTCGACACCGCCTACGAGGACACCCTCGGCGACGAGGCGCTGGGCACGGCGGGCGCCCTGGTGGCCGGACTCCTGGTGGCTCGGCTGCTCGGTCGGGCGCGGGTGGCGGACCGCGCGACAGCACCGTGACCCCGACGCCGTTCTCAGTCGGCGTCGGGGTCATGGCTGGTCTCCAGGATTGCGTCTAGGAGACGTGTGGGCTGTTGCCCCTGGCGAGCACCGGCCGACCGGCGTTGTTGCGGACCCGGTTGTGGTTGCCGGCAGTGTTGAAGCGGAACCGGATCGCCGCGATCCGCCGGTGCGTCCCGTCCCCGGGGTGCGCGTCGTAGGCAAGGTTCTTCGTGACCGAGATGTTGCGACCCGCCTTGTTGTGGAACAGCGAGATCCGGCCGTCGTTCTGCGACACCTTGATGTTGTTGTCCACCGACTCCTGACAGATCGCCACGTTGTGGGACTTCGTCACCATCACGTTGTTCCCCGCGTGCGGGTCGAGCCGGCACCCCGCGTTGCCGATGACCACATCGCGAGTGGCCCCCATGATCTTGATGTTGTGGGCCACCTCGGTGTCGATCACGTACACACTCCTGGGGTTCTTCGCATGCAGGTTGCCCAGCACCGTGGCGCCCCTGAGGTAACAGGTTGCTCCCGCTGGCACCCTGACCCGCTTGTAGGTGCCGGTGGCCGGCGTACTGGCCGTGTTGTCGCACGTCAGCCTCGGTGGGTGGGACGGGGCCCCTTCCACCGGACTCAGGCCGAGTCCCAGCCCGGTCGCGGTGACGATCAGCGTCGTGAAGAACAAGTGGGCGCGCTTCAAAGAACGTCGTGTCATGACGGTGTAACTCCCCATGTGAGCCGGTCTGGCCGGCGACTAGTGTGTCCAGGCACGCGCCCCGGGCGATCCCGGCCCGAGCGGCGCGCGGACCCGATGCCCGGTTGTCAAGGGGTTCAAAACTTTTGGCAACCATCTGTCTAGACCGGCACGTGAGGATGACCTTGCTCCACGTCTCGATCGCGGGCCGGGCGTTCCGCCGCTACTCGACCTACACGGCCGCCACACTGGCCGGCATCTTCACCAACTGCGTCTTCGGAGTGATCATCTGCTTCGTCTACACCGCAGTGTGGGACCAGCGCCCCCACGCCGGCGGGTACGACGTCCACGACGCCCTCACCTACGCCTGGCTGGGACAGGCCATGATCATGACCGTGGCGGTCTGGGGTGGCGGCTCGCCCGACGATCTCGCCGAACGCATCCGGTCCGGGGACGTGGCCCTGGACTTCTACCGGCCCGTCGGCATCCTCGGCTGGTACGTCGCCGCCGACCTGGGGCGCGCTCTCTTCCACCTGCTCACCCGCGGCATCGCGCCGACGATCGTCGGCGCCATCCTGTTCGACCTGCGCTGGCCGGCGGGCCCCCTGACGTGGCTCGCCGTGGCGGCCTCGATCCCGCTGGCCGTCCTGGTCAGCTTCGGGCTCCGCTTCCTGGTCGCCATGAGCGGATTCTGGATCCTCGACTCCCAGGGCACCAAGGTGCTCGCCGCCTCGGCCGCGGTCTTCTTCAGCGGGCTCACGGTGCCGCTGGTGCTCTTCCCGGGCTGGTTGCAGAACGTGGCGGTGGTGCTGCCCTGGGCGACCTTCCTCCAGGTGCCGGCCGACATCTGGCTCGGTCAGCGCAGTGGCTGGGAAGTGCTGGTGGGGCTCGCGCTCCAGGTGTTCTGGGCGGTCGCGCTGCTGGCCCTCTGCGCGTTGGTCCTGCGGACCGCCGAACGCAAGGTGGTGGTCCAGGGTGGGTGAGCTGCTGACCCCGCTGGTCCGCTACTACGAGATCTCGGCGCTGTGGGTGCGGGCCTCCACGACGTACCGAGCGTCGTTCTGGATGCTCACCATCGGGGGTTTCGTGCTCACAGGTGTGGACTTCGTCGGGATCTGGATCCTCTTCCACACGGTCGTGAGCCTGGGCGGCTTCTCGCTGCGCGAGGTCGCGTTCCTCTACGGCGGCACCGGCCTCGCCATCGCGCTGGCCGACATGTTCGTCGGGCGCATCGAGCGGCTCGGGTCGATGATCCGGCTGGGGAAGCTGGACACGATGATGGTGCGACCCGTCCCGCTGCTGATCCAGGTGTGCGCCGACGAGTTCGCGCTGCGGCGGATCGCTCGGGTCCTGCAGGCGCTGGTGGTCTTCGGCTGGGCCTCTGCCTACGTCGAGTGGTCTCCCGCCAAGATCGCGATGGCCACATCCATGGTGGTGTCCGGGTCGGTGATCTTCTTCGCGCTGTTCATCGCCTTTGCCTGCCTGCAGTTCTGGACCGCCGACTCGGCCGAGGTGGCCAACGCGTTCACCTACGGCGGCAACACGCTGACGTCGTACCCGCTCACCGTCTTTCCCGGAGAGGTCGTCAAGGCCCTCACGTTCGTGCTGCCGCTGGCATTCGTGAACTGGTATCCCAGCCTCTACATCCTTGGACGGGACGACCCCTTCGGTTTCCCGGCCTGGACGCAGGTCCTGTCACCGGTCGTCGCGGTCCTCATGGCCGGCGTCGCGGCCCTCGTCTGGCGGACCGGGGTACGCCACTACCGATCGACTGGGAGCTGACGTGAGCTTGATCGATGCTCGTGGCCTGAGCCGGACCTTCACGGTCTACAAGCGAAGCGGCCGCCTCACTCGCACCCGCACCGAAGTGCACGCTGTCCACGACCTCGATCTCGCGATCGAGGCGGGGGAGATGGTGGGCTACATCGGACCGAACGGGGCCGGAAAGTCGACGACGATCAAGATGCTCACCGGGATCCTGGTCCCGACCGCCGGGCACCTGCGCGTGGCCGGCGTCGATCCCAGCCGCAAGCGCCGGTCCCTGGCGCACCGCATCGGGGTGGTCTTCGGGCAGCGCACCACCCTGTGGTGGGACCTGCCGCTGCGCGACTCCTTCGAGCTGCTCCAGAAGATCTACCGGGTCCCACCGGATCGATTCCGCACCAACCTTGCCGAGTTCGTGGAGCTTCTCGACCTGGGCGACCTGCTGGACACCCCGGTGCGCCAGCTCAGCCTCGGCCAGCGGATGCGCGGTGACATCACCGCCTCGCTCCTGCACGATCCCGAGATCCTCTACCTCGACGAGCCGACCATCGGGCTGGACGTGGTCTCCAAGGGTCGGCTGCGTGAGTTCCTGCGAGCCCTGAACGCCGAGCGGGGCACCACGTTGCTGCTCACCACCCACGACCTTCAGGACATCGAGGCGCTGTGCCGCCGGGTCGTTGTGATCGACCACGGGACCAAGGTCTTCGACGGTCCGCTCAGCGAGCTGCACCGGCAGGGTGGGTCCACTCGAACCCTCGTCGTGGACCTCGTGGACGAGGCACCGCCCATCGCCGTCGAGGGTGCGACGACGCGCCGGGTCGAGGGCCCGAGGCAGTGGCTCGCCTTCCCCGCCGATGCCAGCGCAGCTCCCCTGGTCGCGGCGATCACCGCGACGTACAACGTGGCGGACCTGTCGATCCAGGAGCCTGACATCGAGGACGTGATCCGCGAGCTCTACACGGCAGGTTAAGTCTTCTTGACTAGTTTCAAAAGCATCCTAGGGTCGAAGAGATGCCCCATCTCGGCCCGAGGAGAGAAGATGCCCGACCTGCCCCAGCCCGCCGAAACCTCGATCGCGACCGCACCGTCCGACGAGGCCAAGCTCGGGTCCACGACGGACACGGGAGCCCCAGCCCCCAGTGACCGCAACACACTCACGGTCGGCCCCGACGGCCCGATCCTTTTGCACGACGTCCACTTCCTGAACCAGATGGCGCACTTCAACCGCGAGCGTGTCCCGGAGCGCAACGTGCACGCCAAGGGCTCGGGTGCGTTCGGTGAGTTCGAGACCACCGAGGACGTGTCGGCATACACCAAGGCGGGGCTGTTCCAGCCCGGTGTGAAGACGGAGATGCTGGCGCGCTTCTCCACGGTCGCCGGCGAGCAAGGCTCCCCCGACACCTGGCGCGACCCCCGCGGCTTCGCACTGAAGTTCTACACCACCGAGGGCAACTACGACCTCGTTGGCAACAACACCCCGGTCTTCTTCATCCGCGACACCATGAAGTTCCCCCACTTCATCCGCTCGCAGAAGCGTCGCGGCGGCTCCGGGCTCCGGGACAACAACATGCAGTGGGACTTCTGGTCGCTGAACCCCGAGTCCGCGCACCAGGTGACCTACCTGATGGGCGACCGCGGGATTCCGAAGACCTACCGGCACATGAACGGCTACGGCTCGCACACCTACCTGTGGATCAACGCCGCCGGCGAGAAGCACTGGGTGAAGTACCACTTCCACAGCAACCAGGGCGTTGAGGCGCTCACCGACGACGACGCGACGCGCATCGCGGGTGAGGACGCCGACTTCCACCGTCGCGACCTCCACGACTCCATCGAGGCGGGCGACTTTCCGAGCTGGACACTGTCGATCCAGGCGATGCCCTACGCGGATGCCGAGACCTACCGCTTAAACCCGTTCGACCTCACCAAGATCTGGCCGCATGGCGACTACCCGCTGATCAGGGTCGGCACGATGACTCTGAACCGAAACCCGGAGAACTTCTTCGCCCAGGTCGAGCAGGCGGCGTTCGAGCCGAGCGCGCTGGTGCCCGGCATCGGATTCAGCCCGGACAAGATGCTGCTCGGCCGCGCGTTCGCGTACGCCGACACGCACCGCCACCGGATCGGGCCCAACTACCTGCAGCTGCCGGTCAACCGCCCCAAGGTTGACGTGAACAGCTACACCCAGGACGGCGCCATGGCCTACGAGCACCGCGGCGACGCGCCTGTCTACGCCCCCAACAGCTTCGGCCGCGGTTACGCGGACCAGGTCGGCGAGGTCGACCCGGGCTGGGAGACCGACGGTGCCATGGTGCGTCAGGCCTACACGTTGCGCGCGGAGGACGACGACTTCGGACAGGCCGGCACCCTCGTGCGAGAGGTGTGGAACGACGAGCAGCGCGAGATGTTCGTCCAGACCGTCTCCGGGCACCTTCTCGGCGGCGTGACGGGCGACGTGCTCGAGCGTGCCTTCCAGTACTGGAAGAGCATCGACGCCGACACCGGCAAGCGCATCGAGGAGATCGTCCGCTCGAAGGGCGAGGGCGAGACCCCGGGCGTGCAGCCGGCCGCGGCGCAGGCCGAGGCCAGCGACGCGTTCGTCGAGCCGAACACCAACGCCAACAAGTGAGCCCTAGAGCGGCGCCTTGAGCCTCACGCGTACGTCGAACCGCTCACCGGCCACGTCGACCTGGAAGCCGCTGCGTTCCAGGTCGGCGCCGGTGACCGGTCCGTCATTGCGTAGATAGGCGAGCCCCACACAGGATCCGACGGTCTCGCCCCAGGCCGCGCTGGTGACCTGGCCCGCGGGGCTGCCGTCTCTCAAGAGCAGCTCGCCTCCCCAGAGCATCGGCTCGGGCGACTCGACCACGAACGACACCAGGCGGCGGCGGATGCCTCCGCCTGCCAGCACTTCGCGGTGCGCCTCCAGCGCCTCGCGTCCGAGGAAGTCCTTGTCGGTCTTGAGGGCGGTCGCAAACACCAGCCCGGCCTCGAGGGGCGTGAATTCGGGTGTCAGCTCGCGGCCGAACGCACGGTACCCCTTCTCGAGCCGCATCGACTCGATCGTGTAGTAGCCGGCGTCGGGGGCCCCACCGGCCTTGACCAGGTCGTAGACGCCGGCCGCGAACTCCACGGGGACCATCAGCTCCCAGCCGAGCTCGCCGACGTACGTCATCCGGGTGGCGCGGACCGTGGCCTGCCCGAGTGAGATCGTTCGGCTGGTGGCGAACGGGAACGTCTCCTCGGAAAGGTCGGCATCGGTCAGCGACTGGAGGAGCTCACGGGACCGCGGACCCATGACGCCCAGCACGGCGTACGCCGTGGTCACGTCGCCGACGCGAGCGTCGCAGCCTTCGGGAACGTGTCGCCGGATCCAGTCGAGGTCGCGCACGGTGGTCGCAGAGCTCGAGACCAGCAAGAACTCGCTCACACCGGTCCGGGTGACGGTCAGGTCGGCCTCGTAGGTGCCCCGACGGTTGAGGAACGGCGTGTAGACGCTGTGCCCGAGCGGCACGTCGACGTCGTTGGCGCAGATCCACTGCAGCGCCTCGAGCGCACCCGGGCCATCCACGACGTACTTGGAGAACGAGGTCTGGTCGAAGACCGCGACGTCCGAGCGGCAGGCTCGCTGCTCGGCGGCCGACCAGGGCAGCCAGGTCTGCTTGCCCCACGAGTAGTCCAGCCTCGCCTCGGACGGGGAGGGGGCGAAGACATTGGGACGCTCCCAGCCCATCCTGCTGCCGAACACCGCACCGGCCGCGGCGAGCCGGTCGTGCACGGGCGAGCAGCGGAACGGGCGTGCCGTCTCGAGCTCCCGGTTGGGCCAGGGCAGCGCGTAGTGCAGCCCCAGCACTTCCGCGACACGGTCTCGCAGCCACCGGTTGTTGGCATTGAACGGGGCGAACCTTCGGATGTCGACGCCCACGAGGTCGGTCGTGGGCTCCCCCTCGACGATCCACTCGGCCAGCGCCCGTCCGGCACCACCGGCGGAGGCGATGCCGACGGAGTTGAAGCCTGCCCCGACGAAGAACCCACGCAGCTCCGGGGCCTCCCCCAGCAGGAACTGGTTGTCGGGCGTGAACGACTCGGGCCCGTTGTAGAACTTGCGGATGCCCGTCTCGGCCAGCGCGGGGACCCGGAGCTGCGCCTCTTCCATGAGCACGGAGAAGTGTTCCCAGTCCTCGTCTAGGAGCTGGAACTCAAAGGGATAGGGAATGTCGTCCGGCGAGCGCCACGGCTTGGCGTTCGGCTCGAAGCCTCCGACCACGAGTCCGCCGACCTCCTCCTTGAAGTAGGTCCAGCCATCGGGGTCGCGCAGGATCGGAAGGTCCGGGTGGGTGCCCTCGACCGCCTCGGTGACGACGTAGAAGTGCTCCGCCGAGTGGAGCGGCACCGTCACGCCGACGCGGTCACCGAGCGTCTTTGCCCACTGACCCGCGCAGTTCACGACGACTTCGGCGTCGACGCTCTGCACGGCCCCCTCCTGGTCCGTCACCACGCCGGTGACGCGGCGCCCAGTCGGCCCCTCGGTGACGGAGAAGCCGGTCACTCGGACCTTCTCGAAGATCCGGGCGCCTGCGCCCCGGGCCCCACGGGCCAGCGACATCGTCAGGTCGGTCGGGTTGACCTTGCCGTCGCCCGGCAGCCAGATGGCCCCCAAAACGTCGTCAACGGCCATCGCGGGCCACAGCTCCTGGGCGTGCTCCGCTGAGATCAGCTCGCAGTCCATGTCGTACGCCGTGGCGTTGGCCGCGGTCCTCCTCAGCTGCACCATACGGTTCTCGGTGCGCGCCACGATGATGCCGCCGACGTTCTTGTAACCGGTGGCCTGACCGGTCTCCGCCTCCAGGCCGGCGTAGAGCTCGGCGGAGTACTGCACCAGTCGGGTGCCGCTCTCGGAGGCGCGCAACGGTCCGACGAGTCCGGCCGCGTGCCACGTGGTGCCGCTCGAGAGCCGGCCCTGCTCGAGGAGCAGCACGTCGGTCCACCCGAGCCTCGTCAGGTGGTAGGCCACCGAAGTGCCGATGACCCCGCCGCCCACGATGACGACCCGGGCTCGGGACGGAAGCTCACGCACGAGTGACATCCTCCAGCAGGCCCCTGAGGTGCGGACCGCGAAACGTCGCCGCGGCCTTCTCGAAGCGCTCCATCCCCCAGCCGTGGAAGTCATAGTCGATCGGGCTCGCGGCCGCCTGGATGAAGCCCCAGAGCGACCAGCCGTACTCGCTGCAGAGCGCCTGGAGCCTCACCCGCGCCAGGTCGGCCGGCGTCGGGCTGCCGAAGTAGGCCCCGACGTAGGTCTCGGTCTGTTCCCGGGTGAAGTCACACTCGGTCGAGGTGTTGCCGAGCTCGAAGCAGGCGTCGTTGTTGCCGGAGTACTCGTAGTCGATCAGCCGGATCCGCCGGCCGTCGTCGATGAAGTTGGCGGCGAGCAGGTCGTTGTTGCACGGGACGGTTGGCCGGGGCGCGGCGGCAAGGGCACGACGTACGTCGGACCAGGCGTGGGCGTGGTCGTCGTAGCCGGAGGGCAGCCGGTAGCCACGCTCGCGGACCGTGGTGAGGTACGCCGCTTGTCGGGCGAACATGTCGAAGTCGCCGATGAACCGCGGACCCGCGTGCAGCTGACGGGTGGCGTCCGCTGCCCGGCCCAGGACCGCCGGGTCCGCAAAGTCGGCGTTCTGCAGCGCGCTGCCCTCCAGGAACGCGATCACCAACATCGACA
>JAOPXM010000113.1 GCA_025965125.1 Nocardioides sp.
AGGACCGCGTCATCGTCGCCCGAGTCGTGGCGGTCTGCCGTCAAGTGGGGGGCCTCCGAACGTGAGGTGTGCGCACACCACCGAGGTGCACGTCCCGTCACTGGAGCAGGTACCCACCGCGGCCGGACAAAAACACCGGAGGCGGCCGAGCCGCGCAGCGGGCGCGGGTATTGTCCGCTGGAGCCAGGGCAACCAGGTCGAAGAGCACTGAGTCGAAGAGCACTGAGTCGACGAGCACGGAGTCGAAGAGCACTGGGTCGAAGAGCACGGGGAGGGAGGGCAGGAATGCGACGGAGCCTCGTGGCTCTTGTTGTTGTTACCGGCCTCGCCCTTGCCGCCTGTGGCCAGGCCGAGGAACAGGGCAGCAACACAGATCCCGACCAGGTCGACTCCGTCGATGCTCCCGAGCTGGGAGTGTGCCGCCTGCTCACCCCCGACGACGTCGCCATGCCGGCCAACGCAACCCGCACGGTCGACTGCGCGCAGAAGCACACCGCGCAGACCTACGCCGTCGGCCCCCTGCCCGCGGCACTGGCCGACGCCGACTACGAGGACGAGGCGCTCGGCTCCTTCGCCTACGACACCTGCTCGACGAAGTTCGAGAGGTTCCTCGGCGCCGACGAGAGCCTGGTGATGCGCACGATCGTGAGCTGGGCGTGGTTCCGTCCGTCGAAGAAGGCGTGGGACGAGGGTGCGCGCTGGTACCGCTGCGACGTCATCGGTGGAGGCGAGCAGAGCAAGGACTACACGCCGCTCCCTGCGGACGCCAAAGGCCTCCTTCTCGGGCGACCCAACGACGACTGGATGGTCTGCGTCGCGGGGGACTCGGTCAACGGGTCGGTCAAGATCCCCTGCTCGCAGGACCATGACTGGCGGGCGGTGACGACGATCAAGCTCGGCGAACCCGCGGACCCCTACCCCGGTGACCGGCTGGTGGAGGTCAAGACCCGCGACTACTGCTCCGGCTCCGTTGGCGCCTGGCTGAACTACCCGGTCGACTACGACTTCGCCTACACGTGGTTCCACGAGGCCGAGTGGCAGGCCGGGAACCGGCGGTCGGTCTGCTGGGCGAAGACGACCGGGTGATGGTGTCATTGCGCCGCCTGCTGATCGCGGTCGCCGTACTGCCCCTGCTGGTGAGTGGATGCACGGGTGATCCGGAGCCGCGCACCGAGCCGTCACCATCGGCCTCGTCGCCCACGACCAGTCCCTCGACGGCGAAGCCGGTCCCCCGCCCGCAGGAACGCGCCTGCTACCGCCTCACCTACGCAGCCGCGGTCGCCCCCACCAGCGACGCGCGGGGCGTCGCCTGTGCGAGCCGGCACACCTCGCAGACCTACGCCGTCGGCACCCTCGACACGCTGGTCGGCGGCCACCTGCTCGCCGTGGACTCCGACCACGTCCAGGCCCAGGTCGCCGCGACCTGCCCACGACGGCTGTCGGGGTTCCTCGGCGGCGATGCTGCCGACCTGCACCTGAGCATGCTGCGGGCCGTCTGGTTCACCCCGACCGTCGCCGAGTCGGACGCCGGTGCCGACTGGTACCGCTGCGACGTGATAGCTGTGGCCTCCGACCAGCACCTGTCGCCCCTGTCCGGTCGACTGGGGGGCGTCCTCAATTCCGCCGCCGGCCGGGACCGCTACGGCATGTGCGGCACCGACGAGCCCGGGACCCCTGACTTCGTCCGGGTGATCTGCACGGCCGACCACACCTGGCGCGCGATCGCCACCGTGGACTTCCCCGACGCGCGGTACCCCGGGACGGGCGCGGCTCGGGACCGGGGACAGGGGCCCTGCGAGAACGCCGGCCGCGGCGTCGCCTCCGACGCCTTGAGCTTTCAGTGGGGCTACGAGTGGCCGACCGCGGATCAGTGGCACGCTGGCCAGCGGTACGGACTCTGCTGGGCGCCGGACTGACCACCACGCGAGGAGAGACCATGAGCTGGAAACCCGACGACCTGCCGGACCAGACCGGCCGCACGGCGCTCGTCACCGGCGCCAACTCCGGCATCGGGCTGCACACCGCCCGCGAGCTTGCTGCACACGGGGCGACCGTCGTGCTGGCCTGTCGCAATGTCGCGTCGGGCAAGGAAGCAGCCGCGTCGATGTCGGGCAGCACGCGGGTCGAGGCGCTGGACCTCGCCTCGCTTGCCTCAGTGCGGGCGTTTGCCGCCCGGTGGGCGGGCCCGCTCGACGTCCTGGTCAACAACGCAGGTGTGATGACGCCACCGAAGTACCGCGAGACCGAGGACGGTTTCGAGCTGCAGTACGGCACCAACCACCTCGGCCACGTCGCGCTCACCGGTCTCCTGCTGCCCGCCCTTCTGGCCACCCCCGCTCCCCGGGTCGTAGCCGTGGCATCACTGGCACACCACGGGGGCAACGACTCGGTGCTCGAGGGGAACCCGGAGGCGACGTACAAGCCGGAGCCCTGCTACGGCAACAGCAAGCTGGCCAACATCCTGTTCGCCAGGGAGCTGCAGAAGCGGGCTGCGGCAGCCGGCTCGGTGTTGACGGCCACCGCCTGCCACCCAGGAGTCTCGGCGACCGAGTTGGTCCAGGACCCCAACGGGATGGGCTCGAACCGCTTCATTCGGGTGGCGGCTCCCTACTTCATGCCGATCCTGTTCCAATCGGCCAGGGCCGGCGCAAACCCAAGCCTGTACGCAGCCACCGTCGCCGAGCCCGGCTCCTACACCGGCCCCCAACGGATCCGTGAGATGCGCGGACCGGTCGGCCCCGGCAAGCTCTCCAAGTGGGCCCGGGACCCCGAGCTCGCCACCAAGCTCTGGGACATCAGCCTCGAACAGACCGCAGTCACGTTCGCCCTCTGATTCGTGGATGCGGAAGCCCGCACAGCCGGCGCTTCCGAATGAGCAGACGTGCCCTAGAAACCGAGCTTGCGGAGCTGGCGGGGATCGCGCTGCCAGTCCTTGGCGATCTTGATCTGCAGGTCGAGGTAGACCGGCGTGCCCAGGAGTGCCTCGATCTGCTTGCGGGCTGCGGTGCCGACCTCGCGGAGCCGCGCGCCCTTGTGGCCGATCATGATGCCCTTCTGCGAGTCGCGCTCGACGTAGAGGTTCGCATGGATGTCGAGCAGCGGCCGATCGGAGTCGCGCCCCTCGCGCAGCCCCATCTCCTCCACGACCACCGCGATCGAGTGCGGCAGCTCGTCACGCACACCCTCGAGCGCCGCCTCGCGGATCAGCTCCGCGACGATCGCCTCCTCGGGTGCGTCGCTGAGGTCACCATCCGGGTAGAGCTGGGGACCCTCGGGCAGCAGCCCGACGAGCAGGTCCTCGAGAAGCTGCACCTGGTCACCGGACTTCGCCGACACCGGCACGATCTCGGCCCACCCGGTGCCCGTCTCGGTGCCGAGCTTCGCGATGTCGAGCAGATGAAGCCCGATCTGTTCTGGCGTTGCCAGGTCGGTCTTGGTCGCGATGGCGACCTTGATGGTGCGCCGCACCTTGGCCATCTCGTTGACGATGAACCGGTCCCCCGGACCGATCTTCTCGTTGGCGGGGAAGCACACCGCCACCACGTCGACCTCGGCCAGCGTGGTCTTCACCAGATCGTTGAGACGTTCGCCGAGCAGCGTGCGCGGCCGGTGCAAGCCCGGCGTGTCGACGAGGATCAGCTGCGCGTCCGGTCGGTGCACGATCCCGCGCACCACCGTCCGCGTCGTCTGTGGCTTCGAGCTGGTGATCACGACCTTGCTGCCCACCAGTGCGTTGGTCAGTGTCGACTTGCCGGCGTTCGGGCGGCCGACGAACGACGCGAACCCACTCTTGTGCGCAGGTGACGCAGCCTCGGTCATGTCAGCTCTCCCGTGCCTCGTCGTATGCCGCCCAGATCTCTTCGTCGCTGTGCCCCGCCGCCTTGCCCGCCTGCCAGATCGGCCCCGGGTCCACCACACGCGGTTGCCTCTGGATGCCGCCGCGCCAGTAGCCCATGACGTCGTACGCCGTCGCCGGAAGTCGTCGCTCGCGCATCAGGTGCTTGCGGATGGCCCGCATCTGGGCAGACTCCCCGGCCATCCAGAAGTAGCCGTCGCCGGCTGGCCAGTCGATCGACTCGACGACAGATGCGAGCAGGCTCTCCCCGTCACCTGGCTGCTCCAGCCAGGTCACGTCGCCGGAGTTCGGCAGGTAGCCGGGCAGCGCATCGGGGACCTCGGCCCAGATCCGGGTCGGAATGTCGACGTGTCCGGCGATCCGTGCCATCGCGGGCATCGCGGTCAGGTCGCCGACCAGCATCAGCCAGGTCGCCGACACCGGCATCGCAAACGATCCCCTCGGCTCGGTGATCACCACGGTCTCGCCGACGACGTCACCGGTCGCCCACTCGGTGACCAGCCCTACGTCGTGCATCACGATGTCGAGCTCGAGCTCGCCATCTCGCCACGAGCGCACGGTGTAGTAGCGACTCTGGAACTGTCCGGGCACCACCAGACCGACCCACTCGTCCGGGATCCCGGTCGAGTGGAAAGACCCCAGGCCGTCGCCGCCCAGCGTCAGCCGGACCAGGTGGGGCGAGAGCTGCTCACGGCGCACCACTCGGGCGTCGTACTGCTGGGCTCTCGTGCTCACCCGCTGAGGTTAGTCACCACACGGGTCGCAGCGGGAATCCGTTCGAGCCGTCGTCGGTCGTGCGGGCCGCCAGCACCTGGTGCAGCTGGATCTCGTTGCGCTCGAAAGCGAGCCGGGAACCCGCCATGTAGACGCCCCAGACCCGCGCGGTGCCCTCCCCGACCTCGGCCACACACTCGTCCCAGTTGTCCTTCAGGTTGCGGCACCAGTCCCGCAGGGTCATGGCGTAGTGGATGCGGAGGTTCTCATCGTGCATCACCTCCAGGCCGGCGTCCTGCGCCTCCTTGATGATGGTCCCGGAGCCGATCAGCTCACCGTCGGGGAAGACGTAGCGGTCGATGAACGCACCCGTCTCCTCGCGCCGGTTGTGCGAACGGGTGATCGAGTGGTTCAGCAGGCGACCCTCGGGGCGCAGGCGGCTGCGCAGGAAGGAGAAGTACGACGGGTAGTTCCGCACGCCGATGTGCTCGGTCAGCCCGATCGAGCTGACTGCGTCGAACCCGTCCTCGAGCACGTCGCGGTAGTCGGAGTGCCGGACCTCGGCGAGGTCACCGAGGCGGTCGCGGTCGATCGCTTCCTTGGCCCACTGGGCCTGCTCGCGCGACAACGTGACGCCGAGGGCGCGCACGCCGTACTCCTTGGCCGCGTGGCGAACCATGCCACCCCAGCCACAGCCGACGTCGAGCAGCCGCTGACCGGGCTTGAGATCGAGCTTGCGGCAGACCAGGTCGAACTTCTCGGCCTGCGCCTCCTCGAGAGTCGTGTCGTCCGTGGGGAAGACCGCACAGGTGTAGGCCATCGACGGACCGAGCACCAGCTCGTAGAAACGGTTGGAGACGTCGTAGTGGTGGGCGATCACGTCCGCGTCGCGGGTCATCGAGTGCCGCAGACCTTCCATCGCCCGGCGCCAGCGTGGCAGGTGCTCCTGGGGCGGAGGCGGCGGGGGCTTGAGGTTCGCGATCCCGAGCCCGCGGATCAGGCTCACCGCCTCGGAGGCGGAAGGCTTGCGGAACCGCAGCCGGCTCTGCAGGAGCTGCATCGCCTCGTAGGGATCACCCGGGTGCACGCCGTGGATCTTGAGGTCGCCGGAGACGTACGCCCTGGCCATGCCCAGGTCACCAGGCGCGGTGAGGATGTAGGAGAGACCCCGCTGGTTGACCAGCTCGAGCTCGATGGCGGCGTCGTCGGGGCCCGTCGAGCTGCCGTCGTACGCCGAGAACCGGACGGGCATGCCGTCCTTGAGCAAGGACGCAATTGCGTCACCGATGGAGATGCTGCCCTTGGTCAAGCTCATCGTCTCTTCACCGCCTTGTCGTAGAGGCTGGTCAGCCTGTTGTCGGGGTCGTACTGAGCCTTCACGGTCGCCAGGTTGGGGCCGTCGTAGAGGCGGTCGAACGTGTCCTGGTCGTAGAAAGCCTCCGAGTAGAGCGATTTATGCCCGCCGAGCTCGTGGACCCGTTTCTCGATCGCCCGGTTGCGCGGTCCCTCGGGTGCGTCCGGGCCGACGTGGACCGTGCCCCAGAAACCGACGTTGACGTACGGCGCGCCGGGCTCGAGCGGGTACGTCGACCAGCGCTTCCCGCCCGACGTGCCCTGCGAGACCAGCGGGCACAGCCAGACCGGGCGCATCCCCACCGCATCGTCGAACCAGTCGAGGAACTCCGTGAGGCGCTCGACCGGCACCTCGACGTCCTGGATCACCCGCTCGCGCATCGGCCGTCCGGCCCGACGGTCGAGCCGGTCGGCGAGCCCGATGCGCCGGTCCAGCCCGATCAGCCGGTGGTAGACGTCCGAGCGCCGCCACCTGCGCGGCCACAGTCGGCGTACGACGGGGTTCTGCACGCCGAACGCACCCGAGCACCAGAACCAGTCGGTGTCCCAGCGCCACAGGTAGTCGTAGATGGACAAGACGTCGGTCTCCCGCTGCTGGATCGACCGATAGAAGATCTGTTGACCGGTGTAGTCCGAGGTCGGAGCTGGCTCGTCGCGCCAGGTGGCCAGGGTGAGGTAGTACTCCCCCGGCTCGAAAGCGACCCCGTCCATCCCATCCACCCGGATGCCCTCGTAGGTGGACGTCTCCACGATCTGGGTGACGGTCTTGGACAGCAGGCCGGCGTCGTCGAAGCGCACGTGGCGCAGGGAGACGTACGACGGCACGGACTCGAGCTCGATGCGCAGCCGGGTGGCGTAGCCGAGCGATCCGTAGGAGTTGGGGAACGTGTCGAAGAGGGCGTCCCCGGGACGGCAGGTGACCACCTCGCCGGCCCCGGTGAAGATGTCCATCTCGAGCACCGACTCGTGCGGGAGACCGCTGCGGAAGCTCGTGGACTCGATGCCGAGGCCGGTGACGGCTCCACCGAGCGTGATCGTGCGGAGCTGTGGCACGACGAGTGGGATCAGCCCGTGCGGGAGGGTCGCGTCGACAAGGTCCTCGTAGGTGCACATGCCTTGCACGTCGGCCGTGCGAGCCACCGGGTCGACGTCGATCACCCCGTTCAGGCCGGACACGTCGAGCCCCGGCGCCGTCGTGTCGGCACGGGGCCGGAACAGGTTGGACGTCTTCTTGGCCAGTCGCACGGGCGCGCCGGACGGGATCGCGGCGTACGACGCTCGCAACTTCCCGACCGCTTGCTCGTGCTCCTCCCACGCACTCGTGCGAATCACGCGGACAAAGTTACTCTCGCCGAGGCCGGCGTGTGTGGCGGGGCGGTCCGTCACTGTCAGGTGGTCGATGTGGCGGTGATCGAACCCTTGACGTCGCCGACGTGGACAACAACCCCGGCGCCTCCGAACTCGCGCAGCGCGGCCTGATCCGCGGCGGGCACGGCGCTGGCATCGGTGAGCAGGACGGCGGCCTCGAGCCCCTTGGACCCCGACGCCACGGCCATGGCCACGCAGACCTGGAGCGCCGAGAGCCGCAGGGACGGTAGGTCGACGGTCGCTGCGGCGTAGGTGCGGCCGTCGCTGTCGCGTACGGCGGCCCCCTCGGTCGCGCCTGTCCGGGCCCTGGTGGCACGGGCCAGGGTCACGAGCTTGCGGTCCTCGACCGTGAGGTCGGGCTGGGCGGCGTCAGTCACGCACCGCATCCTCGTGCACGGCCTCGGGGTGGCCGTTGCCGGGCTCCGGGGAGTGCTCGGCCCGACAGATCAGGACCGTGCCGATCTTGTTACGGCGACCGGTGGCGGCCTCCGCCTCGAAGCGGAGACCGTGGGCCACCACGGACGAGCCGGGAATCGGGACCCGCCCCAGGTGCTTGGCCATCAGGCCTCCCACGCTGTCGACGTCCTCCTCGTCGACGTCGAAGCCGAACAGCTCGTCGAGGTCGTCGATCGGGTAACGCGAGGACACCCGGGTCGACCCGTCCTCGAGGACCTCGACCTCCACCTCGTCCTCGTCGTACTCGTCGGTGATCTCCCCGACGATCTCCTCCAGCACGTCCTCGATGGTGATCAGGCCGGCTGTGCCGCCGTACTCGTCGACGACGACGGCAATGTGCTGCCGCTTGGCCTGCATCTCGGTCAGCAGCGAGTCGACGGGCTTGGACTCGGGGACCCACATGACCGGACGCATGACTTCGTCGACGCGCTGGGTGAACTCCACGTCGGGAGCCTCGAAGTCACGCCGGACGATGTCCTTGAGGTAGGCGAAACCCACGATGTTGTCGAGGTTCTCGCCGATCACGGGGATCCGGGAGTAGCCGCTGCGCAGGAACAGCGACATCGTCTGGCGCAGGTTCTTGTAGCGCTCGATGTAGACCACGTCGTTGCGCGGCACCATCACCTCGCGCGCGGTGGTGTCCCCGAGCTCGAAGACGGAGTGGATCATCCTGCGCTCACCGGACTCGATGACGGCAGACGCCTCGGCGAGGTCGACGAGCTCGCGGAGCTCGGTCTCCGTCGAGAACGGTCCTTCCCGGAACCCGCGACCCGGGGTGATCGCGTTGCCGATCAGGATCAACAGCTTGGGCAGCGGGCCGAGGACGCTGGTGATCGCGGCGAGCGGGCCGGCCGACAGGAGGGCGACGGTCTCCGAGTGCTGCCGGCCCAGGGTGCGCGGGGCGACGCCGATGGCGACGAAGGAGACGACAAGCATCACCGCGATCGAGGTCAGGATCGTGGGCCACCACCTTCCGGCGTACCTCTCGTTGGCCTGGAGAGCGACCACGACGATCGCCGAGATCTCGCAGAGCAGGCGCAGGAACAGGGCAGTGTTGAGAAACCGCGGCGGATCCTCGAGCAGCGCCAGGAGACGTCTGGATCCCGGCCGGTTCTCCGCGACGAGCTCCTCGGCGCGGGCGTGCGAGAACGACGAGAGGGCTGCTTCGGCGGCCGAGAAGAGCCCCGCAAGGAGGACGAGGGCCGCGGCTGCGACGAGCAGCCAGGCGTCACCCGAGGTCATGAGGAGCGGTCGAGACCGTCGAGGCTCGCCACTCACCGAGCAGCTCGTCCTGGAGCCCGAACATCTCCTTGTGCTCCTCGGGCTCGGCGTGGTCGTAGCCGAGCAGGTGCAGGATGCCGTGCACCGTCAGCAACTCGATCTCGGCCTCGGTCGAGTGCCCAGCGGTGGTCGCCTGTCGGGCCGCGACCTCGGGACAGAGCACCAGGTCGCCGAGGACGCCCTCTTCGGGATCCTCGTTGACGAGGCCCGGGCGCAGCTCGTCCATCGGGAACGCGAGCACGTCGGTCGACCCGTCCTTCTCCATCCACTGGCTGTTCAGCTGGGCGATCGTGTCCTCGTCGACGGCCTTGATGCAGAGCTCCGCCAGCGGGTGGACGCGCATCTTGTCCATGACGAAGCGGCTCAGGGAGGCCAGCCGATGGACGTCGAGGTCACGGCCGGACTCGTTGAGGACCTCGATGCTCATCGGCCGACTGGGTGTTCGCCCGCGGTCCTGGGCGTGAAGCCGCCGAGGGCGTCGAACTCGTCGTACGCCGCAACGATCTTGCCGACGAGCTTGTGGCGGACGACGTCGTGGGCCGTGAGGCGCTGGAACGAGATGTCCTCGACACCGTCGAGGATCCCCTCGATCACGCGCAGGCCGGACAGCATGCCGTTGGGCAGGTCGACCTGGGTGACGTCGCCTGTGACCACGATCTTGGAGCCGAACCCGAGCCGGGTCAGGAACATCTTCATCTGTTCCGGCGAGGTGTTCTGCGCCTCGTCGAGGATGATGAACGCGTCGTTGAGGCTCCTGCCGCGCATGAAGGCCAGGGGGGCCACCTCGATGGTCCCGGCGGCGAGCAGCTTGGGGATCGTCTCGGGGTCGATCATGTCGTGCAGTGCGTCGTAGAGCGGTCGCAGGTACGGGTCGATCTTCTCGCTCAGCGTGCCGGGGAGGTAGCCGAGGCGCTCGCCGGCCTCGACCGCCGGCCGGGTCAGGATGATCCGGTTGACGCTCTTGGACTGGAGCGCCTGGACGGCCTTTGCCATTGCGAGGTAGGTCTTGCCGGTGCCGGCCGGGCCGATCCCGAACGTGATCGTGTGCTTGTCGATCGAGTCGACGTAGCGTTTCTGGTTGAGCGTCTTGGGTCGGATCGAACGGCCGCGGTTGGACAGGATGTTGAGGCTGAGCACGTCGGCCGGGCGCTCGGTCGTCTCGGTGCGCAGCATCGCCAGCACGCGCTCGACTGTCTCGCCCGTCACTCCCTGACCGGTCCGGATGATCGTCACGAGCTCATCGAGGAGCCGCTCGGCCAGGGCGACCTCGCCGGGCTCGCCGTACAGCGTGATCCGGTTGCCGCGGACATGGATGTCGGCGTCGAAGGACTGCTCGATGAGCGCCAGGTGCTCATCACCGGGCCCGAGGAGGCTGACCATGTTGATGCTGTTGGGGACCACGACGGTGTGACGCGTCGAGTGCGTGCCGGTGTTCTGCTGGTCCCCTTGTTGCTGCGTGTCAGTCATGGATGCCCCGGGGGGCGGCCCTTCCGGTTTGGCTGTGTGTCGGTCAATGCTACGGAAAAAGAACGCCGCGGCCCACCGCCTTGTTCCGATCCGTCGTGCGGCACGGGCATACCGTGTGCGTATGCGGTACCCCGAGGAGGAGTTCGACGATCACGACGACGACACGCCGCCGTACTGGAACGCCGGGCAGCACCTCCCGCAGGACGCCCGGACGATGGGGCTGACAGCGCACGTTCCGGACGGGGCGCTGCTCGACTTCGCCGGCGCCCTGGACGCAACAAAGCTCAAGCACCGGGTCACGGCGTGGGTGATGCTCGCGGTCTTCGGGATGCCCGTCTTGTTCTATGTGCTCCGACTCGTCATCGCGATGACGCCCGGCTGAGGAGCGCCCACTCGGCGAAGGCCATGAAGGCGACAACTCCACCGTCTTCGCCCATGTCGTGCGGTCCCGGTGAGAGGTTCAGGGTCAGTACGCCGACCGTCAACACGAGGGCAACCGCGCCGGCAAAGTAGATCTGGCCGCGCCGGTTCAAGAGCCCCACGTTGACCACGCCTCCCTGCTGCCAAGCAAGCTTGCTCGCCGATCATTCAGTCGTGCGGCGTCCGCCCGTGAAGGAGCAGCATCGTATACGCCGCAATGGACTTCGCGTCGGTGATGGTGCCGTCGAGGATCATGCGTTCGAGGTCGGCACGGGGGAACCAGGCCGACCGCATGTCCTGCTCCTCGAGGTCTCGCAGCGGCGCGCCGTGGGTCAGGTCGGTGGCCAGGAACACCTGGCACTGGTAGCTGAGCATGCTTGGCGCAACGTCCAGCGTGCCGAGCGGGGTCAGCCTGTTGGCCACAAGCCCTGTCTCTTCGCGCAGTTCGCGTGCGGCCAGTGCCGCCCCGTCGACATCGACTCGCTGATCGGCGCTTCCGGAGGGAAACTCCCAGCGCCGCCCGGCGACCGGGTGCCGGTACTGCTCGACGAGATGCAACCGGTCGTCGTCGACCGGGATGATCAGCGCGATGTCCGGGCTGTCCACCACGCCGCAGATGCCGGTGGATCCGTCCGGACGACGGATCGTGTCTTCCCGGACCATCATCCATGGGTTGGCGTACACCCGTTTGCTGCCGAGGGTCTCCACGGCCAACATTGTGCCCAGCCAGCGGTCAGAACGGTCGGCCTAGGTTCGTCTGGTGAAGGCGACCTTGCCGCCGGGCAGCTTGCTCAT
>JAOPXM010000114.1 GCA_025965125.1 Nocardioides sp.
CGGCATGCAGATCGTGTACGACGACGAGGCGCTGGCGTCGTACATCGCGCAGGCAACCGAGATCAGTCCCGACCGGCCGGTGCTCGTCGACCGGTTCATCGACGACGCGGTCGAGATCGACGTCGACGCGATCTTCGACGGCGAGGAGCTGTTCCTCGGCGGCGTGATGGAGCACATCGAGGAGGCCGGCATCCACTCCGGTGACTCGTCGTGCGCCCTGCCGCCGATCACCCTGGGTGCCGCCGAGATCAAGCGGATCCGGGAGGCCACGGAGGCGATCGCGCGCGGCGTCGGCGTCCTCGGGCTGCTGAACATCCAGTACGCCCTCGGCTCCGACGTGCTCTACGTCCTCGAGGCCAACCCGCGGGCCAGCCGGACGGTGCCGTTCGTGTCCAAGGCGACCTCCACGCCACTGGCGAAGGCTGCGGCGCGGGTCATGCTGGGGGAGTCGATCGCCTCGCTGCGCGCTGCCGGCGTGCTGCCTGCCGAAGGTGACGGCGGCACGCTGCCCGCTGACCAGCCGATCGCCGTCAAGGAGGCGGTGATGCCGTTCAACCGGTTCAAGACCCCGGATGGACGGAACGTCGACACGGTTCTGGGCCCCGAGATGAAGTCGACCGGCGAGGTGATGGGCCTCGACTCCGACTTCGGTACGGCGTTCGCGAAGGCTCAGGCCGCGGCGTTCGGGTCCCTGCCGACCAAGGGCCGGGTGTTCGTGAGCATGGCCAACCGCGACAAGCGGCACATGATCTTCCCGATCAAGGTGCTGGCCGACCACGGCTTCGAGATCCTCGCGACCCAGGGCACCGCGGAGGTGCTGCGTCGCAACGGCGTGCAGGCCACCATCGTGCGCAAGCATTTCGAAGGCAGCGGGCCGCAGGGCGAGAAGACGACCGTGCAGCTGATCCTCGAGGGCGCGATCGACCTCGTGATCAACACACCCAACGGCTCGACCAGCGGCGCCTCGGCCCGCCTGGACGGCTACGAGATCCGCACCGCCGCGATCATGGCCAACATCCCCTGCATCACCACCGTCCAGGGACTCGGCGCGGCCGTGCAGGGCATCGAGGCTCTCGAGCGCGGCGAGATCGGCGTCCGCAGCCTCCAGGACTGGGCGCGCCTCCGCTCGACCACGGGTGGCAGATGACTGCGTACCGGCTGCTGTTCGAGCACGTGCTCACCCGGACCGATCCGGAGCGCGCGCACCACGCGGCGTTCCGCGCGATCCGGACCGCGACCCCGCTGACCCGGCGCCTGCCGAGCGCCGCGTCACCCGTCGAGGTGATGGGGCTGAGCTTCCCCAACCGGCTGGGGCTGGCGGCCGGCTTCGACAAGAACGCCGTCGGCATCGACGCGTTGGCCGCGCTCGGGTTCGGCCACATCGAGATCGGCACCGTGACCGGTGAGGCCCAGCCCGGCAACCCGAAGCCGCGCCTCTTCCGGCTGCCGGACGACCGCGCGGTCATCAACCGGATGGGCTTCAACAACGACGGCGCCGAAGCGGTGGCGCGACGTCTTGAGCGGCGTGTCGCAGCCATGTCGCGTCAGGAGCGAAACAGCCGTCACCGAACCCGGCCCCGAAGTCTCCTCGGCATCAACATCGGCAAGACGAAGGTCGTGCCGGACGACGACCAGGCCGCGGTCCTGGCCGACTACGAGAAGAGCGCGCGGCTGTTGTCGCCGTACGCCGACTACCTCGTCGTCAACGTCAGCTCACCGAACACGCCGGGCCTCCGCAACCTCCAGGCGGTCGAGAAGCTCGAACCGCTGCTCCAGCGCGTACGCCGCACGGCGGACGAGGTCACGGTCGACCGGGTGCCGATGCTGGTGAAGATCGCGCCGGACCTCAGCGAGGACGACGTGCTCGCCGTCGCCGACCTGGCCGGGGCGATCCGACTGGACGGCATCATCGCGACCAACACCACGACGTCTCGCGACGGTCTGCGGACCGACTCGGCCAGGGTCGCCGAGGTCGGCCCGGGCGGGCTCTCCGGGGCCCCCCTCACCGAGCGTTCGCTCGAGGTGCTCCGCCTGCTGCGCAAGCGCGTCGAGGACGACCTTGCCCTGATCGGCGTCGGAGGCGTCACCACGGTCGACGACGCCCGGGCCCGGCTCGAGGCGGGGGCCGACCTGGTGCAGGGCTACACGGCCTTCATCTACGAGGGCCCGCTCTGGCCCCGTCGGATCATTCGCGGCACCCGGGATCCCGGGTGACCACGGCGCCGGTCGTCCAGGCAGCCGGACGGCTCGCCCCCCTGCACGTGCGGGGCGAGCTGCTGGCCGCGCGCCGGGTCGGCGCCTACCACCACCTGACCCTCGCGGCACCCGGCATCCCCGCGCGCTTTCGGCCCGGCACCTTCGTCGCGCTGTCGGTGGGTGAGACCCACCTGGCTCGACGGGCGTTCTGGATCCACCAGGTCAAGCCGATGGGCGGTTACGGCGCCACCATCCAGATCGTCGTGGCGCCGGTCGGTGTCGGCACCCGGTGGCTGGCCGACCTCGGGGTCGGCGCCACGCTGGAGGTGACCGGACCGCTGGGCCGCCCCTTCGCACTGCCGAAGGAGCCCGTCAGCTGCGTGCTCATTGGCGAGGAGTACGCCGCGGCGCCGCTGTTCCCCCTTGCCGAGCGGCTCCGCGAGCGAGGCTGCCGGGTCAGCATGGTCGTCGCCGGACGCGACGAGGCGCACCTCCTGTCGACGCTCGAGGCCAAGCGGTCCGCGCGTTCGGTCACGGTCGTGACCCGCGACGGTTCGATCGGGCACAAGGGCGAGGTCGCCGACGTGGTTGCCGACGTGCTGCGCCGCGAGGAGGCCGCGGTCGTGTACGGCGTGGGCACCGTGCCGTCCCTGCACGCGGTGGCCGCGGCCGCCGAGGAGCACGGGGCCTGGAGCCAGACCGCGATCGAGCAGCCCCTGACCTGTGCGACCGGCCTCTGCCACGGGTGCGCCGTCCCGGTCGTCGGCGAGGACGGTGCGCCCCGGCTTGCCCGGGCCTGCGCCGATGGGCCCGTCTTCCGCGGGGACCGCGTTCGCTGGAACGAGGTCGCGACATGACCGTGGCCGGGCCTCCCAACGTCGAGCTCGCGGGCCTCACGCTCGTCGGTCCCGTTCTCACGGCGGCCGGCTGCGGCGGCACGGGCCGCGAGCTGGCGGCGTACGGCCCCCTCGACCGGCTGGGCGCCTTCGTGACCCGGTCGATCTCGCTCAACGCGCGTCCGGGAGGTGCCCTGCCGCGGATCGTCGAGACGCCGTCAGGCCTGGTGCACGCGACCGGGTTGCCGAATCCCGGCATCGACCAGTTCCTGGCCACCGAGCTGCCGTGGCTGCTGCAGGAGGGCGCGCGCGTGATCGTGTCGATCGTCGGCAGCTCGCTGGGGGAGTACGCCGAGCTGGCCCGCCGCCTGGGTCGCGCACCGGGAGTCTCGGCGATCGAGGTCAACCTGTCCTCACCCGACGCGATGGGCTCGGGCTTCTTCGACGTGCGCGAGCCGTTCCATGCTGCGGGTGCCGTCAGCGCGGTGCAGCGTGACCTGCCGCGCGGGGTGCCGGTGCTGGCCAAGCTCCGCCCCGACGTGCTGCGCGTCGTCGAGACGGCACGGACCGTCCTCGACGCGGGCGCGGCGGCCGTGGTCGTCGGCAACGCCCTGCCCGCGGCCTTGCCCGACGGGCGTCCCGCGGGCCTGAGCGGGCCCGCCGTACGCCCGTTGTCCCTGCGCTGCGTCACCGAGGTTCGTGGTGCCCTGCCCGACGCGCAGATCGTCGGGGCGGGCGGCATCTCGACCACCGACGACGCCCGCAGCTTCCTCGCCGCCGGCGCCGTCGCGGTCCAGATCGGTACGGCGCTGCTGCACGACCCCACATCGGCGGCCAGAATCGCGGCGGAGCTTGCCGTGGACGCTGCGCACGACCAGGAGAGGATCAGCTCATGACGTTCGGAGCCCGGCTGCATGCGGCCATGGCGGAGCGTGGTCAGTTCTGCGTGGGGATCGATCCGCACGCCGGCCTGCTGCTCGACTGGGGGCTCGCCGACGACGTGGCAGGGCTCGAACGCTTCGCCCTGACCGTGGTGGACGCGGTCGCGCCGTACGTCTCGGTCGTCAAGCCCCAGTCCGCGTTCTACGAGCGCTTCGGCAGCCGCGGCATCGCGGTGCTGGAACGAGTGGTGGCCGAGTCCCGAGCGGCCGGGGCGCTCGTGCTGCTCGACGTCAAGCGGGGCGACATCGGCTCCACGTCCCAGGCCTACGCGGACGCCTACCTGGACCAGTCCTCGCCGCTCGCTGTCGATGCGATCACCGCCAGCCCCTTCCTCGGGTTCGGGTCGCTGAGCCCGATGGTCGACACCGCGCGCAAGCACGACGCCGGCGTCTTCGTTCTCGCGCTGACGTCCAACAAGGAGGGCCCGGAGATCCAGCACGCGACGACCCAGGACGGCAGCACGGTGGCGCAGCGGATGCTCGAGCACCTGCGTGGCCTGAACGACGGTGCTGCGCCGCTCGGGTCCTTCGGCGCCGTCGTCGGTGCCACCATCGGCGACGTCGGCCAGGACTTCGACTTCAACGGGCCGATCCTCGCGCCCGGGTACGGCGCGCAGGGCGGCACGAGCGAGGACCTCCGACGCATCTTCGGGTCGGCGACGGGCGTCGTCCTGGGGAGCTCTTCTCGCGAGATCCTCCGACTGGGTCCGGACCGCGACGCGATGACGGACGCGGCACGACGCGCCAACGACGAGCTCGCTACGGCCCTGGCGTGAGGACCTGGCTCGCTGGTCTGGTGCTGCTGGCCCTGCTGCCGCTTGCCAGCGGCTGCGGCAACGGCAGCCCGTCGGGTGCCTACTGCGACGAGGTCACGAGCAAGCAGCAGGAGCTCAGCGACATCCTGTCGACCGGCCAACCCGACGTCCTGATCCGGGCGCTCGGCATCTTCAAGGCCCTGCAGGGCAAGGCTCCTGAGGACATCAGCGACGAGTGGCAACAGGTGATCCGCGCCATCGAGGGGCTCCAGCAGGCGCTCGCCGATGCCGGCGTCGACGCGGCCACCTACGACCGGAACCATCCGCCGACCGACCTGACCGATGAAGAGCGGGCCCGCATCGACGCCGCTGCCCGCGAGCTCGGCGGCAGGGCAACCAACGACGCGTTCGCGAGCATCAAGCAACAGGTCAAGGACGTCTGCCACACCGCCCTCTACCTCTAGGAAGGGGTCGGACACAATGGCTCACATCGCCGGGAGCCAAGCAGGGCTGGACCAAGCGTCTCCTAGAACGTGTTCTCGCTGGGCGATTGCCGCCCCGTCCGGCTTCTGACTAGATTGGCCCCCCACCGGCCAGCAACGCCCCCCTCACTGACCGAAGGACACCTGCACGTGGCTCTGCCCCCGCTCACACCCGAACAGCGCCAGGCGGCTCTGGACAAGGCCGCCGCCTCCCGTCGGGAGCGGGCCGAGGTGAAGAACCGGCTCAAGAACTCCGGCGGGTCGATCGTCGAGGTGCTCCACCTGGGCCAGACCAACGAAGTCATCGGCAAGATGCGGGTCATCGACCTGCTGCAGTCCATGCCCGGCCTCGGCAAGGTCCGGGCCCGCCAGGTGATGGAGCGCCTCGGCATCGCCGAGAGCCGTCGGGTTCGAGGGCTCGGCACCAAGCAGGTGGCCGCGCTCGAGCGCGAGTTCGCAGCGCGTGACTGACGGGACCTCTCCCGACCTGCCCGCCCGATCCCGCCTCGTCGTGCTCGCAGGCCCCACGGCCGTCGGCAAGGGCACCGTCGCAGCCGCCGTGCGCGCCAGCCACCCTGAGGTGTGGATCTCGGTGTCGGCCACCACCCGCCCACCCCGGCCCGGCGAGATCGACGGTGTGCACTACCGGTTCGTCCCCGACGAGGAGTTCGACCGGATGATCGCTGACGACGACCTCCTGGAGTGGGCAGTGGTGCACAAGGCGGCCCGCTACGGAACGCCGCGGGGCCCGGTCATGGAGGCGTTGGCCGCCGGCCGCCCGGCGATGCTCGAGATCGACCTGCAGGGCGCCAGGCAGGTCCGGGAGACCATGCCCCAGGCGCTGTTCGTGTTCCTGAAGCCCCCGTCCTGGGAGGAGCTGGTGCGCCGGCTCATCGGTCGAGGGACCGAGTCCGAGGAGGAACGCGCCCGGCGACTCGCCACCGCGCGCGAGGAGATGGCTGCCGAGAAGGAGTTCGACGTGACCATCGTCAACCACGAAGTTCACGATGCAGCCGAGCAGTTGGTAGGGTTGATGGTGCTCGACCATGAGCACCCCCCCAATAATTTGTGAGGCTCACGCGTGTCTTCGCCCAACATCGCCGCCGAGGGTGTCACCAATCCCTCGATCGACGACCTGCTCACCAAGACCGACAGCAAGTACAAGCTGGTCCTCTACAGCGCCAAGCGCGCCCGGCAGATCAATGCCTACTACTCCCAGCTCGGCGAGGGCCTTCTCGAGTACGTCGGTCCGCTCGTCGACACCCACGTGCAGGAGAAGCCGCTCTCGATCGCCCTGCGCGAGATCAACGAGGACCTGCTGACGTGTGAGGATGTCGACCCCGCCGAGCTCGCCGCCGAGGAGGCCGCCGCCAAGGCCGCCGCCGTCGACGCGTCCTTCACCAAGAACGAGTGATCCGCTGAGCACCAGCGACATCCACGAGGCCGCGTCCCCATCGGGGGCGCGGCCCCGTGCACTTCGTGACGGTCGTGGCGCCTCCCCGGCCGCCGTCGTCATCGGGGTCTCCGGCGGCATCGCCGCCTACAAGGCCTGCGAGCTGGTGCGCAGGTTCACCGAGTCCGGCCACGACGTCACCGTCATCCCCACCGAGGCCGCCCTGAAGTTCGTCGGCGCGCCCACCTGGGCGGCCCTGTCCGGCAAGCCCGTCGCCACCGACGTGTGGACCGACGTGCACCAGGTCCCGCACGTCCGGATCGGGCAGTCCGCCGACCTCGTGGTCGTGGCTCCGGCCACCGCGAACGTACTGGCGAAGGCGGCCCACGGCCTGGCCGACGACCTGCTCACCAACACCCTGCTCACCGCGCGCTGCCCGGTCGTGTTCGCGCCGGCCATGCACACCGAGATGTGGGAGCACGCTGCCACGCGCGACAACGTCGCCACCCTGCGCGCCCGCGGAGCCCTGGTGATCGAACCCGCCGAGGGCCGGCTCACCGGTGCCGACACCGGCAAGGGTCGGCTCCCCGACCCGGCCGAGATCTTCGAGACCTGCGTCGAGATCCTCAGCCGCGGGACCGCCGCCGGCACGGACCTGGTCGGCCGGCACGTCGTCGTGTCGGCGGGTGGCACCCGCGAGTACCTCGACCCGGTCCGCTTCCTCGGCAACCGGTCCTCCGGGCTCCAGGGCTACGCCCTGGCCCGCGCTGCGGTCGCCAGGGGCGCCGAGGTCACCCTGGTCGCGGCCAACGTCGCGCTGCCGGACCCGGCAGGTGTCAAGGTCGTTCGCGTCGAGACCACGGCCCAGCTCCGCGACGAGGTGCTGAGTGCGGCCACCTCGGCCGACGCCGTGGTGATGGCCGCCGCTCCCGCCGACTTCCGTCCGGTAGACGTCAGCGCCGCCAAGATCAAGAAGGCCGACGACGGTTCCGCCCCGGCGATCCAGCTGACCCAGAACCCCGACATCCTGCACGAGATCAGCACCGAGCGGCCCCGCCCCGGCGCCGTCGTTGTCGGATTCGCGGCGGAGACCGGCGACGCGACCGGGTCGGTCCTGGACCTGGCCCGCGCCAAGCTGGCTCGCAAGGGCTGCGACCTGCTGGTGGTCAACGACGTCAGCGGGGGAGCCGTGTTCGGGAGCCCGGACAACGAAGCGGTGATCCTGGGCGCCGACGGCTCCGCGGTCGACGTACCCCGCGGCACGAAAGCTGCGCTGGCCCACGAAATATGGGACCAGGTGGCGTTACGCCTCGCTCGCTGATTCGTTACGTGAGATGACCGTCTTGCATGCTGGTCGCCGCATATCCTGAACAAACCCGATTCTTGACGCCTGAGCGGAGTACCAACTGTGGCTGGACGCCTTTTCACCTCGGAGTCCGTGACCGAGGGTCACCCGGACAAGATCGCTGACGCGATCAGCGACACCGTCCTCGACGCCCTCCTCGCCGACGACCCCACGAGCCGGGTGGCGTGCGAGACCCTGCTGACGACGGGTCTGGTGGTGGTCGCCGGTGAGGTGACGACCAAGAGCTACGCCCCGATCGCCAAGCTCGTTCGAGACAAGATCGTCGAGATCGGCTATGACGACGGGGAGAAGGGCTTCGACGGCCGGGGTTGTGGCGTGCAGATCGCCATCGGCCAGCAGTCGCCCGACATCGCACAGGGCGTCGACCGGGGCCACGAGGCCCGCGTCGGCGACTCCGGCGACGAGATGGACAGGCAGGGCGCCGGCGACCAGGGCCTGATGTTCGGCTACGCCTGCGACGACACCCCCGAGCTGATGCCGCTGCCGATCATGATCGCCCACCGGCTCGCGGAGCGACTCACCGCCGTCCGCAAGGACGGCACGCTGCCCTACCTGCGTCCCGACGGCAAGACCCAGGTCACCATCGAGTACGACGAGCAGGACCGCCCGGTGCGCATCGACACCGTCGTCCTGTCCAGCCAGCACTCCGCCGACATCACGCTCGACTCGCTCGAGGCCGACGTGAAGAAGCACGTGATCGACCCGATCCTGGCGAACTTCAAGATCTCCTCCGAGGGCTACCGGCTCCTCGTCAACCCGACCGGCCAGTTCATCGTCGGCGGGCCGATGGGCGACGCCGGTCTCACCGGCCGCAAGATCATCGTCGACACCTACGGCGGCATGGCCCGCCACGGCGGCGGTGCCTTCTCCGGCAAGGACCCGTCGAAGGTCGACCGCTCCGCCGCGTACGCCATGCGCTGGGTCGCGAAGAACGTCGTCGCGGCCGGTCTGGCCACCCGCTGCGAGGCCCAGGTCGCGTACGCGATCGGCAAGGCCCAGCCCGTGGGTGTCTTCATCGAGACGTTCGGCACCGGCAAGGTCTCGGACGAGGAGATCCAGAAGGCAGTTCTGGCGGTCTTCGACCTGCGGCCGGCCGCGATCATCCGCGACCTCGACCTGCTCCGGCCGATCTACGCCAAGACCGCCGCATACGGCCACTTCGGACGCGAGCTTCCCGAGTTCACCTGGGAGCGCACCGACCGTGCAGACGCGCTGAGGGCCGCCGTCGGCGCCTGACAGTTTCACTGGTTAACCAGTGAATCGGGTGCTTCGCATGGAGAATTCTCCGTGTTCAGCGCCGGTTTCACTGGTTAACCAGTGACTTTGGCGCCCGCGCCGATCTCGTCGGCGGTGACTGGTAGGAATGCCGCCATGACCCCCGACGAGCAGCCCGAGCTGCTGCCGGGGATGGTCCGGGCGACCGTGAAGGCGTCGCAGGCGAAGGCCCGGGCGACGCGGGCCAAGAAGTCGGCGGAGGCGGAGCTCGCCACGGTCGACCCGGTGGCGAAGGTGCTCGTCGACATCCCGCTCGCGCACCTCGACCGTCCGTTCGACTACGCAGTACCCGCGGCCATGTCCGAAGCGGCCCGGCCCGGCGTCCGGGTCAAGGTGCGTTTCGCGGGCCAGGACGTCGACGGTTTCGTCGTACGGCGCGCCGCCGGGTCCGACCACCCGGGCCGCCTGGCGCCGCTGCGCCGGGTGGTGAGCGCGGAGCCCGTCCTCAGCCCCGCCGTTGCCGAGCTCACCGCCGACCTCGCCGAGCGCTACGCGGGAGCCCGCGCGGATGTGCTGCGACTAGCCGTTCCGGCCCGCCACGCGACCACCGAGAAGGAACCCACGCCGCCGGCACCCGGTCCGCCGGCGCGGGACGCCGTAGCGGCCGAGCTGGCCTGGCAGGGACACGACCATGCCGCACCGTTCCTCGCCCACCTGGCCGATGGCGGCGTACCGCGCGCGGTCTGGGGCGCCGCGCCCGGCACCGACTGGCCGCTGCTGCTCGCCCACGCGGTGGCGGCCACCCTGGCCAGCGGTCGCGGCAGCCTGATCTGCGTGCCGGACGGCAAGGACGTCGACCGGGTTGACGGGGCGCTGAGCCACGTGCTCGGGCCGGGCCAGCACGTCACGCTCACTGCCGACGCGGGCCCGGCGCGGCGCTACCGCGACTTCCTGGCCGTCAGCCGGGGCGCCCGCAGGGTCGTCGTGGGCACCCGGGGCGCGAGCTTCGCCCCCGTCCACGACCTGGGCCTGGTCGTGATCTGGGACGACGGCGACGACCTGCACGCCGAGCCGCGCGCGCCGTACCCCCACACCCGGGAGACCCTGCTCCTCCGCGCCGAGCGCGAGGGGACGGCCGCACTCGTAGCCGGCTTCGCCCGCACCGTCGAGGCCGCCTACCTCCTCCGCACGGACTGGGCCCGAGAGCTGCCTCCCGCACGCGCGCTGCTGCGCGAGCGGGTGACGGTCACGGTTGCCGGCGCGACCGACCGCGATCTCGACCGCGACCCCCACGCCCGGGCGACCCGGATGCCGGGACAGGTCCACGAAGCGGTGCGGGCAGCCCTCGCGGACGGCCCGGTGCTCGTCCAGACCCCTCGGGCCGGGTATGTCCTGTCGCTCGCCTGCGAGCGTTGCCGGACGCCGGCCCGGTGCGGCCACTGCCAAGGCCCCCTCGCCCTCTCCGGTCCCACCACCCCGCCGTCCTGTCGCTGGTGCGGCACCCCGGCCGAGGCATGGGCCTGCGCCGAGTGCGGTCACCGGGGCCTCCGTGCGCCCGTGCTCGGTGACGTCCGCACCGGCGAGGAGCTCGGCCGGGCATTCCCCAAGGTCCGGGTTCGGACGTCCTCCGGGGACCAGGTTCTTGCCACGGTCGACGGCCGGCCGGCGATCGTCGTCGCCACCCCTGGCGCCGAGCCGGTCGCCGAGGGTGGCTACGCCGCGGCCGTCCTCCTGGACACCTGGCTGCTGCTCGGCCGCACCGACCTCCGCACCGAGGAGGAGGCGCTGCGCCGCTGGAGCAACGCGGTGGCGCTCGTCCGGCCCGGCGGCAGCGCCATCGCCGTCGGCGAACCGACCCACCCTGCCCTGCAGGCGCTCGTCCGCTGGGACATGGCCGGCTTCGCGGCCCGCGAGACCGCGCAGCGTCAGGAGGCCCACCTGCCGCCGGCCAGCCGACTGGCCACGATCTCCGGCGAGCCCGGCGCCGTGGACGACGCGGTCACCCTGCTGGCCGCGCCGAGCACCGCTGAGGTGCTCGGACCGGTCGAGATCGGCGAGCAGCAGAGCCGGGTCGTGATCCGGGTTCCCCGGGCCCAGGGCCAGGACCTGAGCCGGGCCCTCGGTGAGCTGCAACGCATCCGGTCCAGCCGGAAGCTGGACGCCGTGCGCATCCAGGTGGACCCACAGAACCTCTGAGGGCACCGGGCCGCTCGGTCCGGTCGCTCACTAGACTGAAGAGCCCCAAGCCAACGTCAGGAGCTCCGTGGCGATCCAGCGCATCCGCCTCTTCGGCGACCCGGTCCTGCGCAAGCCGGCGCGCGAGGTGGTCGACTACGACAAGGAGCTCCGCCGGCTCGTCGAGGACCTCACCGACACCATGCTGAACGCGCCCGGAGCCGGCCTCGCAGCGCCCCAGATCGGGGTCGGGCTGCGCGCCTTCACCTGGCACGTCGACGGCGAGCCCGGGCACCTGATCAACCCCGTCCTGGAGCTCTCGGAGGAGACGCAGGACGGTTCCGAGGGCTGCCTGTCGATCCCCGAGCTGTCCTTCGACTGCCGACGCGCCAGGTCCGTGGTCGCGCGAGGCTTCAACATGTACGGCGACCCCGTCACCATCGAAGGTTCCGAGCTCCTGGCCCGGGCGATCCAGCACGAGACGGACCACCTGGACGGGGTGCTGTTCATCGATCGTCTCGACGCCGCCACCCGCAAGCAGGCCATGAAGGCGATCCGCGAGTCCGAGTGGTTCGGTCTCGACCAGCCCACGATCCGGCTCAGCCCGCACGCCACCAACGGCTTGGGTCTCTGAGGTGCGTGTCGTCTTCGCGGGCACCCCGGAGGCCGCGCTCCCGGCCCTCGACGCGATCGCCGACTCGACCCACGAGCTGGTCGGCGTGATCACCCGGCCCGACTCGCCCGCCGGACGCGGCCGCAGGCTGGTCGCCAGCCCCGTGGGCCTGCGGGCCGAGGAGCTGGGGGTGCCGGTCCTCAAGCCCGAGCACCCGCGGGACCCCGAATTCCAGGAGCAGGTGCGCGCGCTCGCGCCGGACTGCTGCCCGGTGGTGGCGTACGGCGCACTGTTGCCGCAGTCCGCCCTCGACATCCCACCGCTGGGTTGGGTGAACCTGCACTTCTCCTGCCTCCCGGCCTGGCGTGGCGCGGCCCCCGTCCAGCACGCGATCTGGGCAGGTGACGAGGTCACTGGCGCGACCACCTTCCGGATCGTCAGGGAGCTCGACGCGGGACCCATGTTCGGTGTCATGACCGAGCGGATCCGCCCACGTGACACCGCCGGCGACCTGCTGGCGCGCCTGGCCGAGGGAGGGGCCGGCCTGCTGCTTGCCACGCTGGACGGGCTCCACAACGGGTCCATCGATGCGCGGCCGCAGCAGGAGGAGGGCGTGAGCTTCGCGCCGAAGATCCGCGTCGAGGACGCAGAGGTCAACTGGAGCGAGCCCGCGGTCGCCGTGGACCGTCGCATCCGCGCCTGCACCCCAGGGCCGGGCGCCTGGTCGACCCACGAGGGGGAGCGGATCAAGATCGGGCCGGTGTCGATCGTGCTCGAGCACCAGCTTGCGCCGGGAGCTCTCGAGATCGGCAAGAGCTCGGTGCTCGTCGGCACCGGCACGAACGCGGTTCGACTCGGCGACGTGACGCCGTTCGGCAAGAAGCCGATGGTCGCGGCAGACTGGGCGCGCGGTGCCCGGTTGAAGTCCGGCGCGAGTTTCGGTGCGGGCTGAGGTGGCGTCACATACGGTCAGCAGCATGAGCCGCAGGGCCACTGCCGACGACGTGGACGAGATCTGCATGGGGCTGCCGGAGGTCGAGTTCGGCACCTCCTGGGGCGACCGCCCGACGTACAAGGTCCGTGGCAAGGGTTTCCTGCTCTACCGGGCACCGCACAAGACAGCCGTCGACGCCGTGACCGGGGAGCTCTACGACGACCTTCTCGTGATCGTGACGTCGACAGAGGTCGAGAAGGCGGCGCTGGTCGCCGACGAAAGACTGCCGTTCTTCACCATCGACCATTTCCGGAACTTCAACGCGGTCCTGGTCCAGCAGTCCCGGCTCCCCGAGCTGGACCGCGACGAGCTGGCCGAGATCATCACCGACGCGTGGGCGGCCAAGGCACCGAGAACACTGGTCAAGAAGTATTTCGGCGATGTCTGACCCCCGTCCACGGGGGACGCGGCAAGCGTCCGGACCACGTGGGCCGCGGCCCAGCCTCGACGTCGCCCGGCTTGCCGCCCTCGACGTCCTCAAGGCGGTGCGGGTCGACGGCGCCTACACCAACCTGGTCCTGCCCACGGTGATCCGGGGCTACGGCCTCGAGGGCCGCGACGCGGCGTTCACCACCGAGCTGGCGTCAGGCACGATCCGCCGCCGAGGCACCTACGACGCGATCCTGGCCGCCTGCATCGACCGGTCGCTGAACAAGGTCGAGGCCAAGGTCCTCGACGCGCTCCGGCTCGGCACCCACCAGCTGCTGTCGATGCGCGTCCCTCCGCACGCGGCGATCAGCACCACCGTGGACCTGGTCCGCGCCAAGGTGAGCTCAGGAGCGGCCAGCTTCACCAATGCCGTGCTGCGCAAGGTGTCCGAACGCGACCTCGCCGAGTGGATCGGCCGGGTGGCCCCGGACCCGCGGGTCTCGCCGGACCGGTTCGCCGAGGTCGCCTACAGCCACCCGCAGTGGATCGTCGACGAGCTGCGCAACGCCGTCGGCAAGGTGGAGCTCCACGATCTGCTCGCCGCCGACAACGAGCCACCCCGGGTGACGCTGGTCGCTCGCCCCGGCAGGTCGGTCCGCGAGGAGCTGCCCGGCGAGCCCACGCCGTACTCGCCGTACGGCGTGGTCCTCGCGGGAGGCGACCCCGGTGCCGTGACCGCGGTGGCCGAGGGTCGCGCCGGCGTGCAGGACGAGGGCTCCCAGCTGGTGGCGCTCGCCCTGGCCGGGGCCGATGTGCAGGGACGGGACACCACGTGGCTGGACCTGTGCGCGGGGCCGGGCGGCAAGGCCACCCTGCTGGCCGCCCTAGCGTCCGAGCGGGGTGCCCGGCTGGTTGCCAGCGAACGACAGCGCCACCGCACCGGGCTGGTACGTCGTGCGCTCAACGGCGCCGATGGGGTCCTGGCCGTGGTCACCGCCGACGGGCTCGCGCCACCGTGGCGGCACGGGTCCTTCGACCGGGTGCTCGTGGACGCACCCTGCACCGGACTCGGCGCCCTTCGACGCCGGCCCGAAGCCCGCTGGCGTCGCAAGCCCGACGACCTGCTCCCGCTGGTGTTGCTCCAGCGCGCCCTGGTCGGCTCCGCCCTCGACCTGACGCGGCCCGGCGGTGTGGTCCTGTATGCGACCTGCTCCCCGGTCGGCGCCGAGACCTCGAGTGTCGTGGCCTCGGTGCTGCGCCAGCGCGACGACGTGGTCCTCGAGGACGCCACACCGCTGCTGTCGGGCGTCCCTGACTGTGCCGGCGCACTCGAAGGGACGATCCAGCTCTGGCCGCACCGGCACGGCACCGACGCGATGTTCATGGCGCTGCTGCGCAAGCTCTGAGCCGGGGCCGGTTAGGTTGGCCGCGTGCCCGCGAAGCCGCCCGCTGTCGAGATCGAGGTCGACAACCGTGTGATCCGGGTCAGCAACCCGGACCGCGTCTACTTTCCTTCCACCAACTCAGGCAAGAATGCTGCGACCAAGCTCGACCTCGTCGAGTACTACCTCGCCGTTGGACCAGGCATCGTCAACGCCCTCTACGAACGTCCCTGCATGCTGCACCGGTTCCCCAAGGGCCTGGCCGGCGACAAGGTCCACCAGAAGCGCATCCCGGGCGGCGCCCCGCCCTGGCTGGAGACGGTCCAGCTGCACTTCCCGCGGTGGAACCGCACGGCCGACGAGCTCTGCGTCACCGAGCTCGGAAGCGTGATCTGGGCCGTGCAGATGTCGACGGTGGAGTTCCACCCCTGGAACAGCCGCCGTGACGACACCGAGAAGCCGGACGAGTGGCGCATCGACCTCGATCCCGGGCCGCTCTGCGACTTCGCCACCGTGCAACGGGTCGCCGGGGTCACGCACGAGGTGCTCGACGAGCTCGGGGCAACCGGGTTCCCCAAGACCAGCGGCAGCAAGGGCCTGCACGTCTACGTGCGGATCCGTCCGGACCACGGTTTCAAGGACGTTCGCCGGGCCGCGCTCGCGTTCGCGCGTGAGCTGGAACGCAGGGCGCCCCAGGACGTCACCACGACCTGGTGGCGCAAGGACCGCGACCCGGCGGCGGTCTTCCCCGACTACAACCAGAACGCGCGCGACCACACGCTTGCAGCGGCGTACTCCGTCCGTGGCCTGCCCGACGCCCGCGTGTCGACGCCGATCACCTGGGACGAGGTGCCCGACCTCGACCCCCACGACTTCACCATGTTCACGGTGCCGCAGCGCTTCGCGCAGCTCGGCGACCTGCACCGCGAGATCGACGACCACGTCTTCGACATCGCCCCGCTGCTCGAGTGGGCCGAGCGCGACGAGCGCGAGGGTGCCGAGCCGCCCGCCGACCCCGAGGAGGACTGACATGGGTGAGGCCCGGGCCGGCATCGACCTGGCCGCCAAGCTCGCACTGTTCACCGAGCACTGGTCACCCAAGGTGGTGGCCCGGCTCAACGACTACGAGATCAAGGTCGTGAAGGTGCAGGGCGAGTTCGTCTGGCACACCCACGACGACACCGACGAGCTGTTCCTGGTGCTCGACGGCACCCTCGACATCCAGCTGCGCGACGGCAACGTGCGGCTCACCGCGGGCCAGTTGTACGTCGTGCCGCGCGGCGTGGAGCACTGCCCGGTGGCCGAGGGCGAGGTCGCCGCCCTGCTGATCGAGCCAGCGGGCGTCGTCAACACCGGAAGCGCCGAGGGCGATGCGCTGACCGCTGCTCGCGACGACAGCCTGCTGGACTGACGTGGCTTGGCGGTGCGGCGTGAGTCGTCAGACCGGCGCGCGCTCGTGGGAGACGAGAGCGGGCAGGGTCGGCATCACGAGGACGATCACGAACAGCATGACGACGGCGCCGATCCGGACGTCGTAGGCGCCCAGGGTCCCGGCAATGCCGAACCCCCAGGCCACCAGGGCGGCGGCGATCACGGGGCCGCGTTGCTTGGGGTAGGCGAGCCGGCTGACCATCATCAGGCCAACCGCGGCGAGGCCGACCGCGATCACGAATGGTGACGTGCTCAGGAACGCGATGGCGACCACCGCGCCAGCCGCCAGCGGGGAAGGCAGGCCGGTGAACTGGGTGTCCTCGAGGCGAGACGACGAGAAGTCCGCGAGCCGGAGCAACGCGGCTCCGACGTAGCAGAGGAAGCCCACCACCACGAAGGAGCTCTCGAGCGTCGACGCCCCGCGCATCCCCAGCTGTGCGAGGAGCACCGCAGGTGCCAGGCCGAAGCTCAGGGCGTCCGCGAGCGAGTCGAGCATCGGGCCCAGCCGGGTCCCCCCGCCGCGGCGGGCGAAGGCCCCGTCGAGGGTGTCGAAGATCGTGCCGACCAGCAGCAGCAGCGTGACCGTGCGAATGCCGTTGGTGGCGAGGTCGTGCTCAGGACGATGCGCGTAGGCCAGGACGACGAGGACGGCGGCCGCACCACACGACGCGTTGACGAGCGTCATCACGTCGGCCGGCCCCGGCCTCTGGATCCCCAGGAACCTCACGCGGCACCCCCCATGGCGATCTCGAGGGGGATCGCGACCACGTCGCGGGCCCCGCGGGGACGGTCGCCGACCTTGACCGTGGGCCGCAGTCCCACCGGCAGCACCAGGTCGACCCGGGAGCCGAAGCGGATCAGCCCGATCCGGTCCCCGCGCGACAAGGTGGCGCCGACACCGACGTACGGGACGATCCGCCGCGCGGCGGCACCGGAGAACTGGGTCATCTCGAGCTCGCCGTGCTCGGTGTCGATGCGCCACTCCATGCGTTCGTTGACGTGGGCGTCGTCGGCGAACGCCATCTTGTGCTCGCCCTCGAAGTGTTGCTGGGCGACCACCGTGCCGTCGCAGGGCATCCGCGAGACGTGGACGTTGTACAGCGCGAGGTAGGTCGAGACGAACCACCGGCCGTCGTCGCGCTGGGAAACCTCGCGCACGAGGCCGTCGGCGGCGGCGACGAGCCCGGGACCTTGTGGGGTGCGGTCGGGGTCACGGAAGAACGATGTGACCGCGGCGGCCGCGCCGAGAAGACCGAACCGAGCCGTGCGAGCCCGGACGAGGAGTCCAGGGAGCCAGAACAGGGCGATCCACCAGGGCGTTCCCCGGGCCGGGCGAAGGTTCATGACTGGGGTGAGTGTGGCACAGCGAGCCCGTAATGACGGGATTCACGACGTCTTGGACGACCTCTAGGATCACTGATCGTGGGTATCCAGATCACTCCGAGCATCCTCAACGCCGACTTCGCGAAGCTCGGCGCCGAGGTCGCGCGGATCGGCAGCGCCGACTGGGTGCACGTGGATGTGATGGACAACCACTTCGTCCCGAACCTGACGTTCGGGCCGACCATGGTGGAGGCGCTGAGCCGGGCGGCCTCGATTCCCCTGGACGTGCACCTGATGATCGAGGAACCGGACGCCAACGCCCTCGCGTACGTCGAGGCGGGCGCCGCGTCGGTGACGTTCCACGTGGAGGCCGCCGCCGCGCCGGTGCGGCTGGCCCGGGAGCTCCGGTCCCACGGCGCCCGGGCGAGCATGGCGCTCAAGCCCGCGACACCGATCGAGCCCTACGAGGACCTGCTGCCCGAGCTGGACATGCTGCTCGTGATGACCGTCGAGCCCGGCTTCGGGGGCCAGAAGTTCCTCGATCTCTGCCTGCCCAAGATCCGTCGGGCCCGCGAGCTGATGCGCAAACACGGCGTCGAGACCTGGTTGCAGGTCGACGGCGGAGTCTCCCTCGAGACCATCGAGCGCTGCGCCGAGGCCGGCGCCGACGTCTTCGTGGCCGGCTCCGCGGTCTACTCCGCCGACGACCCCGACCGGATGGTCGCCGAGCTGCGCGCCAGGGCCGAGGCCGCCAGCAGCTGACCTGTCACTTTTGGCCCCCCAAACCTGGCTGACCTGTCACTTTTGGCCCTCAGCTGGGGCCAAAAGTGACGCCTCACCGCCGCGCCAGGGGCCATTTTTGACAGGTCGGCGAAGGCGGTGTGCCCCACGTCACGGCCGTTCCCCACCCTCCTGTGGCAGACTCGGGATGACGAGTTTTCGAACTCGCGTGCTCTGGGGTCGGTGCAATTCCGAGCCGGCGGTTAAAGTCCGCGACCCGCTCACAGCCAGTGAGCGGTTGATCAGGTGAAACTCCTGGACCGACGGTCAAAGTCCGGATGGGAAGAAGCACGCAAGGTCCGTGGTGTCATTCGCGGACCCTGTCGCTGGTGGTCCCAGCGTCCCCGGAGTCCGCGAAATGACCCGGAGAGGGCGCTGACGCAGGTGGAACACCCCCAGACGACGTTCACCCCCGCCGACGAGCGGGCGATGCGTCGCGCCCTCGAGCTGGCCGCCAGCCCCGGGGTCCCGCTGGGCCCCAACCCTCGTGTGGGCTGCGTGCTGATCGACGACTCCGGCGACATCGTGGCCGAGGGCTTCCACCGCGGGGCGGGCACCCCGCACGCCGAGGCCGACGCGCTGGCCCGGGCCGGCGCGACGGCGCGCGGCACCACCGCCGTCGTCACGCTCGAGCCGTGCAACCACACCGGTCGCACCGGTCCCTGCTCGCTGGCGCTGATCGCGGCCGGCGTACGACGCGTGGTCTTTGCCCAGCCCGACCCGAACCCGGTTGCCTCCGGGGGTGGTACGACGCTTCGTGAGGCCGGGGTCGAGGTGGCCCAGGGCCTGCTGCTCGACGAGGCTCGCGCCCTGAACGGGGTGTGGTCGTTCGCGGTCGACCACGGCCGGCCGTTCGTCACCTGGAAGTTCGCGACCAGCCTGGACGGCCGCAGCGCCGCCGCCGACGGGACCAGCCGATGGGTCTCCGGGCGCGCGGCCCGACTGGACACCCACCGTCTGCGGGCCCTGTGCGACACGATGCTGGTCGGCACCAACACCGTTGCCGTCGACGACCCCGAGCTCACCGTCCGCGACACCCTCGACCAGCCGCTGGAGCGCCAGCCTCTCCGCGTCGTCATGGGCGAGCGCGACCTCGACCCCGGCCGCCGGATCTTCAACGACCGGGCCGAGACCGTCCACCTGCGCACCCGCGACCCGCACGCCGCGCTGAAGGAGCTCTTCGCCCGCGACCGGCAACACGTCTTCCTGGAAGGCGGCCCGACCCTGGCGGCCGCTTTCCTCGAGGCCGCGCTCGTCGACGAGATCGTCACCTACGTGGCCCCCATGCTCCTGGGCTCGGGCACCTCGGCGGTGGGCGACCTCGGAATCACCACCATCGCAGATGCGTTCCGTCCCACGGTCACCGATGTGACCGTGCTGGACGGCCTCGACGGCGAACCGCCCAACGTCCGTTTCACCATGACCCCCGGAAAGAGGATCTGATGTTCACCGGAATCGTCGAGGAGCTCGGCACTGTTGAGTCCGTCGAGGACCAGGGAGACGCCATCCGCCTGACCATCCGCGCGTCCACCGTCCTGGAGGATGCCGGGCTCGGTGACTCGATCTCCGTCAACGGCTGCTGCCTGACCGTCGCCGAGCGGACCGACGACACCTGGACCGCCGACGTCATGCAGGAGACCCTCGACAAGACCAGCCTGTACGGCGTCGCCGCCGGCGACCGGGTCAACCTCGAGCGGGCCGTGACCGCCGACAAGCGGCTGGGTGGCCACATCGTCCAGGGCCACGTCGACGGCGTCGGCACCGTCACGGCACGCAACCCCAGCGAACACTGGGAGGTTGTGGAGATCGCCATGCCCGAGCAGCTCGGCCGCTACCTGGTGGACAAGGGGTCGATCACCGTCGACGGGGTCAGTCTCACGGTCGTGGAGGCGAAGGACGACAGCTTCACGGTCAGCCTGATCCCCGAGACCCTCACCCGCACCACGCTCGGCTCCCGGCAGATCGGGGACCGGGTGAACCTCGAGGCCGATGTCCTCGCCAAGCACGTCGAGAAGCTGCTCGCGGGCGGCTACCTCGACAAGCTGGTGCGCACCGCAGAGAAGGAGCACAGCAATGACTGACCAGCAGCCCGTCCGACTCGACACGATCGAGAGGGCTATCGCCGACATCGCCGCCGGCAAGGCGGTCGTGGTGGTCGACGACGAGGAGCGCGAGAACGAGGGCGACATCATCTTCGCGGCCAGCAAGGCCACCCCCGAGCTGATGGCGTTCACGATCCGCCACAGCAGCGGCGTCATCTGCGTTCCGATGCCCGCGGACATGCTGGACCGCCTCGAGATCCCGCTGATGACACCGCACAACAAGGACAAGCTGCGTACGGCGTACACGATCTCGGTCGACGCCCGAGACGGGGTGAGCACCGGCATCTCGGCCGCCGACCGTGCGCACACCGCCCGGGTGCTCGCCGACTCCGCGACCGAGCCGTGGGAGATCACCCGGCCCGGTCACGTGTTCCCGCTGCGCGACCGCGAGGGCGGGGTGCTGGTACGGCGCGGCCACACCGAGGCCGCGGTCGACCTTGCCACGATGGCCGGCCTCACCCCGGCCGGCGTCCTGGTCGAGGTGGTCAACGACGACGGCACCATGAAACGCGGCCCGGAGCTGCGTGAGTTCGCCGACGAGCACGGGCTGGCAATGATCTCGATCGACGACCTGGTGCGCTACCGCCGCCGGCACGAGAACCTCGTCGAGCGGGTCGCCGAGACCCGGCTCCCGACCCGGCACGGGGACTTCACGGCGTACGGCTACCGGATCACCGTCGACGGCTCCGAGCACATCGCGCTCGTCCATGGCGACGTGTCGGGCGAGGCGCCGGTCCTGACCCGCGTCCACTCGGAGTGCCTCACCGGCGACGTCTTCGGCAGCAGCCGATGCGACTGCGGTCCCCAGCTCGACGAAGCACTCGAGCGGATCGTCAAGGAGGGTCGCGGTGTCGTCATCTACCTGCGCGGCCACGAGGGCCGGGGGATCGGGCTGGTCGCGAAGCTCCAGGCCTACCAGCTGCAGGACGGCGGCCGCGACACCGTCGACGCCAACCTCGACCTGGGACTGCCCGCCGATGCGCGCCACTACGGCACCGCCACCCAGATCCTGCGGGACCTGCACGTGCGGACCGTTCGGCTGCTCACCAACAACCCCGACAAGGTGAGCAACCTCGAGGACTTCGGCATCCCCGTGGCCGAGCGGGTGCCGCTCACCCCGCACCCCAACGATCACAACCTCGCCTACCTCCTCACCAAGCGCGACCGGATGGGCCACGTCCTGCCCGACCTCGTGGACCTCGACCATCTCGAAGGGACAGCCCTGTGAGCCACCCCACCCATCCGCCGGCTGCGCCCGCCCTTTCGAGGGGACCACGGTGAGCGGTGCCGGAGCCCCCACCCAGCAGCCCGTCGACTGCCACGACCTCCGGGTCGCGGTCGTCGCCGCGAGCTGGCACACCCAGGTGATGGACGGGCTCGTCGCCGGAGCCAACCGGGCCTTCGCCGACTACCAGGTCGAGGCCCCCGTGGTCGTCCGCGTGCCGGGCGCCTTCGAGCTCCCGGTCGTGGCCGCCGCCCTCGCCGGCCAGGGGTACGACGCGGTGGTCGCCCTCGGCGTCGTGATCCGCGGCGGCACCCCACACTTCGAGTTCGTGTGCAACGCCGCAACCGACGGCCTGACCCGGGTGGCGCTCGACCACCTGACCGCGATCGGGTTCGGCCTGCTGACGTGTGACACCGAGCAGCAGGCGCTCGACCGGGCCGGTCTCGAGGGCTCGCACGAGGACAAGGGCTACGAGGCCGCCTCGGCCGCACTCGTGACCGCGCAGACCATCAAGCGGGTCAAGCGGGGCTACGAGTCCTGAGACCCGTAGGCTGGTCGACCGTGAAGACGTTCGACGAGCTCTGGGCCGAGCTGCAGGAGAAGGCCCGGACCCGACCCGATGGATCCGGCACCGTGCGCCAGCTCGACGCCGGGGTCCATGCGATCGGAAAGAAGCTGGTCGAGGAAGCCGCGGAGTCCTGGATGGCTGCCGAGCACGAGGGCGCCGAGCGCGCAGCCGAGGAGATCAGCCAGCTCCTCTACCACGCCCAGGTGCTCATGCTCGCGACCGGCATCGAGCTCGACGACGTCTACGCCCACCTCTGAAGCACCCCAAGGATTCCGGCCAGCCATGTCCCTCTTGCGAGTAGCGGTCCCCAACAAGGGGGCCCTGTCCCAGTCCGCCTCCGAGATCCTGCGCGAGGCCGGCTACCGGCAGCGCGACGACGCCAAGCAGCTCACGCTCACCGACTCCGAGAACGGTGTCGAGTTCTTCTACCTGCGCCCGCGCGACATCGCGTTGTACGTCGGGGAAGGCACCCTCGACGTCGGCATCACCGGTCGCGACCTCCTGCTCGACTCCGGCGCCAAGGCCGAGGAGGCGCTCCAGCTCGGCTTCGGCCGCAGCCGGTTCCGCTTCGCCGGACCGGTCGGGGTCTTCGCCGACCTCGGCGAGCTGGCCGGCACCCGCATCGCCACGTCCTACGTCGGTGTGGTGCGGGCCTTCCTGGAGGAGCGCGGCATCGACGCGACTGTCGTCCGCCTCGACGGAGCGGTCGAGACCAGCATCCAGCTCGGGGTGGCCGACGTGATTGCCGACGTCGTCGAGACAGGCAGCACACTGCGTCAGGCCGGGCTCGAGGTCTTCGGAGAGACGATCCTCGAGTCCGAGGCTGTGCTGGTCACCCGCAACGGCGACGTGCCCGCCGGCTTCGAGGTGTTCCGACGCCGGGTCGAGGGCGTTCTCGTCGCCCGTCGCTACGTGATGATGGACTACGACATCGAGGACGCGAACGTCGACGCGGCGGTGGCGCTCACTCCCGGCATCGAGAGTCCGACGGTCCTGCCGTTGCACAAGGAGGGCTGGGTCGCCGTCCGTGCCATGGTTCCGCGCGATGGAGCGCAACGACTGATGGACGAGCTGTTCGAGGTCGGCGCCCGCGGCATCTTGTTGACCGACATCCATGCCTGCCGACTCTGAGCGGGGCACGCCGGCGCTCCCACACACGTGGCGCCCGCTGGGGCCGCGGTTGGCGGGCATCATCTTCGGCACAGCGCTGTTCGTCGTGTGTGCGTTTGCCTGGTACGGCTGGGACGAGGAGACGCGGGCCAGGTTCACGTTCCTCCAGCGGGCCACGCTGGTCTTCTTCGGCCTGCTCGTGTTCGCCTGCATGTACGCCCTGATCCGTTCCCGGGTCGTCGCCGAGAGCGACCGGCTGGTCGTCGTCAACGGCTACCGGCGACACGAGTACGAGTGGGCGGAGATCATCGCCGTGCACCTTCCGCCGGGCGCACCCTGGGCCACGCTCGACCTGGCCGACGGGACCACCGCGGCGGTGATGGGCATCCAGGGCTCCGACGGCAACCGTGCGCAGCGCGCCGTACGAGAGCTTCGCCGCCTGGTCGCGGAGGCGTCGGCTTCCCAATAGGCGGCTTCCCAGTAGCAGTGCGGTTGACGCACCCGAAACGGCCCCGCCAAACTCTCACGATGCATCGGTCGGCCCTCGGAGCGCTTCTACTTGTCGCCGGGATCAGCGCGGCCTGCGGTGGATCACCCCCGAAATCGGGCACGCTCCCACCGAGCGACCCGGTATCGGACGGCGTCGCTGCCCTGAGGATCGACGAGGTGTGGGAGCTCGACGGGTACCCCGACTGGTTGCTCGAGGCCTTCGGGTCGCTCTGGGCCAAGACCGATGACGGCCACCTGTTGAGCATTGACCTCGATGACGGCGCGCTCCTCGACACCTACGAGACGGGCTATAGCGCGGTCCCGGCGTGTCAGGGGCTGGGTCGAGATGCGACGGCGCTGTGGACCTGCGCCGGGAACGAGGCACTCGTCCGCATCGATCCCGATACCGGCGACCGGACCAAGGTGCCCGTTCCCAAGCGCAGCGACGAGGGTCGGATCGCGTTCGCCGCGGGCCTGGCGTGGGTGATCCTTTCCGGCACCGAGAACCTGGTCGGCCTCGACGAGGCCGGCGCGGTGTCGGCAACCGTGCGCCTGGGGGCGGTGTGCACCGATCTGGCTTTTGACGAAGCCGACGTATTCGTGCTGTGTCCGACCGAGAACATGGTGCTGAAGGTCCACGCGGCCAGCGCCTCGGTCACCGGCACTCTCGCAGTTGATGACCCGAGGCAGGCCGCCGTGGGCGACGACCTGTTCGTCGGAACGGGTGACGGACTCGTCCAGGTTGACACCGAGACCCTCGAGATCCTGCACACCTACGCCGTGAGGCCCGGTCTCGAAGGAAGCGTGGCCGCGACGGCGCAGCAGGTCTGGGTCCGATCGGTCGATGACGGGTTCCTCACGCAGATCGACCCGCAGGCGCAGAGGATCGTCGGACGCCTCGCTGCGCCGCAGTATCCCAGCGGTGGCGACGTGGTCATCACCGACTCGGGAGTCTGGGCCACTGCGTTCGACGACAGCGTCCTGGTCCGAGTGGTCCCCGAATAGGGTGCTCGGAGCCCGCGGACTCAGTCCAGGGCCCGGATCCCCCAGGAGACCGACACCTCGTCACCGGGCTGGCCCGACGGCGCCAGGGTGAGCAGGTCCTCGCCGGTGCGGAACGCATCGGCCTGGGCGGTCATCGGCTCCACCGCCAGCGAGCGGCGCGCGGTTCCGGGCACTTCGTCGGCGGTGAAGACCATCAGCCACGGGTGATGCTCGTCGACCCACAGCGACACACCCGGTCCGGACGCCGACGCCCGCAGCGTGGTGGTGGCGATCCCCGCGTCGTCCCGCACCAGGTCGGTGTAGCCGTGGTTGAACACCACGTCCCCGATCGGCCGAGCCACCCGGAAGTCGTACTCCGTGCCCTCGACGGGCTCGCGGCCCACCGGGAGCAGCCGCTCGTCATCGGACAACGAGCGCGTGGCGGCCGGCAGGGTCAGCTCCCACGAATCGACCGGACCGGCACCGACCGACAGGTAGGGATGCGCCCCGCTGGCGTACGGCGCCGGGCTGTCGCTCATGTTGGTGGCCGTCTGGGTGACTGTGAGCCCGTTTGCCGACAGGTCGTAGAGCACGTGCAGGTCCACCACCCACGGATAGCCGGTCTGGGCCATCAGCCGGTACTGCAGCGACACCGAGGTGGCCCCGTGCTCCTCGGGGCTCCAGGCCGCCCAGCGGGCCAGCCCGTGCGAGGCGTTGTGCCGCTTCGGCTCGGTGAGGGGCAGCTGAAGATCACGCCCCCCGAACGAGTACTGCCCGTCCCGGATGCGGTTCGGCCACGGCATCAGGAGCTGTCCGCGTCCGCCCGGCGACATCTCGTCCTCGGCGAAGCCGTCCACGAGCGACCGGCCGGCGTACGACAGCTCGCGCAGCGCCGCCCCGCTCTCGGTGACGACCGCGCGGTAGCCCGCGGCCGAGATCTCGTACTGGTCACCGCTGGGAGCAAGCATCCAGCCACGCTAGCCGCCGGCGGCGGGAGTGCCGCCGGGCGTCCGCAATCGTTCAATTGCTGGGAAAAGCACGCGCTCGGGTCCGCGACAGGTGCCAAACCGTTCAATTGAACGGTTACGTGCACCCGCCCCCAGGTCGCGGACGTACGACGGGCGCGGAGGCTCCGGTCCCGTCGACCTCCACGTCGGCACGAGCCCTGGTGTCCTCCGCCGCGAACAGTTCGGCCTCGTCGAGCAGCCACTGGGCCTGCCTGGCGCGCATCCGCTCTCCGTCGCGCTCGACGCCCCTGGTGACCCGCAGCTCGGTCGGCGCCGAGACCCACACGATCAGGGTGGCCAGGTCGGCGGACCTGCGAGACCCGGCCCCGCAGCCCTCGAGCACCAGCAGCGGGGCTGGCTCGACGGGCACCGTCTCCGCGAAGCGGCCGCGGTCCCAGTCATAGCGCCGGTAGCTGCTCGCCTCGTCGCGGGCCAGCGGACGCAGCAGCCTGTCGACGGCCAGGTCGACGGTGGGCAGACCCTCCCAACCATCGAGGAGGTCGTCCACCTGGACGACGACGGTGCCGGGCACCAGGGCCGCGACCTCGGCAGCCAGCGTCGACTTGCCGGAGGCGGCCGGGCCGTCGATGCACAGGAGCCGCCCGGCACCGAGCGTGGCCGGGCGGGAACCGACGAGCCCCAGGAGCAGCTCGGCCACCTCAGAAGGCGAGGCCATGCCCGCGATAGGTCGAGACCTCGTCGACGAGGACACTGCCGGAAAGCAGGTGGACCTTGTTGGTGTGCTCGAACGGCTCGCCCGACTTCGCATGGCGGAACCACACGAGGTCGCCGATGGCCAGTAAGGCAGCCGCGTGTCCGGTGAGCGGGGTCTGCACCTCACCGGCACCCTCGAGGCCGGTGAGATGGAGCCCCGCAGGAGCCCAGGGTGTCGGCAGGCGGTCCGCCCCGGCCGCGCCCGATGCCACGAAGCCGCCCCC
>JAOPXM010000125.1 GCA_025965125.1 Nocardioides sp.
CCGCTGGTCTTCTACGTGGCGCCGGGGCTGAGCGACGTACGGCTCTTCGGGGTGCCGTTGCCCTGGCTGTTGCTGGGCATCGCGGTCTACCCGTTCCTGCTGCTGCTCGGCTGGCGCTATGTCCGACGGGCCGAACGGATCGAGCGGGACTTCGCGGACCTGATGAGCGAGGCGGAGCGGTGAGCCCCCAGATCGACGCGGCTCCGGGCATCATCGCGGTCACGCTGGTCACGGTTGCAACGCTCGCCATCGGCACCTGGGGGCTCCGCTTCTCGCGGACGACCAGCGACTTCTTCGTCGCGTCCCGGTCGGTCAACCCCCGGCTGAACGCCACGGCCATCGGCGGTGAGTACCTCTCCGCGGCCTCCTTCCTCGGTGTCGCCGGTCTGGTGCTCACGTTCGGCGCCGACATGCTGTGGTATCCCGTCGGCTGGACGGCCGGCTACCTCGTGCTGCTCGTGCTCGTCGCGGCCCCGTTGCGCCGGTCGGGTGCCTACACGTTGCCCGACTTCGCCGAGGCCCGCCTCGGGTCGCGCGGTGTCCGGGCCGTGTGCTCCCTCCTCGTCGTCGCTATCGGCTGGCTCTACCTGCTGCCCCAGTTCCAGGGCGCGGGCATCACGCTGCGTTCCGCGGTCGGTGCGCCGACGTGGGTGGGCCCGGCGATCGTCGGGGTCGTCGTGCTCGCCAACGTCACCTCGGGTGGGATGCGGAGCATCACGTTCGTCCAGGCGTTCCAGTACTGGCTCAAGCTCACCGCGCTCCTGGTCCCCGCCGCCGTCCTCCTCGTGGTGTGGGCCGGGGACGGCACCCCCGGGGGCCGGGTCTCGGACAGCCACTGGTCGATGCCGCTCGCCAGCGGCGGCGGCCAGGGCCTCTACATCACCTACTCACTGATCATCGCAACCTTCCTGGGCACCATGGGCCTGCCGCACGTGGTCGTCCGCTTCTACACCAACCCCGACGGACGCGCCGCGCGCCGGACCACTCTCGTGGTGCTGTCCCTCCTGGGGCTCTTCTACCTGCTCCCGCCGATCTACGGCGCCCTCGGACGGGTGTACGCCGACGAGCTCGCGACGTCGGGTCGCTCCGACGTGCTGGTGCTGGAGCTGCCGAGGCTGATGGTCGGTGGCCCGATGGGCGACCTGCTGACCGGCCTCGTCACGGCCGGTGCGTTCGCGGCGTTCCTCTCGACGTCCTCGGGGTTGACCATCGCGGTGGCCGGCGTGCTCAGCCAGGACGTCACCGGCCGCAAGTACGGCGCCCGCCGGCTCGAGGGCGTGACCGCGTTCCGGCTGGGCGCAGTCGTCGCTGTCCTGGTGCCCTGTCTGCTCGCGTTGGCCAGCCCCAACTTCGGGGTCGCCCGGGCCGTGGGCCTCGCCTTCGCCGTTGCCGCCTCCACGTTCTGCCCACTGCTGCTGCTGGGCATCTGGTGGCGGCGGCTCACCGACGTGGGCGCCGTCGCGGGTCTCGTCGTCGGTGGCCTGGGCTCCGGGTCCGCGGTGGCGTGGACCCTCACCGACCGGACGACCGGCGGCTGGATCGACGTACTCCTCGAGCAGCCTGCTGCCTGGAGCGTTCCGCTCGCGGTCGCCACGATGGTCGTGGCGAGCCTGCTCACCGCGGACCGCATCCCCGTCCACACGCGGCGGTTCATGGTCCGGCTGCACACCCCGGAGGCGCTCGAGCTCGACAGGGGCTAGTCCACGCACCCGAGGGGTCCTGGCCCCTCCCCGCAGCGGATCACGAGCCGGTTGTGGGCCGAACGTCCCATGCGGGTAGGTCCTTTGTCCTGACCTGGTTGGCCGAACGGTCACAAGCGCGCCGAACGCCTGCGCGGTCGCCCCTTCCGTCGGACTGTGGAGAGGTGACCACCAGGAGGATGTCGTGCTCGGACGACCCGCACACCACGCACTAGCCGCTTTCGTCGGCGCCGCGATCACTGTCATGTGGTCCCTGACGGCTGGCTCTGCCACCGCTGGGCCTGCCGCGGCGGCCGGCCCGGCCGGGGGCCCCACCATCCCCGCCGGCCCCCCGTACGAGTACACGACGGAGCTCATGGGTGGTGATGGCTACGTCATTCCGTTGAAGGACAAGGCGATGCTCACCAGGACGCCCCTGGGATACCTCTACCGCGCCGGCCAGCAGGACGGCCACCTCGTGATCAGCCTGGTGAACGGCAAACTGCGCTTCGCCGACCGCGGCACGGCCACGCTCGTCGAGCTCCCCGGCGCCTGCAAGCGCTCGTCGGTGAAGGTCGGGATCGCCGCGGTGTGCAAGGTCCCTTCGACCATCACCGACGCCCTGCCGTTGCTGGTCGAGGTCTGGCCCAGGCTCGGCGACGACTTCACCGACGGCTCCACCCTTCCCGCCAACATCGCCATGACTGTGCTGTCCGACGAGGGCAACGACGTCGCCCTCTTGGGGGCCGGACCCGACTTCTTCAACGGCCACAAGGGGCACGACCGGGTCGTGGGCGGCGACGGCAACGACTGGATTCGAGGGGGCCTCGGCGACGACACGATCTACGCCGGGCCCGGCAACGACCAGATCATCGGCATGGAGGGTGACGACTTCCTCCGGGGTGGATCGGGCAACGACCGGCTCGGCGGCATGGAGAACAACGACCAGCTCGAAGGCGGCGCGGGGGCCGACGTCCTGCTCTGCGGCGACGGCGCTGATCGCGCCGCGGCCGATGCGTCCGACAAGGTCTTCGACTGCGAGTCCGTCACCGGCTGGTGAGCCGGCGACTGCCCGGGTGACTCTCACGGCCGGGCGCCCATCGCCGAAAGCGAGCAAAGAGGGCACTCTCACCCGGAGTTGCCCGAACGGCAAAGTTTGCGATGGCGAATGGGACTTGCACGGCGGGATTGGCTGCGTTCAAGCGACCGTGTCTGAGGCGAACCGAGCACACTAGCTGTGACGCGAGCGGATGCCTGATCTCAGCGTCGAAGTGCGGCGACGAATCGGAGAATGGCACTCAGGAAGACAAGGGGCGTAAGGACGACAACCGCAACAATTACGGCCGTCGCCATGACTGAGGAGTGGACAAGGGCCGCCGCACTCGCCAGAGCCACCAAGGCCAGCAGAGAGTTGAGCTCCCAGCCGAGCGGGTAGATGTGCACACCCGAATTGTACGTTGACGCGACCACGCCGATTCACGCAATGCTGCCGCCGCTCGGGGGTAGTCGCGCGGGGACGAAAACTGCAGCGGCTCAGAGTCCCGATGGGGCCGCCTGGATGCTCTTGGTCTTGGTTTTCCGCAACTTCCAGCCCACGCGGCAGGAGCGGACAACGGCAATTCCGGATGGCCGCAGACGGCGCTATCTGCGTCAGAGACCATCCGCCGGGACGTGAAAGTCGATGGCGGCTCCGGCTGCTCTGTTGCCAAAATGCGCCCGTGGCGTACCCGCTCCTTCAATCCGTTCGCCGATCCCTGGACCGTGGAAGCGGAGCAAGTACCCAATGAAGAATTACCCCCTGCTCCGTGTGCGGGTCAGCACGCCGACGCTGGAGTTACGCGGCGCGACGGACGAGCTGCTGGATCAGCTTGCGGAGGTCGTGCATGCCGGTATGACCCATGCCAACCCCGCACCGTACGACGACCCCATGTCGTTCTATGAGACCGATCCTGACCTGCGGGTTGCCAAGTGGCTGCGGGCGATCTGGCGGCGACGCGGCCAGGTCGAGCCTGATGCTTGGCGGCTCTACTTCGTGGTCATGGTGGACGACCGGCCGGTCGGGGAGCAGACGCTGAGCGGAGTGGACTTCTCCACGTTCGGAACGGTCACCACCTTCTCGTGGCTGTCTGCCGATGAGCGCGGTCGTGGGCTCGGGCACGAGATGCGGGCTGCGATCCTGCATCTGGCGTTCGACGGCCTCGGCGCGAAGGAGGCAACCAGCGACGCCTTCGTCGACAACCATGGCTCCAACGCGATCTCGAAAGGCCTGGGGTACAGCCCCAACGGGTTCGACTGGGCGACGCGACATGGCGAGCCCGCCCTGCTCAATCGGTGGCGACTCACGAAAGACGACTGGGAAGGGCGACGCAGAAACGACATCCAGCTGCACAACGTCGAGGCCTGCCACGCCCTCCTGCCGTTGTCCTGACCTGGTGGCTCGTGCGAAACGCCCGGCCAAGCGGGGCCACGATGGACGGGCTAGACGGTCGTTCGCTGTGAGCGGCTACTTCGGACTAGATAGATCCACCCGCCAACGAGCAGGGCGACCCAGAGGACGAGCTCGACTGGGCCGAGACCAAACCCGGATAGTGCGAGGAACAAGAAGCTCATGAACACGGCCCAAGCGACGAGTTTCAAGATCAACTTCACCCAGGCAACGCTAGCGTCAACAGATTCGGCGCGAGCTGGCCCGCCCCCGTCAGCACGCGAGGCGGCATGTGCGGATAGAGGCTGAGGGCAAGTGTCTCGCCGTTCCGCCTGGCGTGGAGCTACTCGCGTTGCCAAAGTACTGAGGTAAGTCGAGCGCGCAACGCGGGACCACGCTCAGCGCAGCCGCGATTCAGCACTTGTGTCAGTAGTTCGGCTGATGCGGTCCGTGCGATGTCCGCTCACGCCGGCGGCGGTAGGCCGGGTGGGGCCTGGGAGCGGTAGGTGTGGCCGGTTGGGGTGGTCACTTCGATGGTGTGGTGGCCGGCTCGGGTGTCGGTGGCTCGGTGGGTCCAGCCGGGCATTTCCTTGACCTGGTTGTGGGCCTGGCAGAGGCCTTGGCCGTTGGCTGGGGTGGTCGGGCCGCCTGTGGCGAAGGGCTGGACGTGGTCGTGGTGCTCGATGGGGCCCTCACAGCCGGGGTGTCGACAGGTTTGGTCACGCAGGCGGAGGTGTCGGGAGTCGGGGTCGCTGAAGAACCGGCGTCGGTGGGCATCAGCGGTGGTCACGACCCCGGTGATGGGGTCGGTGAAGACGCGGCGCAGCCAGGTCGGTGCCTGGCCCTGGGTCACGAGGTCGCGGGCGCACTGGGCCGCCAGCACGGTCCCGTCGGTGGTGCGGGCGGGTTGCTCGCTGGTGCCCACCAGGGTGTCGGGTGTCATCATCAGGGCGACCTCGACGGGTACGGCGTCGGCGCTCGCCTGGCCGGTGAGTCTCTCGACGAAGAGGTCGCTCATGATCTGGT
>JAOPXM010000136.1 GCA_025965125.1 Nocardioides sp.
CCGAGAAGCAGCGCCTGGTCTCCGGTGTCGCCGCTCAGTACGAGTCCGAGGTCGTCTATCACTCGATCCGCGAAGACCTTGAGGAGCAGGGCGTCCTCGTCCTCGACACCGACACCGCGCTGCGCGAGCAGCCGGAGCTGTTCCGCGAGTACTTCGGCACGGTCATCCCGGTCGGCGACAACAAGTTCGCCGCGCTCAACACCTCGGTGTGGTCGGGCGGCTCGTTCATCTACGTGCCCAAGGGCGTCCACGTGGACATCCCGCTCCAGGCCTACTTCCGGATCAACACCGAGAACATGGGCCAGTTCGAGCGCACGCTGATCATCGTCGACGAGGACGCCTACGTGCACTACGTCGAGGGCTGCACCGCGCCGATCTACTCCTCCGACTCGCTGCACTCCGCCGTGGTCGAGATCATCGTCAAGAAGGGCGGCCGCTGCCGCTACACGACCATCCAGAACTGGTCGAACAACGTCTACAACCTCGTCACCAAGCGCGCCACCTGCGAGGCCGGCGCGACGATGGAGTGGGTCGACGGCAACATCGGCTCCAAGGTCACCATGAAGTACCCCGCCGTCTACCTCATGGGCGAGCACGCTCGTGGCGAGACGCTGTCGATCGCGTTCGCGGGCGAGGGCCAGCACCAGGACGCCGGCGCCAAGATGGTGCACGCCGCCCCGAACACCTCGAGCTCGATCCTGTCGAAGTCCGTCGCTCGTGGCGGTGGGCGCACGTCGTACCGCGGCCTGATCCAGATCAACGAGGGCGCCCACGGCTCCAGGTCCAACGTGCTGTGCGACGCGCTGCTGGTGGACCAGATCAGCCGCTCCGACACCTACCCGTACGTCGACATCCGCGAGGAAGACGTCTCCATGGGTCACGAGGCGAGCGTCTCGAAGGTCTCCGACGACCAGCTCTTCTACCTGATGTCGCGCGGCATGGAGCAGGACGAGGCCATGGCCATGATCGTCCGCGGCTTCATCGAGCCCATCGCCAAGGAGCTCCCCATGGAGTACGCCCTCGAGCTCAACCGCCTCATCGAGCTGCAGATGGAGGGTGCGGTGGGCTGAGCGCCCTCCCTCCCGTCCTTCCCCCTCGCACGTAGAAAGCAATTCTTCTGTGACCCTGACTGACAACCCGGTCGCCGACGCGATCGAAACTTCGCCCCCCGGGACGGTGCTGTCGCACCTGCACCCGGTGGGCTCCTTCGACGTGGCCGACCACGACGTTCCCACCGGCCGCGAGGAGATCTGGCGGTTCACACCGTTGAAGCGGCTGCGCGACCTGCACTCCGATGCGGCGTACTCCGCCGGCGCCACGACCGCCACCTGGAACACCCAGGACGGCATCCGGGTCGAGAACGTCGACGGTGACGAGGCGCGTGGCCTGCGTGGGGTGAGTGGCCTGGTGCCGAACACCCGCTTCGTCGCCCGCGTGCTCGCCGAGGTGCCGACGACGCTCCTCGTCGACGTGCCCGCCGAGGTTGAGCTCGCGGAGCCGATCGTGGTCGACCTGACCGGTTCGGACGCGTCCGTCACCGAGGCTGCCCATGTCGCGCTGCGTTTCGGTGCCCACTCCCAGGCCGTCGTGGTGCTCAACCACGTCGGTCACGCCTCGCTTGCCCAGGTCGTCGAGGTCAAGGTCGGCGATGGCGCCCAGGTCTCAGTCATCTCCCTGCAGGACTGGGCCGACGACGCCGTGCACCTCACGCACCACGAGGCCTCGGTCGGCCGCGACTCGACGTACAAGCACGTCGCGATCAGCTTCGGCGGGAGCGTCGTGCGCATGGACAGCAACGTCCACTACGCCGGTCCCGGCGGCTCGGCGGAGATGCTCGGCCTCTACTTCGCCGACGAGGGCCAGCACCTCGAGCACCGACTGTTCGCGGACCACACGGCGCCGAGGACCAAGAGCCACGTCGTCTACAAGGGCGCCCTGCAGGGCCAGGGTGCGCACACCGTCTGGGTCGGCAACGTGCTGATACGCAAGGTTGCCGAGGGCATCGAGACGTTCGAGGAGAACCGCAACCTGGTCCTCACCGACGGCTGCCGCGCCGACTCGGTGCCCAACCTCGAGATCGAGACCGGCGAGATCGCGGGTGCCGGCCACGCGTCGGCCACCGGCCGGTTCGACGACGAGCAGCTGTTCTACCTGCGCTCACGCGGCATCGACGAGCCCGAGGCTCGGCGCCTGGTCGTCCACGGGTTCTTCAACGACCTGATCCGCAAGATCGGCGTGCCGTCCCTGCAGGAGCAGCTGATGGCGACGGTCGAGCAGGAGCTGGCCAAGAACGTCCTCAAGGACGCTCAGCCGGTGGTGGCGGGCTGATGGGCTTCGAGCGTGTGTGCGCCGTGGACGACGTCGCCACCGACGAGGGGCTCGCGGTCGTGGTGGGCGACCTCGAGGTGGTCGTCGCACGTGGTGACGACGAGTTCTTCGCGCTACAGAACCTCTGCTCCCATGCCGCGGTGCCGCTGAGCGAGGGCGAGGTGGAGGACTGCCAGATCGAGTGCTGGCTGCACGGGTCGCGCTTCGACCTGCGCACCGGCAAGCCGACCGGGTTCCCCGCCACCGAGCCGGTTGCCACCTTCCCGGTCGACGTACGCCCCGACGGCGTCTATGTCGACGCCTCCCGGACGCTCAACGGCGTCCGACCTGGATGACCAGACCTTCAGAGAAGAAAGAGACACAGATGAGCACGCTAGAGATCAAGGACCTGCGCGTCTCGGTCAACACCGAAGACGGCCCCAAGGAGATTCTCAAGGGGGTCACGCTGACCATCGGCGACGGCGAGACCCACGCGATCATGGGGCCCAACGGGTCGGGCAAGTCGACGCTGGCCTACTCCATCGCGGGTCATCCGAAGTACGACATCACCGGCGGCACCGTGACCCTGGACGGTGAGGACGTGCTGGCCATGTCCGTTGACGAGCGGGCCCGCGCCGGCCTGTTCCTCGCGATGCAGTACCCCGTCGAGGTCCCCGGCGTCTCGGTGTCGAACTTCCTGCGCACCGCGAAGACCGCGATCGACGGCGAGGCGCCGAAGCTGCGCACCTGGGTCAAGGACGTCAACACCGCTCTCGACCAGCTCAACCTCGACTCGACCTTCGCCCAGCGGTCGGTCAACGAGGGCTTCTCCGGTGGCGAGAAGAAGCGCCACGAGATCGCCCAGCTCGAGCTGCTCAGCCCCAAGGTCGCGATCCTCGACGAGACCGACTCCGGCCTCGACATCGACGCCCTCAAGGTCGTTGCGGACGGCGTCAACCGGTTCCGCGCGCTGGAGGGCAAGGGCGTGCTGCTGATCACGCACTACACCCGGATCCTGCGCTACATCACACCCGACTACGTCCACGTGTTCGTCAACGGGCGGATCGCCGAGCAGGGCGGCCCCGAATTGGCGGATGCGCTGGAGGCCGAGGGCTACGACAAGTACCTCAAGGCCGGAGTCTGACCATGTCCACGACGCAGCTGGCGGGACTCCTCCCCGAGCTGGAGGTCATCCGCAAGGACTTCCCGATCCTCGAGCGCGTGCTCGAGGGCGACCGGCCGCTGGTCTACCTCGACAGTGCGAACACCTCGCAGAAGCCTCAGATCGTGATCGACACGATGGTCGACCACCTGGAGCGTCACAACGCGAACGTCGCGCGGGCGATGCACCAGCTGGGTGCTGAGTCCTCGGAGGCGTTCGAGGCCGCCCGTGACACCGTCGCGGGGTTCCTGAACGCGCCCAGCCGTGACGAGGTCATCTTCACCAAGAACGCGTCCGAGGCGCTGAACCTGGTCGCCAACACGTTGGCCTGGGCCACGGGTGACCTCTCGATCGGCACCGGCGACGAGGTCGTCATCACCGAGATGGAGCATCACTCCAACATCGTGCCGTGGCAGCTGCTCACCCAGCGCAAGGGTGCGACGCTGCGCTGGTTCGGCCTGACCGACGACGGCCACCTCGACCTGTCGAACATCGACGACCTGATCACCGAACGCACCAAGGTGGTCTCGCTCACCTGGGTCTCGAACATGCTCGGCACGATCAACCCGGTGGCCGAGATTGCCCGCCGTGCCCATGAGGTCGGTGCGATCGTCGTCGTCGACGCCTCGCAGGCCGCACCGCAGCTGCCCGTCGACGTCGTCGCTTCGGGCGCCGACCTGCTCGCCTTCACCGGCCACAAGGTCGTCGGGCCCACCGGCATCGGTGTGCTCTGGGGACGCCGGGCCGTGCTCGACCAGCTGCCACCGTTCCTCGGTGGCGGCGAGATGATCGAGACGGTCACGATGGAGCGCTCCACGTACGCCGGGATCCCGCACAAGTTCGAGGCCGGCACCCCGCCGATCGTCGAGGCCGTGGGCCTGGGTGCGGCGCTGGAGTACCTCAGCCACATCGGCCTCGACGCGATCCACGCCCACGAGCAGACGATCACGGCGTACGCACTCGCGGGGCTCGCCACCGTGCCCGGTCTGTCGGTGCTCGGCCCGCTCGACGCGGCCCAGCGCGGGGGAGCAATCTCCTTCGAGATCGACGGCGTCCACCCGCACGACGTCGCCCAGGTGCTCGACTCGCGGGGCATTGCCGTGCGCGCCGGCCACCACTGCGCCAAGCCCGCCCACGCCCGCTACGGCGTGCAGAGCTCGACGCGGATGTCGTCGTACCTCTACACCACGCCGGCCGAGATCGACGCGCTCGTCGAGGGGCTGGAATACACCCGGTCCTACTTCAAGTTGAGTTGAGTGACATGAGCCAGGATCTCGATTCGCTGTACCAGGAAATCATCCTGGACCACTACAAGCACCCCCACCACCGGGGCCTCCGCGACCCGTTCGAGGCCGAGGTGCACCACGTCAACCCGACCTGCGGTGACGAGGTGACACTGCGCGTGCACGTGCGCGACGGAGTGGTGGCCGATGTGTCGTACGACGCCGTCGGCTGCTCGATCTCGCAGGCCTCCGCGTCGGTGATGACGGACCTGGTGATCGGCAAGTCCGTCGCCGAGGCGATGTCCATCCACGAGGAGTTCCTGACCCTGATGCAGGGTCGGGGGAACGTGGAGCCCGACGAGGAGGTCCTGGAGGACGGCATCGCGTTCGCGGGTGTCGCCAAGTTTCCCGCCCGGGTGAAGTGCGCACTACTGTCGTGGATGGCCTGGAAGGACGCGACCGCTTCGGCGGTCGAGCTTGTCGAGACCACAGAGGAGATCAGATGAGCGACCAGATGATTGACCACGGGGACCTGCCCGAGGTGCCCGAGGCGACCGGTGGAGTCAGCACCTCGACGGTGAGCATCGACGACGTCACCGAGGCCATGAAGGACGTCGTCGACCCCGAGCTGGGGATCAACGTCGTCGACCTCGGCCTCGTCTACGACGTGCACCTCGACGAGGGGAGCAACGTCGTCCTCGACATGACCCTGACCTCGGCGGCCTGCCCGCTGACCGACGTGATCATGGACCAGACGAACGCCGCTCTCGAGGGTCTCGTCAATGACGTCGCCATCAACTGGGTGTGGATGCCCCCGTGGGGCCCCGACAAGATCACCCCCGACGGCCGCGAGCAGCTGCGCGCGCTCGGCTTCAACGTCTGAGCCGTCGTCAGCCTGCCCGGCCGGGCAGCGGTGGCTCGAACGCGAGCCGGACGGGTGCCGGGTCGTCGCGATACGGTTGGGTGCCGACCGGCTCGGCGGTCAACCGTCACTGATCATCACTCCACTCGGCCGAACGAGGGAGACTGCCGTCCGCACCAGTGATGGAGCCCGACGGGGCGACCGCAACGCGAAGAGCCGAGCCCGCCGACCGACCACCTCCGCTAGCGTCGACGCGTGACCGTGTCCGTCCCCGCCGAACGCATCGAGCGCTGGGTGCTGAACTTCAACGGCAGGCACGGGGCGACCGCGCTGTCCGTCGTCGGTGGCGCCCTGACCGGTGCTGCGGCCGACGGGTCGACGTTCGCCGCCCGGTTGCCGTTCGAGGCGAGGTACGCCGGCCTCCCGGACGCCGCCGGCTTCGCAGCGGCTGCGACCCCGCCGGACGACTGGGGGATCCTGCTGGTGCGCAAGGGCGGCTTCGCGGTGGCCCGGCTCGAGGGAGACAAGACAGTCGAGTCGAAGGTCGGGCAGCGACACGTCCAGGGCCGCACCAAGGCGGGCGGTCAGAGCCAGCAGCGCTTCTCCAGGCGCCGTGACAACCAAGCCCGCCAGGCCTACGAGGCGGCCGCCGACCACGCGGCCCGGATCCTGGGAGAGGGTCTCGACAAGCTCGACCAACGGCGGGCCGTCGTCACCGGTGGCGACCACGCCGCCGTCACAGAGGTCCTCGAGGACCCCCGCCTGGCCAAGGTCACGGTTGTGGGGCCCTGGCTCCCCGTCCCGGACCCGAAGCGTGGGGTGCTGGAGCAGGCCGTGCTGGATGCCTGCGCGGTGCGCATCGAGGTGCACAACGCCTGACGGTGCACCGAAACGTGGCGGCGCCCTGTCAGGATGACGCCATGTGGCAGCCCGAGCCCGGCTGGGAGCCGATGGCCGGCGGCACGGGCGCGTCGACGGTAGGGGTCTGGCGCGCCGACCTCGGTGGCCGGCGGGTCGTGGTCAAGCGGCTGGCGGCCCCGACCGAGCACGACCCCGCCGAGCTCAGCGACCCGCGGCACTTTGCCTACTGGCGCCGCTCGGCCGACGTCGTGATCTCCGGGATCGTGGCCGAGACTCCCGGCCTGCGTTCCGTCCCGGACGCGGCGGTCGAGCAGGACGTGGAGGGCGTCACGCTGATCCAGCCGTGGGTTGACGACTCCGCCTCCAGCGGCCTCTTCGTGGCCCGCGCACTCGGCCGGTTCGCCGCCACGGACCTCGGCGAGCGCCGCTGGCTGGCGACGAGCCAGCTTGCGGACCGGCTGCACCGCACCGAGCGACGCGGGGGCTGGCGCACCCTGGCTCGTACGACGGTCGCCGACGTCGCAGACCGGCTGTGGCAGCGTCGTACGACGCTCCTGGCCGCGGCCGACGCGCTGCCCCAGGTGGCCCAGCACGGTGACCCGGTCCCGGCCAACCTGCCCGGCCGCGAGGCCGACCACGTGCTCGCGATCGACTGGTCGACGCTCGGCGTCGCGCCGGTGGGCGCCGACCTCGGCTACTTCGCGCTCTCGGCTCGCGAGGAGTTCGAGCCGCTGCTCGACGCGTACGTCGAGGGCCTGCCCGCCGGGCTCGCGACCCGCGAGGACGTTGCCCTCGGCGCCAGGATCACTGCCGTCTACACCGTGCTCAGCCGAGCCGAGTGGGCCCTGGCCCGAGTCGCCGGAGGTGAAGGAGCCCTGGCGGGCAAGTACCGGCACCCCTCGGTCGCACCGCACCTGCGCGCCCTCCAACGGCAGTTCCCGCAGATCGAGGCGCTGCTCTAGGCGGTGCCGAGAGCGGCCTTCAGGAGCTCGGCTTCCTCGGCTTCCGACATCCAGGCGGCGAGAGGGGGCTCGCCCCGCGAGAGATCCCAGGCCCGGGTGTCGGCGACCGTCCGGGCGAGTGGCGTCCGCGGCATGCCCGCGTCGTACGCCGCCGCAGCGCTGATGCGTTGCATCACGTCCCACGACGCATCCGGAAGCAGGAGGGGCAGATCGAGGTCGTCCCCGGACAGCTCGACCGGGTCGACGACGCCGCAGGTGCGGACCAGTTCTTCGAGCGTGACGGGCTCGGCGGGGCCCACGGCGTTGTAGGCACCCGAGCGGTCCGACTCGAGCAGGACGACCACCAGCCGCGCCAGGTCACGCACGTCCACCACCTGCACGGGTCGATCCAGACGTGATGGCAGCGCGACGGGTCCTCCCCGAGCAGCACGCCGGAGCCAGTACGTGAGCCGGTCATGAGGGTCATGGGGACCAACCACCCAGCCGGGTCTGATCACGCTCAAGCGGTCGCCGAAATACGCTTCCAGGTCTTCCTCGCACGCTGCCTTGAGAGGGCCGTACGTCTCGTCGTCGATCGTCTCGCTCTCCCGGTACGGTTCGACCCGGGCGGTCGTCTCCGTGAGCCCGTCCCCGGCTCCCACATGGTTGTAGACGAGCCCGGTCGAGATGAAGACGTAGCGGCCGGCATGGTCGTCCAGGGCCGTGACCGCCTGCTCGACGTGCCGGGGCACGTAGGCGGTGACGTCCACGACCGCATCCCAACGGCGTCGGTCCAGAGCGGCGTAGTCACCGGTGTCGCGGTCCCCGAGAAGCCGCTCCACACCCGGGAACAGCTCGGTCCCGGTGCGGCCACGGCTGAACAGCGTCGGCGTGTGGCCCCGAACCAGGAGGTCCTCCACGATGGCGCGTCCGACGAAGGAGGTTCCGCCGAGCACGAGTACGTCCATGGCATCCTCAGAGGTTGTCGGTTGCGAAAGTGTCGCAGGCTTTGAGGGAGCCGGTGGTGAATCCGGTCCGGAACCACTTCACCCGCTCAGCCGATGACCCGTGGGTCCACTGCTCCGGGTTGACCCGGCCACCGGACTGCTGCTGGATGCGGTCGTCACCCACGGCCGTGGCCGCTTCGATGGCGTTCTTGATGTCTGCGTCGCTGATCTCCGAGAACAGCACGTTGCCGTCAGCGTCCTCGGTGGTCGTGGCGGCCTTCGCCCACATGCCCGCGTAGCAGTCGGCCTCGAGCTCCAGGCGCACGGAGTCGCTCTGGGGACCCTGCTGGGTCTTCACCCGGCTCATCGTCCCGAGGAGGTTCTGGATGTGGTGGCCGTACTCGTGTGCCAGCACGTAGGGCTCGACGAAGGCCCCGCTGGGGCCGGCCAGCTGCCCCTGCAGGACGGCTTCGAAGAACGTGGTGTCGAGGTAGATGGTCTGGTCGGTGGGGCAGTAGAACGGACCCACGTCGGAGGTGGCCTGGCCGCAACCTGTGTCGGTGGCGTTGCCGAACGTCACCACCCCCTGCTCCGGCGCGAACTTGCCGCCGAGCTCGTGGCTCCAGAAGTCGTACAGGGAGTTCTCGACCGCCACGCGCGCACAGTCGGGGTTGTCGTTGGCGTCCTGACCGGTCTTGCAGTTCTCGTAACGGTTGGTGTCGGCCATCCGGCTGGTGTCGAAGGCGCCACCGCTGCTCCCGCCTCCCATGCACTGGGTCACCACGATGAACAGCACGACGAGAATCACCCCGCCGATGCCGCCACCGGCGCGCAGCCCGCCCGGGATCGGGATGCTCGAGCCACCGGTCCCGAACCCACCTCCGCCGCCACCGGATGCCCGGCCGCGGTCCCGCACCCGGCTCGTGTCCAGCCGAGCCTTCGGGTTGAAACGCATGCATGCCCCTTCCGGATGCCAGGGTCTGCCCCGTGCCCAATTACACTAGCGACACTCATGATCACCGCCCACCAGCTGGAAGTCCGTGCCGGCGCGCGCCTGCTCATGGAGAACGTCAGCTTCCGCGTGGCACCCGGCGACAAGGTCGGGCTTGTCGGCCGCAACGGTGCCGGCAAGACCACGCTCACGAAGATTCTCGCGGGCGAGGCCGTGCCTGCGTCCGGATCGGTCACCGCCACGGGTGATGTCGGCTATCTCCCGCAGGACCCCCGCATCGGCGATCCCGAAGTCCTTGCCCGCGACCGGATCCTGTCCGCGCGCGGCCTCGACGACGTCGTACGACGGCTGCGTGAGTCCGAGACGGAGATGGGCAGTGACGACCCGGACGTCGCAGACCGGGCCATGAGGCGCTATTCACGTGCCGACGCCGAGCTGCATGCCGGTGGTGGGTACGCCGCGGAGTCCGAGGCGGCCCAGATCGCGCACAGCCTCAACATCGAGGACCGGATCCTGTCCCAGCCGCTGCGCACCCTGTCCGGTGGACAGCGGCGCCGTGTCGAGCTGGCCCGGATCCTGTTCTCCGGGGCCGACACGTTGCTGCTCGACGAGCCGACCAACCACCTCGACGCGGACTCCATCGTCTGGCTGCGAGAGTTCCTCAAGGCCCACAGGGGCGGTCTGATCGTGATCAGCCACGACAACGCGCTGCTCGAGACGACCGTCAACAAGGTGCTGCACCTCGACGCCAACCGCGGCGAGATCGACGTCTACAACATGGGCTGGCGCGCGTACCTCACCCAGCGCGAGACCGACGAGCGTCGCCGCAAGCGGGAGCGGCAGAACGCCGAGACCAAGGCCAAGACCCTGACCGACCAGGCCAACCGGATGCGGGCCAAGGCCAGCAAGGCGTCGGCCGCGCAGTCGATGCTCAAGCGTGCCGAGAAGATGATGTCGGGCCTCGAGGGCGAGCGGCAGAGCGACAAGGTGGCCCGCATCAAGTTCCCCGCGCCCGCGCCCTGCGGCAAGACGCCGCTCACCGCGGCAGAGCTGTCGAAGTCGTACGGCTCGCTCGAGGTCTTCACCGACGTCGACCTGGCGATCGACAAGGGCAGCCGCGTCGTGATCCTGGGCCTCAACGGCGCCGGCAAGACCACGATGCTGCGGATCCTGGCCGGAGTCGACGTGCCGGACACCGGTGAGGTGGTGCCCGGGCACGGGTTGAAGATCGGCTACTACGCCCAGGAGCACGAGACGCTCGACACGAGCCGCACGGTGCTCGAGAACATGCAGAGCGCCGCCCCGCAGCTCACCGACAGCGAAGCGCGCAGTGTCCTCGGGTCCTTCCTGTTCTCCGGTGACGACGCGCACAAGTCCGCCGGTGTGCTCTCGGGGGGCGAGAAGACCCGTCTGGCGCTGGCCAGCCTCGTCGTGTCGAGTGCCAACGTGCTGCTCCTCGACGAGCCCACCAACAACCTCGATCCCGCCTCCCGCGAGGAGGTGCTGGGCGCCATTCGCAGCTACGAGGGCGCGATCATCCTGGTGACCCACGACGAGGGTGCCGTTCGTGCGCTGGAGCCCGACCGGGTGCTGCTGCTGCCCGATGGCGACGAGGACCTCTGGAACGACGAGTACGCCGATCTGGTGTCCCTCGCCTGAGTGCTCCGAGATGGCCGTCGGCGCGGGTTCCTACACTTCGACCATGACCCCAGACGTCATCTCCGCCGCCGGCCTCCGGCTCGACCTGGCCGGGGTCGTTGCGACCGTCACGCTGGACCGGCCCGAGGTCCGCAATGCCCAGACCCCGGCGATGTGGCGCGCCCTCGCGGCCATCGGCGACTCGCTCGGCGAGGAGATCCGGATCGTGGTGGTCCGAGGCGCCGGCCACAGCTTCTCGGCCGGGCTCGACCGCCGCATGCTGGACCCGGACGACCCGGCGGACGACGTCGAAACCGTTGCGGGTCTGCTGAGCCTCCCGGACGACCAGGTCTCGGCGACCATCGACGACTACCAGCGCGGCTTCACCTGGCTGCGGGACCCGCGCTTCGTGTCGATCGCCGCGGTGCAGGGCTACGCCATCGGAGCCGGTTTCCAGCTCGCGCTCTCCTGTGACCTGCGCGTGGTCGCGGACGACGCACAGTTCTGCATGAAGGAGTCCGCCCTGGGTCTCGTGCCGGACCTGACGGGAACAAAACCCCTCGTCGAGAGCGTTGGCTACGCCAGGGCACTGGAGATCTGCGCAACCGCACGGATGGTCGGTGCGGCGGAGGCGGTGCACATCGGCCTCGCCCTCACCGCCGTACCACCCGACGAGCTGGACCCAACGATCGCCGACCTGGTGGCCGCGCTCACCGCGGCGCTGCCGGGAGCGGTGTCCGAGACCAAGGCGCTGCTCCTGGGAGCAGCGCACCGAGACCTCGAGGAACAACGGCGACTGGAGCGGCAAGCCCAGATACGCCGGTTCCGCGAGCTCGCCTAGGAAGCAGGAGTCAGATGTCAGGAATGCACGGGGGAGCAGGCCCCTCCGTTGCGTGGCGCCACCTGCGCTCCGACCGCAGCGTCGTCAACAACCGCATCGAGGGCAAGACCGTACGCCGGGTGTTCGGGTTCGCGCGGCCGCACCGTCGCCTGATCTCCGGATTCCTGGGCCTGACGATCATCGACGCCGGCATGGTGGTGATCACCCCGCTGCTGGTCCAGCGGATCGTCGACGACGGCATCCTCAAGGGTGACGGAGGCCTGGTGACCTGGCTGGCGCTGGCGATGGCCGGGACCGCCCTGATCAGCGCCGTGCTCAGCGTCGTCGGCGGCTGGCTGTCGTCCCGGATCGGGGAGGGCCTGATCTTCGACCTGCGGACCCAGGTCTTCGGACACGTGCAGCGGCAGTCGCTGGCGTTCTTCACCCGCACCCAGACCGGCGCGCTGGTCTCGCGCCTCAACAACGACGTGATCGGGGCGCAGCGCGCATTCACGTCCACTCTTTCGAGCACTGTCTCCAACACGATCGCGGTCCTCGTGGTGGGTGTGACGATGCTGGCCCTGAGCTGGCAGGTGACGCTGCTCTGCCTGACGATGTTCCCGTTTCTCTACCTGGTCTCACGCTTCGTCAGCGGCCGCCTCGCGGGCCTGACCAGGCGTCAGATGGACGGCAACGCCGACCTCGGCAATCTCATGACCGAGCGCTTCAACGTCGGTGGCGCGATGCTGCTCAAGCTGTTCGGCCGACGGAGTGAGGAGGACGCGCTCTTCGCGACCAAGGCAGCCACCGTGCGCGACCTCGGCGTGCGCATCTCCCTGATCACCCGCGTCTTCGGCGCCGCGATGATGATGGTCCCTGCCCTGGCGACGGCCCTCGTCTACGGCGTCGGCGGCCACCTCGCGATCGACAAGACCCTCACGGTCGGCACGCTCCTGGCGCTCGCGACCCTGCTGCTGCGCCTCCTGGGCCCGCTCCAGGGGCTCTCCAACGTCCGCATTGACGTGATGACCGCCCTGGTGAGCTTCGAGCGCGTCTTCGAGGTGCTGGACCTGCCCTCGCTCATCCAGGAGAGGCCGGACGCGGTCGCGCTGCCGGCCAGCGCGTCGCGCCTGGAGTTCGAGCACGTCGCGTTCACCTACCCGCGCGCCGACGACATCTCGCTCGCCTCGCTCGAGGTGGTCGCCCGCGCCGAGTCGCGGGAGACCGTCCAGGTGCTCCACGACATCTCGTTCGTGGCCGAGCCCGGTCAGATGGTCGCGCTCGTGGGGCCGTCGGGCGCCGGCAAGACCACGATCACGCACCTGGTGGCCCGCCTGTACGACGTCGAGGCCGGCGCGGTCCGGGTGGGCGACCACGACGTCCGCGATGTCACGCTGCAGTCCCTCGAGGATGTGGTCGGCTACGTCACCCAGGACGCCCACATGTTCCACGACACGATCCGGACCAACCTGCTCTACGCCCGTCCCGGTGCCGACGACGTGGACATCTGGGACGCGCTCGAAGCGGCACAGATCGCGCCGCTGGTGCGCGCCCTCCCCGACGGTCTCGACACCGTCGTGGGCGACCGCGGCTACCGGCTGTCGGGCGGCGAGCGCCAGCGCCTCGCGATCGCCCGGCTGCTGCTGAAGGCACCGTCGATCGTGGTTCTCGACGAGGCCACGGCGCACCTCGACAGCGAGTCGGAAGCGGCCGTGCAGCGCGCCCTCGACGCCGCGCTCGAGGGACGCACCTCCCTGGTGATCGCGCACCGGCTCTCCACGATCCGCAATGCCGACAAGATCCTGGTGGTCGACGACGGCCGCATCGTCCAGTCCGGCACCCACGCCGACCTGCTGGCCCGGGGCGGGCTCTACGCGGACCTGCACCGCACCCAGTTCATCGACGACCTTCCGGTGGCCCAGGTCTGACCCCCGGTCTAACCTCGACGGCATGGATCTCGAGCTGCGCGACCGCGTCTACGTCGTCACAGGTGGGGCGCGCGGTCTCGGCCGGGCGACCGCCGACTGCCTCGTCGCCGAGGGCGCCGGTGTGGTGCTCTCCGGCCGCGGCGCGGACTCCCTGGGCAAGGCGCGGGCGGAGCTCGGCGACGCGGTCGAGACCGTGGTTGCGGACAACGCCGACCCCACCACCCCAGCCAGGCTGATCGCGGCTGCGCGCCGGCGTTGGGGCCGGCTCGACGGGGCGCTGATCAGCGTCGGCGGCCCACCCAAGGGTCCGGTCAGCGACATCACCGACGAGCAATGGTCAGCCGCCTTCGAGTCCGTCTTCCTGGGCGCCGTGCGGCTGGCCCGCGACATCGGCGCCGAGCTGGGCGACGGTGGCTCATTGGCGCTCGTCCTGTCCTCGAGCGTCAGGGCGCCGCTGGCCGACATGGCGATCTCCAACGGCCTGCGACCCGGGCTGGCAATGGTCGCCAAGACCCTCGCCGACGAGCTCGGACCCCGCGGCGTGCGCGTCAACGGCCTGCTGCCGGGTCGCATCGGCACCGAACGGGTCGCCGAGCTGGATGCCGCGTCCGGTGACCCCGCGGCTGCTCGAGAGGCGGTGATCTCGACGATCCCGCTCCGTCGCTACGGCGAGCCGGAAGAGTTCGGGCGGGCCGCCGCCTTCTTGCTCTCGCCCGCGTCGTCGTTCGTGTCCGGAGCGATGCTGCCGGTGGACGGCGGGATGCTCCGCTCGCTCTGACCGCGGCCCGGGCGCACCCGCTTCGGCAGCGAACGGCCCTCACGGTCGCCCCGGGCGCCGTTTCGCCACTCGTCGTACATCAGGTAGAAGAATCCGAACACGGCGAGCACGCCGAAGAACCACCACTGGAGGCCGTAGAAGAAGTGCGGCCCGTTGTTGAGCTCGGGCAGCTCGACCTGCGCCAGTGGGCTCGCCGGGGCAGGGTCCTCCGAGCGGAGCTCGACGAAGCCACCGTAGAGCGGACGGTCCAGGGCTGAGCCGATCTGGACACTCGAGATGGCCCGCACGGACTGGTCCGTCACCTGGGTGCTGGATCCTGTGCCGTCGGCCCGGACCCAGCCGGAGACGTCCACCTCACCTGTCGGCGGCTCGGGGACCTTCGAGAGGTCCAGGTGACTGTTGTCGGCCGCCATCCAGCCGCGATCGACGAGCACGGCCGTCCCGTCGGCGGTGACCAGTGGAACGACCACGTCGATCCCCGCCACTCCGTCGCGGGTGCGATATCGGACGACCACGGTGTCGTCGACGGCATACCGTCCGGTCGCGCTGACGATCCGCCACTCGTCTGTGTCGGCGACGTCACGGCCGGGTGCGAGAACCTCGCTCACCGGGGTGGGCGGCACCGACTCGTTGTGACGCACGATCTGGTTGCTGGCCTTGCGGTCCTCCAGACGGTGGAACTGCCACTCGCCCAGCCACCAGGTGGCATAGGCGACGAGAACGATCGCGACCGCGAACAGCAGCCAGCGTCGGCTCAGCACAAACCGGAACGACCGCACTCGGGGAGGCTATCCGTAGACTGGTCGAGTGATGAGGGCACTCGAGGACCGCTACGGCCGTGTTGCTACGGATCTCCGCGTCTCGTTGACCGATCGCTGCAACCTGCGCTGCTCCTACTGCATGCCCGCTGAGGGACTGGACTGGCTGCCGGGCGAGGAGGTCCTCAGCGACGACGAGGTCGTGAGGCTGGTTCGCGTCGGCGTCGAGCAGCTCGGGATCCGCGAGGTCCGCTTCACCGGCGGCGAACCCCTCGTACGCCGCGGTCTCGTCGACATCGTGCGCCGTACCAAGGCCATCGACCCCACCCTCGAGCTTTCCCTGACGACCAACGCCCTGGGTCTGGCCCGCATGGCCGACGCGCTCGCCGAGGCCGGCCTGGACCGGGTCAACGTCAGTCTCGACACGGTGGACGCGGCGACGTTCCACCAGATCACTCGCCGCGACCGTCTCCACGACGTCGTTGCGGGTCTCGAGGCGGCCCAGGCCGCCGGCCTCGGCCCGGTGAAGGTCAACGCCGTGCTGCTGCGCGGGGTCAACGACCACCAGGCGGCCGAGCTGCTCGGCTGGTCGATCGAGCGCGGTTACGAGCTCCGCTTCATCGAGCAGATGCCGCTGGATGCCCAGCACGGCTGGAGCCGCGAAGGCATGATCACTGCGGACGAGATCTTCGCGCGCCTGGAGGCGGAGTTCCTGCTCGAGCCCGCGGTCGAGCCGCGTGGTAGCGCCCCTGCGGAGCTCTTCCGGGTCAATGGCGGCCCGGCCACGGTCGGTGTCATCGCGTCGGTGACGCGGCCGTTCTGTGGTGACTGCGACCGGGTCCGGCTCACCGCCGACGGCCAGATCCGCAACTGCCTGTTCGCCCGCGAGGAGTCCGACCTGCGGGCCGCCCTACGCGCCGGCGCGGCGGACGAGGAGCTGGCCGAGCGCTGGCTGATCGCGATGCGCGGCAAGCGGGCCGGTCACGGCATCGACGACCCGTCGTTCCTGCAGCCCGACCGCCCGATGTCGGCGATCGGCGGCTGAGGGCTCTCAGCTCGTCGGCTCGTGGGGCACGACGTCCTTCAGAAAGTTCCGCGCGGCCAGGAAGCTCGACAGGGACTCCCGGTGGTCGTCGCACGCGAGCCAGACCTTGCGGCGCTCGGGGGTGTGCAGCTTCGGGTTGTTCCACAGGAGCTGCCAGGTGGCGGGCGCCCGACAGTCCTTCGCGGAGCAGATGTCGGGTTCCATCGGACCTCTCGGTAGGGCAAAGACAGCGATGCCGGACAGCCACGGGGGGAGCCGTCCGGCATCGCAGTCCAACCTGGAACAGGGGCGCCCAGGTCGCGCCGAGAATTCTGGCCACGCCGGACGGCGAAGTCAACGTCGCCGTCAGGTGTCCCGTTCGACGGGCGTGCCGGCCAGCAGCTCCGGCTGCTGGTGGGCACCATCGCGAAGGACGAACCCGTCGTCGCGCGTATGGGTGGCGTTCGCCATCACCACGGCGATGTAGGGAAGGACCAGTGCTGCGACGATCAGGATCCCGACGACGATCGGTGACCCGCCGAGGATGCTGGTGGTCGCGGCGCCGATGAAGCACGCCGTACGCAGGCCCATGGAGAGCAGGTATCGCTTCTGTCGAGCGGCGATGTCGGCGTTGCGGCTCGAGGCTGCCGTCGTGATGCGAAATGCGTCGTCCGGGCCGTGCTGGTCCCTGGCCATGGCTCGAACTCTACGCCGCTACGATCGACATTCCATCTGCTGACGGAGGTCACATGTCCAACCGCACTTACCGCGTCACCGAGATCGTCGGCACCTCACCCGACGGTATCGACGGGGCGATCCGCAACGGCATCGAGCGGGCCTCGAAGACGCTCCGGCACCTCGACTGGTTCGAGGTGACCCAGGTCCGTGGCCAGGTCAAGGACGGCACGGTCGAGCACTTCCAGGTCGGGATCAAGGTCGGCTTCCGCCTCGAGGACGACTGACTGCGCGACCCCCGGGCTGTTTAGGTCTACTACGTGGTAATCGATAGCGTCCATGCACGTGAGCGCTGACCAGCAGGAGACGCAACCCGTGGGCAGGTCGGTCCTCGTGACCGGCGGCAACCGGGGGATCGGCCGCGCCATCGCCGAGGCCTTCCTGGCCGGGGGCGACCGGGTCGCCGTGACCACGCGCAACGGGGGAGCACCCGAAGGTGCCCTCGACGTGCGCTGCGACATCACCGACCCCGCGGCTGTCGAGGCGGCGTTCGTCGAGATCGAGGCTGCCCACGGACCCGTGGAGGTGCTGGTGGCGAACGCCGGGATCACCGCGGACACGCTGGTGCTCCGGATGTCGGAGGAGCAGTGGTCCTCGTCATCGACACCAACCTCACCGGCTCGTTCCGGCTCGCCAAGCGCGCGGCGAAGGGGATGCTGCGCCTGCGTCGTGGCCGGATCATCTTCATCTCGTCGGTGGTCGGCCTGCTGGGTTCCGCGGGCCAGGTCAACTATGCCGCCTCCAAGGCGGGGCTGGTGGGCATGGCCAGGTCGCTGGCCCGCGAGCTGGGGTCCCGGTCGATCACCGCCAACGTGGTCGCTCCCGGTTTCGTCGAGACCGACATGACCGCGGTCCTGACCGACGACCAGAAGAGCACCATCAAGACGCAGGTGCCCCTCGGCCGCTACGCGGCCCCCGACGAGATCGCGTCTGCGGTGACGTGGCTGGCCGGGGACGGCGCGGCGTACGTCACCGGGGCCGTGATCCCGGTCGACGGCGGCCTTGGCATGGGCCACTGACGCGGTATCCGATCGATCCCTCCCGGCTCGAACGAAGAAGAGGAACTGACTGATGGGCATTCTCGACGGCAAGCGGATCCTCGTCGCAGGCGTGACGATGGACAGCTCGATCGGCTTCTCGACCGCCAAGGTGGCGCAGGAGCAGGGGGCCACGGTCCTGATCTCCAACTTCGGCCGCGCCCTGGGGATCACCAAGCGGATCGCCAAGCGCCTCCCGATCGAGCCGCCGGTCCTCGAGCTCGATGTGACCGACGACGAGCACCTGGAGCGGCTCCCGGAGCTGGTTCGCGAGCACGTCGACGGCCTCGACGGCGTCGTGCACTCGATCGCCTACGGCAACCCCGAGACGCTGCTCGGCGGCAAGTTCCTCACCGGCCCATGGCCCGATGTCTCGCAGGCGGTCCAGGTCTCGGCCTACTCGTTGATGTCCCTGGCGCGAGCGTGCCGACCGTTGATGAGTTCGGGCGGGTCCGTCGTGGGGCTGACGTT
>JAOPXM010000152.1 GCA_025965125.1 Nocardioides sp.
AGTCGCTGCGGATGCTGATCCGACATCCGACCTCGCGCCGGCACGCCGTGCGCGCGCTCGGCGCCCTGGTCACCAACCCCGCGACCGAGTTCGTGATCCACCCGCTCTCGCTCCTGCAGGAGGTGCAAGACCGCCAGGCGAGCGACGTGCTGATGCGGCTCCTGATCGATGGTCCCGGTCAGCTGCGAGTCGGGGCCGCCTGGGCCGTGGCCGGGAAGCTCGCCCGCAACCACTTCGACGCCGACGAGATCAGTCGCCTCGAGTCCACGGGGCTGGCCATGCTGCGCGGCAACCGCAACCCGATGCAGCGGATCGAAGCCTTCGGCATCCACGCCGCGATGCCCACCGAAGCCCACGAACGCCTCGCCCTCGCCGGACTCGACCAGGACGACCGCCTGGCCCTGGAGCTGTGCCGGCGGCACGGGGAGCTGGCCCGGCCGGATGACGCGCGGGGCGTCTCGGAACGGCTCGCCGGGCGGGTACAGGAGTCGACCAGCTCACACACCTCCGTCGACGCCGACCTGATGCTCTGCCGGCTGATCCGCGAGGCGCTGTTCCACGTGCACCACGAGCGCCGCCACCAGGCGGCGCTGCTCCTGGCCGCCAGCCCCTACCGCGCCAGCCTCGCCGACCAGCTGCTCATGCTCGCGGTCCGCAGCGAGGAAGCCGCCGCCGTGCTCGCGTTGACGGCGCTCTACCAGGTCGCCGACGCCGGCCAGCGCCCGACGCTGATGCAGCTGGCGGTCGCCGAGGAGCGGCCACAGGTCCGGGTCGCCGCCCTCCTGGCGCTGGGACAGGTCGTGGGTGAGCTCGCTCCGGCGGAGGCCGACCAGCTGCGGGCCGCCATGCCCGACGAGGGACAGCTCACCCAGGCCACCGTCCACGTCCTCGGCATGGGCGGCGCCGCTGCCCGGCTCGAGAACGGGTCGCCCACCGACGAGCTGGCCGTCGCCGCGCGCTGGTGGCGACGCAAGTCGGCCATCATCGAGCAGAACGCTCGGTCCTGACCGGCCGCACCTTTTCGTAAAGGCGTCAGCGCACCATCAACTCGCTGTCGTCCAGTGGTGGGCGCCGTCTAGGATCGGTCCTGGCTCACGTGAGGCCTGACAACCCTCGCGCTGGTTCGTCCAGCAGGCGTGGCCCGCGCGGATCGGCGTACCGACGAGAGGCCGGCCCTCTGGTGACAGAGCCTCCGGCAAAGGTGTGGTGGCACCGCGACTTCGCCCCCGCCCACACCTCCAGGGCTTCGTTGCTACTGGAGGTGAAGGACATGAGTTTTGAGACGGCTGCCCGCGCAACCACCGTCAGGACCCTGAACGCCGAGCTGCCCCACGCCACACCCGGCGAACCCGTCCGGCTGCAGGGCTGGGTCCATCGTCGCCGCGAGCTGGCGGCCCTGACCTTCCTCGTGGTCCGCGACCGCACCGGCCTCGCCCAGGTCGTGGTGAAGGACGGGCCCAACGGTCGGCGCAGCGTGCCGCCCGAGGAGACCACCGTCGAGGTGAGCGGGATCGCGACTGCGAACCCGCAGGCGCCCGGTGGGATCGAGGTCACCGAGCCGGTGATCCGACCCCTGACGGAGCCGGCTGCGACGCCGCCCGTCGAGCTGTGGCGACCCACGCTCAACGCCAGCCTGCCGGTGCTGCTCGACCATGCCCCGGTGACCTGGCGACACCCCGCCCAGCGCGCCAAGTGGGAGCTGGCGGCTGCCTCGTTGCGCGGCTTCCGGAGCACCCTCGATGGGGCCGGCTTCACCGAGATCCAGACGCCGAAGTTCGTCGAGTCCGCCACCGAGTCCGGGGCCAACGTGTTCCAGGTCGACTACTTCGGGCGGCCCGCCTACCTGGCGCAGAGCCCGCAGTTCTTCAAGCAGCAGATGGTCGGCGTGTTCGAGCGCGTCTACGAGGTCGGCCCGGTCTTTCGTGCCGAGCCGCACGACACGGTGCGGCACCTGGCCGAGTACGTCTCGCTGGACGCCGAGCTCGGGTTCATCGAGGACCACCGCGACGTGCTGCAGGTGCTGCGAGAGGTGCTCGCCGGGATGGTGAACGCGGTCCACGAGTACGCCGGGACCGCGATCGCGCTTGCCGGCGCCCGGGTGCCGGTGGTCCCCGACGAGATCCCGGTCCTGCACTTCCGGGACGCACTCGCCCTGGTCGGCGCACCGGAGGACGAGCCCGACCTCGCTCCCGAGCACGAACGCGCCATCGGCGCCTGGGCGCTCGCCGAGCACGGCAGCGACTTCGTCGCGGTCGAGGGCTACCCCATGGCGAAGCGGCCGTTCTACACGCATCCCTGGTCGCTGCCAGGGTCTCAGGACGGCCGCTGGTCGAACAGCTTCGACCTGCTGTTCCGCGGCCTCGAGCTGGTCACGGGCGGGCAGCGGCTGCACCGGCCCTCGGACTACGACGCGGCGATCCGGTCCCGGGGCGAGGACCCGGTGACATACGCGGCGTACCTGCAGGCCTTCGAGCACGGCATGCCGCCGCACGGGGGCTTCGCGATCGGGCTCGAACGGTGGACCGCGAGGCTCGTGGAAGCGGCCAACGTGCGTGAGGTCACGCTCTTCCCGCGCGACCTCAACCGGCTCTCGCCATAGTCGTGCGGCGTGGTTGGTTCGCTTAACAATAGTTTCTTAGTACTGTTATGCGCATGCTGCGAGATGACCAGGACCGAGTCGTGGGGCGGGAGGACTGGTTCCTCCACCACGGGACCGACGTCGAGACCCGGTGGGACGCCGACGTCCCCCGACTGACGCCCAACGACCGCTTCTACGTCCGCAACCACACCACCGCACCCGAGATCGACGCCACCACCTGGCGGCTCCTGGTCTCTGGTGACGGTGTGGTGGGCGAACGCGTCTACTCCCTCGAGGACCTGAAGGGGTTCACGACCACGTCGTACGAACGTGCCATCGAGTGCACCGGCAACGGCCGACGGCTGTTCGGCGAGCAGCAGGGCACGCCACGTCCCGGCACCCAGTGGGGCCTGGGGGCGATCGGCGTCGCCCGCTGGACCGGCGTCCGGTTGCGGACCGTGTTGATGCATGCCGGACTGCGCGCCGACGCGTGCCAGGTGATGGCTGTCGGGCTCGACGACTCCTACGTCGAGGACGGCATCGACCACGGCCACGTGCGACGCCCGATGGCGCTGACGAAGGCCCTCGACGACGTGCTCATCGCCTGGGCCATGAACGACGAACCCCTACCGCGTGACCACGGGTATCCGGCCCGGCTGATCGTGCCCGGGTGGGTGGGCATCGCCAGCATCAAGTGGCTCGGGGAGCTACGGGTGACCACGAGCGTCGTCGACTCACCGTGGAACACCAGGTGGTACCGCATGCACGGCGCGGGCTGGGCCGAGGGGGACGCGGCTCTGGACCGGATGCCGGTCAAGAGCACCATCGACGCCACCGACGACCTGACCGCCGG
>JAOPXM010000156.1 GCA_025965125.1 Nocardioides sp.
GTGAGATAGCGCAGCACCAGCCCCTCGGACCGGGCCAGCTGGTAGCGGTTGACGAAGTCCGTGAACGTCATGCCCTGCTCGTACATCTCGCGCACGATCGACTTCGGGGACAGTGCGTCCTCCGGGAGCCACGGGTGCCGCTGCCGGTAGATCTCGTACGTCGCCTCGAGCAGCTCGGCGAGCGGCTGCGGCCAGGTGATGGCGTCGAGCAGCTGCATCCGCTCCTCGTACTCGATGCCGTCGGCCTTCATCTCCGCCACCGCCTCTCCCCGCGCCATGTACTGCTGCTGCGCGAGGATCTGGCGTGGCCCCTCGAGAACCGACTCGATCACCGAGACGATGTCGAGCGTGTACGCCTCGGACTCCGGGTCCAGCACGTCGAGCGCCGCGAGCGCGAAGTGGGCCAGCGGCTGGTTCAGCGCGAAGTCGACCGGCAGGTCGACGGTCAGCACGTAGCGGCGCCCGTACTCATCGAGCTCGTCCAGCCGGGTCAGCGTCCCTGAACGCAGGAGGCTGCGAGCCAGGCGCAGGGCCCGGCGGCTCAACCTCAGCTGGTTGCGGCGGTCCTCATGGTTGTCCTGGAGCAGCTTCCGGAAGACCCCGAACGCGTCCTCCTCGCGTGCGACGACGTTGATGATCATCGCGTTGTCGACCTTCATGCGGGACACGAGCGGCTCGGGTTCGCCGGCCACGAGCTTGTCGTAGGTCTGCTCGGTCCACACGACGGTGCCCTCGGGAGGCTTCCTGAGCTGCGGCTTGCTCTTCTTCTTGGCCAGCTTCTCGGGACTCAGGGCAGCGTTCTTCGCGTCGGACTTCAGGCGGGCCTTCTCGTTCTCGATGGTGTGCTCGGGTGCCTGCACGACGACGGCCCCGGCGGTGTCGAATCCGGCCCGGCCTGCGCGGCCGGCGATCTGGAGGAACTCGCGGGTCCGCAGGATCCGCTGCCGGGTGCCGTCGAACTTGGCCAGCCCGGTGAACAGCACGGTCCGGATGGGCACGTTGATCCCGACACCGAGCGTGTCGGTGCCGCAGATGACGCGGAGCAGCCCGGCCTGGGCGAGCTGCTCGACCAGGCGCCGGTAGCGGGGCAGCATCCCGGCGTGGTGGACGCCGATCCCGCGGCGCAGCAGCTTCGAGAGCGTCTTGCCGAAGCCGGCACCGAACTTGAAGCCGCCGAGCCGCTCGGCGATGGCGTCGCGGTGCTCGGTCGGCAGCTTGAGGTTGAACGAGCTCGCGGCGATCAGTGCTGTCGCATGCTCGACGGCGTCCTTCTGGGTGAAGTGGACGACGTACACGGGTGCCTGGTGGGTCTCGACCAGCTCCTCCAGGGTCTCCGCCAGGGGGGTCATCGCATAGGTGAACGTGAGCGGCACCGGCCGCTCCGCGTCGTCGACGACGACAGTGTCTCGCCCGTTTCGTCGGGTGAGGTCCACGGCGAGGTCGGTGACGTCGCCGAGCGTCGCCGACATCAAGAGGAACTGCGCCTGCGGAAGCTCCAGCAGCGGCACCTGCCAGGCCCATCCGCGGTCGGGCTCGGCGTAGAAGTGGAACTCGTCCATCACGACCAGTCCGACGTCCGCCCGGGATCCCTCGCGCAGTGCGATGTTGGCCAGCACCTCGGCGGTGCAGCAGATGATCGGTGCGTCGGAGTTCACCGACGCGTCACCCGTGAGCATCCCGACGTTGCTCGCCCCGAACACCTCGCACAGGGCGAAGAACTTCTCGCTCACCAGCGCCTTGATCGGGGCCGTGTAGAAGCTCACCCGCTCCCCCGCCATCGCGGCGACGTGGGCACCCACGGCGACCAGTGACTTCCCGGACCCGGTGGGCGTGGCCAGGATGACGTTGTTGCCGGCCAGGATCTCGATGATGGCTTCGTCCTGGTGCGGGTAGAGCTCGAGGCCCTGCGCCTCGACCCACGTGGTCAACGCGTCGTACACGGTGTCGGCGTCGTCGACGCGCGGGACCCAGCGCGCGTCTGCTGGGTGGGGAGCGGGCGCAGCCACCGTCTCGAGACCCGGTGACTCGACCGTCATGAGTCCCTCGCCCGCGGATGGGAGGTCGCGAACACCTCGCGCAGGTTCTCCACGGTGACCAGCGTGTAGATCTGGGTGGTCGTGACGGAAGCATGACCGAGGAGCTCCTGGACGACGCGCACGTCGGCCCCGCCCTCGAGCAGGTGCGTGGCGAACGAGTGCCGCAGTGTGTGCGGCGAGACGTCCCGAGTGACTCCGGCGCGGTCCGCTGCCTTCACGAGCACTGACCAGGCCGACTGCCGCGAGAGCCGGCCGCCGCGAGCGTTCAGGAACAGCGCCGCCGTGCCCTTTCCCGTCGACACCAGCTCGGGGCGAGCCCGGACGAGATAGTTGTCGACTGCCTCACGGGCATAGGACCCCACAGGCACGATCCGCTCCTTGCTGCCCTTGCCGCGCAGGAGCACGGTGCCGTCCACGGCGTCCAGGTCGTCGACATCCAGGCCCACCGCCTCCGAGATCCGGGCGCCGGTGCCGTAGAGCACCTCGAGCAAAGCCCGGTCCCGCAGTGCCAGGGTGGTGCCGGGCGAGCCGGCCGCCTCGAGGATCGCCTCGACGTCGCTCAACGGCAGCGCCTTGGGCAGCCGCTTCGCCGGCGTCGGCGGCTTCACACCCCCAGCCGGGTCGGCCACGGCCAGCCCGTCGCGGACGGCGAACTTGTGGAAGCCGCGCACCGCGACGACCGTGCGTGCGGCCGACGTCGCACTCAGCGGTGGATGGTCGGCGTCGCCCTCGCGCAGTCGCATCAGGAACCCCGACACGGTCGCCTCGGAGATGTCGGCGAGCTCGTCGATGCCCCCCTGGGCGAGGTACTCCTGGTAGCGGCGCAGGTCGCGGCGATACGACGTCAGGGTGTTCTTGGCCAGCCCCCGCTCGACCGAGAGGTGGTCGAGGTAGGTGCGCACCGCCCGGGTCAGACCCCCGCCGTTCACGCTCTAGGCAAGAGCGGACTCGAGTGAGACCGCCTCGATGCCGACGGCCTCGCCCACGGGCGCGTTGGTGAGGTCTCCGGCGTGCGTGTTCAGGCCCAGCGCGAGGCTGTGGTCGTCACGGCATGCCTGCACCCAGCCCTTGTTGGCCAGCGCCACGGCGTACGGCATGGTCGCGTTGGTGAGGGCGTACGTCGACGTGTTCGGGACCGCACCGGGCATGTTCGCCACGCAGTAGAAGGTGGACCTGTGCACCACGTACGTCGGGTCCGCGTGGGTGGTCGGGTGGGTGTCCTCGAAGCAGCCGCCCTGGTCGACGGCGATGTCGACCAGCACCGAGCCCGGCTTCATCTCCGAGACAAGCTGGTTCGACACGAGCTTCGGGGCCTTCGCACCGGGGATGAGCACCGCCCCGATCACCATGTCCGCCTCCCGCACCTGCTGCTGGATGGCCAGCTGGGACGATGCGAGGCCGTGCACCCGGTTGTTGTAGCGCCAGAACGACATCCGCAGCTTGTCCAGGTCGGTGTCGAGCAGGGTGACGTCGGCCCCCATGCCGAGCGCGATGTTGGCGGCATTCTGTCCCGAGACCCCCGCGCCGATGATCACCACCTTGGCATTGGCGACGCCACCGACACCGCCCATCAGCACACCACGGCCCCCTTGGGCCTTGAGCAGCGAGTAGGCGCCCACCTGGGGCGCCAGGCAGCCGGCGACCTCCGACATCGGGTAGAGCAGCGGCAGGCCCCCGGAGGGCAGCTGCACGGTCTCGTAGGCGATCGCGGTCACCTTGCGCTCGAGGAGCTCCTCGGTGAGTGGCTTGTCGGCGGCCAGGTGCAGATAGGTGAAGAGCGTCAGCCCCTCGCGCATCCGGTGGTACTCCTCCGCGACCGGCTCCTTGACCTTCAGCACCATGTCGATGGTGCCGTCGGTGCCCCAGGCAGCGTCGGCGTCCGCGACTATCTCGGCACCGGCAGCGACGAACTCGTCATCGCTGATCGAGGAGCCAACACCGGCGTTCTGCTCGATGAACACCTGGTGGCCGTGCGCGGTGAGCTCGTGCACACCGATCGGCGTGATGGCCACGCGGTACTCGTGGTTCTTGACTTCCTTCGGAACGCCGACCTTCACCGATGTTCTCCTCCCTCGACCTGACTCCAACCAGACCCTGCCAGACCTCGTGCCTGCGCGACCAGTATGGCAATCACCAGGGGCGCGTCGCCGACCCTGCCGTCGAGCACCGCGGCGAGGAGCTCGTCGTACGGCACCCAGAACGCCGTCATGTCGGCTTCCTCGTGGGCGAGCTCGAAGTCGCCGCGACCTGCTTCCCGCAGGTCCCTGGCGAGGTAGACGTGCATGAGCTCGTTCGAGATGCCCGGCGAGGAGTACGTCGAGGTCAGGTGGGTCCAGTCGCCGGCCTCGAGCTGGGCCTCCTCGCGGAGCTCGCGGCGGGCCACCTCGAGCGGGTCCTCGCCGTGAGCGTCACAGAGGCCCGCCGGGATCTCGATGAACCGGCGACCCGCGGGATGGCGATACTGCGACAGGCAGAACACCCGTTCCTCGGCATCCACGGCGAGCACGATCACGGCGCCCGGGTGCTCGAGGACCAGCCGCTCGAACGGCTCCTCCTCGGGGTGTCCGGGGCGACGGATCCGGTCCGAGCGGAGCGCCACCACCCAGTCGTCGCGGTGCAGGTCCTTCGAGGAGACGACCGGCCATTCCTCCGGCCGGTCGGCCAGCGGCGAGGGCGGTCCGTCCATGACGTGGACGCTACCGTGGCGAACGTGACAGATCACTCACGGAGCCTGATCATGACCGAGGCGCAGGAACGCGCCGCCCTGATCGACGTGGACCGCTACGACATTGCGGTGGACCTGCGCGGACTGTTCGAGGGCGAGGTGCTCGAGGCCACCTCGACGATCACGTTCCGCTGCCAGCGCCCCGGCGCCGGGACGTTCGTCGACTGTGTCGCCGACGTGCGATCGGCGAGCCTCAACGGGGTGGAGCTGGACGCCTCCGCCGTGGTCGACGGCCGGATCCACCTGTCCGACCTGGTGTCCGAGAACGTGCTGGTGGTCTCCTCCGCGCAGAGCGACACCGGCTCGGGGGCCGGCATCCTGCGCACCGTCGACCCGTCGGACAAGCTCGTGTACGTCTGGACCTCCTTCGAGCCAGATGCCGCCCGGCGCGCCTGGGCCTGCTTCGACCAGCCCGACCTGAAGGCCCCGCACCGGTTCAGCGTGTCCGCCCCGGAGACCTGGACCGTCACCAGCAACGACGGACCCGAGTCCGTCGTCGACCTGACCGACGGCGGGCGGCTGTGGGCCTTCCCCGACACGCCCCCGCTGTCGACGTACGTCGTGGTCGTCAACGCCGGGCCGTTCCACGAGCTGCGCGAGGAGCGGGGCGGGCACAGCCTCGGCCTCTATTGCCGCCAGTCCCTCAAGGAGTACCTCGAGCGCGACGCCGCCGACCTCTTCGCCGCCACCGAGGCCGGTCTTGCCTTCTTCGGCGACCGGTTCGGGATGCCGTTCCCGCAGGTGCGGTACGACCAGGTGTTCGTGCCGAACATGGGCGGAGCGATGGAGAACTGGGGCTGCGTCACCTGGACCGACAGCGTGCTGTTCCGCAGCCCGCCGACCCACGGCCAACGGGCCATGGTCAACTCCGTGCTGCTGCACGAGATGGCCCACATGTGGTTCGGCGACCTGGTGACCATGCGGTGGTGGGACGACCTCTGGCTCAACGAGGCGTTCGCCTCCTGGGCGGCCACCTGGGCCGCGGTCGGCGCCACGCCGTACACCGACGGCTGGGCGACGTTCCTCGCGGGCCTCAAGCTGACCGGGTACCAGATGGACATGGGACCGGCCAGCCACCCGATCCGGGGCAACGTCCCCGACGTCGCGCAGGCGATGGCCAACTTCGACGCGATCACCTATGTCAAGGGCCAGAGCGTCCTGGCGCAGCTCGTCGCATACGTCGGGGAGGAGGCCTTCGTGGCGGGGCTGGCCACCTACTTCCGGGAGCACGCCTGGGGCAACACTGCCCTGGCTGACCTGATGTCCGCGATCGGGGACGCGGCGGGGCGTGACCTCGGCGAGTGGACCAGCGCCTGGTTCGACCGCGCGGGCACGGACACCCTCAGGCTCACCACGTCGGCAGCCGGGGGCGAGATCCACGCCGAGGGTCCGGGCGGTGACGAGCCGCGGCCACACCGGCTCGACATCGCGTCCTACCGGCGCGCCCCGGGCGGGTTGGAGCCACTCGGGGTCACCGAGGTCGAAACCTCGGGAGCGAGGACGACCGTGCTCGGCTTGCCCGACGCCGACCTCCACCTGCTCAACCACCGCGACCTCACGTTCGCCGCCGTCCGGACCGACGTCGGCTCGCTCGCGCACCTCCTCGCCGCGGCCAGCAAGCTGCCCGACCCCCTGTCGCGGGCCCTGGCGGTGGCCACGGCGTGGGACATGCTCGCCAAGGGCGAGCTGACGGCGGACGCCTTCCTCATCTGCGTGCTCGACGTTCTGTCGGTGGAACGGAGCGCGGGAGTCGTCGAGCCGTTCCTGGCCATGGCCCTCAGGGCAGCCGAGCAGTGGAGCGACCCGGCGTCGGTGCCGGACCGGTTGGCCCGTCTGGCCGACGTGGCGGCCGAGCTGGCGAAGGTTCCCGAGCACCGGTCACCCGCGCTGCGGACCCTGGCAGCCGCCGCCGCGTCCGCCGAGCACTTCGCCCTGCTCGACGAGGCCGCGAGAGACAACCTCGACCTGGCCTGGCGGGTGCTCGCCCGACGAGCAGCGCTGGACGCGTACGACGGCGCCGCCGTCGAAGCACTCCTCGAGCGTGACCCGGACCCCGACGCCGGCGTCCGGGCCCTCGGCGTGACAGCGGCCCGGCCGGACGACAACGCCAAGGAGGAGGCGTGGAAGGAGGCCTTCGGGACGAGGTCCATCCCGGCCAGCCTCCCGCTGCAACAGTTCGCCACCTGCTTCTGGCGGCCGGTTCAGGGCGAGCTCATGGTGCGCTGGGCCCACCGCTACCTGGACGAGCTCGAGGCTCTCCCGATTGGAGGCATGCTCGCCATGGGCGGCCTGGTGCGCAACATGTTCCCGACCACCGGCGACCGGGCGTTCGTGGAGCGGGCGCGGGCCATGGCCGCGGCCGAGGGCACCGATCCCACCGTCCGCACGACGTTGCTCACCGGCGCGGACACCATCGCCCGGGTGCTACGAGCCCGCGGCCAGGACTCGCCCTAGACGTCGCTGAGCTGGGGGTTGGGGTCCTGGTCGGGTCCGGGCTCGCGGCGCAGCCCGGTCTCGTCGATCGGGAACCGGAGCTCCTTCTGCCGCTCGATGGCCGCCCCGACGAGGCCCGCGAACAGCGGGTGGGGGCGGGTGGGACGCGATCGAAGCTCCGGGTGGGCCTGGGTGGAGACGTAGTAGGGGTGCACCTCACGTGGCAGCTCCACGAACTCGACCAGGTTGTTGTCCGGCGAGGTGCCCGAGAAGACGAGCCCGGCCTCCTCGAGCTGGTCGCGGTACGCGTTGTTGACTTCGTAGCGGTGCCGGTGGCGTTCCTCGATCGATGCTTCGCCGTACGCCGCACGGACCACGGAGCCGTCCTTGAGCTCGGCCGGGTAGAGACCCAGCCGCATGGTGCCGCCGAGGTCTCCGGCGCCCTCGACGAACGCGACCTGCTCGGCCATCGTCGCGATCACCGGTTCCGGGCAGTCGGGGTCGAACTCGGTCGACGCCGCCTTCGCGAGGCCGGCCACGTTGCGGGAGTACTCGATGACCATGCACTGCAGGCCGAGGCACAGGCCGAGCGTCGGGATGCCGTTGGTGCGCGCGTAGGTGAGGGCGCCGAGCTTCCCCTCGATGCCACGGACACCGAAGCCCCCGGGCACGCACACCGCGTCGACGTCGTGCAGGTGCTTGTGCGCACCGGCCGGGGTCTCGCACTCGTCGGAGGCGATCCAGCGCAGGTGCACCTTGGCCTCGTGGGCGAACCCACCGGCACGCAGGGCCTCCGCGACGGACAGGTAGGCGTCGGGCAGGTCGACGTACTTGCCGACCAGGGCGATGGTGACGTCCTCCTTGGGGTGGTGCACTCGCCGCAGCAGGTCGTCCCACACGGTCCAGTCGACGTCGCGGAACGGCAGGTCGAGACGGCGTACGACGTAGGCGTCGAGGCCTTCGCGGTGCAGCACCTTGGGGATGTCGTAGATCGACGGCGCATCCGCAGCGGTCACCACCGCCTCCTCATCGACGTCGCACATCAGCGAGATCTTGCGCTTGATCGACTGGGGCAGCTCGCGGTCGGCGCGACACACGACCGCGTCCGGCTGGATGCCGACCTGGCGCAGCGCGGCGACGGAGTGCTGTGTCGGCTTGGTCTTCAGCTCACCGGACGGCCCGATGTAGGGCACCAGCGAGACGTGCAGGAAGAAGCAGTTGTCGCGACCGATGTCGTGACGGACCTGGCGGGCGGCTTCGAGGAACGGCAGCGACTCGATGTCTCCGACGGTGCCGCCGACCTCGGTGATGACGACGTCGACGTCCGGGCCGCCCATGGCCAGCACGCGTTCCTTGATCTCGTTGGTGATGTGCGGGATCACCTGCACGGTGTCGCCGAGGTAGTCGCCACGGCGCTCCTTGGCGATCACGCTGGAGTAGACCTGTCCCGTGGTGACGTTGGCGATCTGGCTCAGGTCGGTGTCGAGGAACCGTTCGTAGTGGCCGATGTCGAGATCGGTCTCGGCGCCGTCGTTGGTGACGAAGACCTCGCCGTGCTGGAACGGGTTCATCGTCCCCGGGTCGACGTTCAGATAGGGGTCCAGCTTCTGCATGGTGACGCGGAGACCGCGGGACCGGAGCAGGCGACCCAGGCTGGAGGCCGTGAGCCCCTTGCCCAGTGAGGAGGCGACGCCTCCGGTGACGAACACGTGCTTGGTGGGGGCCTCGGGCTTCACGGAACTCCATCCTAGGCCATGAGCGGGCGTCCTCGTGACTAACCGAGCGGCACGGCGCCGTCGGGCCCCGAAGCACCGAAGGATCCGCCATCGCCGGCCAGGGCACGCAGCAGTGCCAGGGTCGCGGTCACCTGACCGAGGGGCGACTCGACCCCGTCGACGGTGGTCACCTCATCCGCCGCCGGCTGCCGACGCAGGGCGGCCAGGCTGCCGTTGACACCGGCCGCGGAGTCCGCGACGACCACCGCGCCTGCCGACTTGGCGGCCAGACCCGAGAGAATGCCCGACAGCACGGCCTGGTCCTGGTCACCACCGGACTTCGACCCCATGACCACCAGTACCAGCGGGGCGACGTCGACCTCACCGCGTGGTGAGGTCATGAGGTCGGCGCCGACGAGGCTCTGCCGGATGGACGTCGCCTTGCTGCCCACCGGCTCAGCGGTCGTCTGGGTCGTTGAGACGGCCACGCCGACCAGCTGCCCGATCCGGGTGTACGTCGATGTCTCGGCGTCGACGACTCCCGCTCCCAGCTGCGTCATCAGCTGGCTGCCAAGGGCGTCCACGAGCGACTTCTCGCCGGGGTCGACCAGTGCCTTCTGGACGTTGTAGCGACCGGTCACCGAGCCACCGGCCGTCTCGATCTGCTGCTCGAGCGCGGCCACGATGTCCTCGTCGGCGCCGGGGAGGGCCAGCACCGCGACGGGATGGTCCTGGAGCCGGCCGTCGTACAGGGTCTGGCCGGTGGCCACGGCGAACTCGTCGCCGAACGTGGCCGCACGCTTGGCGTCCAGGGTCTTCTCCTTGGCGGTCGAGGTCGTCGCGCTGGCGTCTCGACCGAGATCACTGAGTGGACCACCGCCGAGGGCGACCCCGATGGCGAGGGCGAGGAAGACGGCAACGAGCGAGACGATGTGATGGCGGTAGGTGATCACCTAGAAGAGTCCTCGGAGATAGTCGATGAGGTCGGACAGGGCCGCGGACCACTGGTCCGCCCAGTCCTGGCCCACGGGCGTGACGCAGACGGCGGCTACCAATGCGACCAGGCCGGCGAGCATGACGAGCATCAGGTGGTGCGGCCGGACCCGGCCGGAGTAGAGATGGGGCACGGCGGACGCGTCGACGAGGCGGGGACCGACCTTGAGCCGGGTGAGGTAGGTGCTGGCCAGCCCCTGTCGCTGGCGGTCGAGGAACTCCTCGAGGGTGGCGTGCAGGCCCACCCCGACGATCACGGAGGCGTCGCCGGCGTCGGCCAGGATCAGCGCCGCGTCTTCGCAGGTCGCCGACGACTCGAAGCGCAACGGCCTGATGCCGATCCGGTCCAGCAGTTCCAGGGCGGGGCTGCCGGCGCCGCGCTCGACGCGGACCACCACGTCCCGGGCGGCCTTCAGCGTCTTGGCACTGGGCAGGTCCGCTCCGTCGGCTCCGCCGTCAACGATCACGATGTCGGGCCGCAGGCCCGCGTTGCGCAGGGCGTCGGCGGCCTGCTCGACCGCGATCAGCACCGGCTGCTGCTCGCGCAGGAACGGGCCGATGGCCCGCAGCTCGGAGTCGTAGTCGTAGCCGAGCACGACGACGACCGCAGTGCGGCCCGCGATCCTCGTGGTCGGGAGCGGCACGCCGAGCCCGTGCAGCAGCAGGTCCTGCTCGCGCCGGAGGAACTCGGCGCTGTTGTGGGTGAAGGACTCGAGCTGGGTGGCCATCCCCTGCCGGGCATCGGCCATGTCCTCGCGGATCTGCGAGCGGCCCACCTCGCGGCCGGTGGCCACCCGCTCCTCGTCGACGTAGACGTTGCCCTCGTAGAGCCGGACCGTGCTGCCGTCGCCGATTGCTGCCAGGCCGCTCATCCCGATGCCGTCGACCATGGCCACCTTGGCCTCTTCGAGGAGCTCGGGTCCTAGGTTGGGGAAGCGGCCGGAGATCATCGGTGCGGCGTTGACCACGGCGGAGACGCCCGCGTCGACGAGTGCCTGGGCGGTGGCGCGGTCCAGGTCGACGTGGTCGAGGACGGCGATGTCACCGGGGCGGAGTCGCGGGAGCAGGATCCGGGACCGGCGCTCGACACGGGCGGTGCCGACGAGTCCGGGCAGGTCGATGTCGATGTGTTGTCGTGCTGGGAGTTTCATCTCCGATCCATCCTGACAAATCGGGATCGCCTTCCCCCGCAACCGCCGGGGCCGGGCGCGTCGGGCGGTTTCAGCCCAGAGCGCGGGCCGGTTGGGCGATCGTGAGGAGTTCGCGGGCGTGGGCCAGCGCCGTGTCGGAGTCGGTCAGCCCGGCCAGCATCCGGGAGAGCTCGCTCTCGCGTTGCGCGGCGTCGAGGACCGTCAGGCCGGAGCTGGTCACGGACCCGTCGGAGGACTTCTCCACCACGACGTGCCGGTCGGCGTACGCCGCCACCTGGGGCAGGTGCGTCACGACCAGGACCTGGGCGTTGCGGGCGAGCTGCGCCAACCGTCGGCCGACTTCGACCGCGGCCGTGCCGCCGACCCCGGCGTCGACCTCGTCGAAGACGAACGTGGGCACCGGGCTGGTCCCGGCCAGCGCCACCTCGAGCGCGAGCATCACCCGGGACAGCTCACCGCCTGATGCTCCCTTGTGAAGGGGACGCAGCTCCGAGCCGGTGTTGGCAGCGAGCAGGAACTCGATGTCGTCGACCCCGGACCGGGTATGGCGTAACCATCGGTCGCCGACCCGCAACGGTCCACCGCTCCCGCCGGCCGGGGCCTCCAGCTGTGTCTGGCGGACCTCGATCTCGATCCGGGCGTCGGGCATGGCCAGCAGCGCCAGCTCCTCGGTCACCTCGGCCGCGAGCCGGCCGGCAGCCGCGTGACGGGCCGTGCTCAGGGCAGCGGCGGCCGCGCCGAGCTCCGTGCGGAGCCGTTCCTGCTCGGCGCGAAGCAGCTCGATCCGCTCGTCGGTCCCGTCCAGGTCGAGCAGCCGGCCGCTTGCCTGCTCCGCCCAGGCGAGCACCTCGTCGATGGTGTCGCCGTACTTGCGGGTGAGCGCGGTCAGCTCAGCTCGCCGCTGTGACACGGCGGCCAGCCGGGCCGGGTCGGTCTCGATCCGAGAGGCGTACGACGCCACATCGGCGGCCACGTCCGAGAGCAGGTAGGTGACCTCGGCCAGCCGGTCGGCAAGCTCGCCGGCCTCGGTGTCGTGTTCGCGCACTCCCTCGAGCAGGGTTCGCGCTGTGGAGGTCGCGGCGAGGGCGTCAGCCTCGTCCTGGTCGCTCGAGAGTGCCTCCCGGGCCAGCTCGGCGGCACCCCGCAGGGTGTCGGAGTGACCCAGCCGGGTCTCCTCGGCAGCGAGGTCCACGTCCTCGCCCGCCTCGGGTGCGACGGCCTCGATCTCGCCGAGCCCAAAACGGAGCAGGTCAGCTTCGCGCGCCCGGTCGCGAGCCGTCGCGACGACCTCATCGAGCTCGGCCTCGGTGCTGCTCAGCTCGCCGTGCAGCCGGGAGTAGGTCGCGACCAGCTCCGCAGTCGGCGGGCCGCCGAACCTGTCGAGCGCGTCGCGCTGGGCCCGGGGCTGGAGCAACCGGTGCTGGTCGGACTGCCCGTGCACGGCCACCAGCGGCTCGGCGATCCCGGCCAGGGTGGACACCGGCACCGACGCGCCGCCGACGAAGGCTCGGGACCGGCCTTCGGCCGTCACGTTCCGGGCGAGCACGACACGGTTGTCCTCGACCTCTCCCCCAGCCTCCTCCACGGCCTGCGCGAAGCCGTCGAGGTCGGTGGTGAGCACGACGCCCTCGACCCTGGCGGTCCGGGCGCCGGAGCGGACTGCCCCGCTGTCGGACCGCCCGCCGAGCAGCAGCCCGAGCGCGGTCACGATCATGGTCTTGCCGGCGCCGGTCTCGCCGGTGATGACGGTCAGGCCAGGTCCGAGCTCGAGCGTCGAGGAGTCGATCACCCCGAGCGAGGCGATCCGGATCTCCTCAAGCATCGTCGGCCCGCCGCCGACGCTCGGCCGAGCCTCGCCAGCCCTCGACCGGTAGTCCGAACTTGGCCACGAGTCGGTCGGTGAACGGCGCCTGGTGCAGCCTGACGAGCCGCACCGGGTCAGGCCCGCGGCGAACCTCGATCCTGGCTCCGGGCGGCAGCTCGACCGTGCGCCGGCCGTCGCACCACAGCACGCCGCCTCCCTGGGTGCGCGCCATCACCTCCACCGCCAGCGTGGACGTCGGCGCAACAACGAGCGGGCGCGCGAACAAGGCATGGGCGCTGATGGGTACCAGCAGCAACGCCTCGACGCCGGGCCACACGACGGGTCCGCCGGCACTGAAGTTGTACGCCGTGGAGCCGGTCGGGGTAGCGCAGACCACCCCGTCGCAACCCCAGCGGGACAGCGGCCTGCCGTCGACCTCGACGACGACCTCGAGCATCCGCTCCCGGGCCGCCTTCTCGACGCTCGCCTCGTTCAGGGCGAACGTGCTCGTGACCAGCTCGCCGTCACGGAACACCCGCACGTCGAGCGTCATCCGGTCCTCGGCGGTGTAGCGACGCTGGACGATCGCATCGATCGTGGACTCGGTGTCGTCCGACTCGGCCTCCGCGAGGAACCCGACGTGGCCCAGGTTCACGCCGAGCAGCGGGGTGCCGCTGTCGTGGGTGATCTCCGCGGCGCGCAGGATCGTGCCGTCGCCACCGATCACGAGCGCGAGCTCGCAGTCACGGCTGGCGCCCGCCTCGGTGTCGGCCAGCTCGATCGGCGGGTCGTAGCTTCCCGGGTCCAGCCCGAGACTCGCCGCCTCTGTCGCGAGGAGGCGGACCACGATCCCGTGGCCGGTCAGGGCCTTGCAGAACGCCAGCGACACCTCACGGGCCTCGTCGCGGCCGGTGTGGGTGAGCATCAGGACGCGCCGGACTCCGGACCCGGCAGTGGCCGGGGCGTCTGCGGTCGGCTCGCTCACGGGTCAACCTTCTCACCCGGAAGGTCCGTCGACATGGCACCCCGCACGACGCTGTGGATGTCGACGGCGTCGATCTCGGCCGGGCCACGGCGCAACCACAGGAAGAACTCGACGTTCCCGGCGGGCCCGGGCAGCGGGCTGGTCGTCACCATCCGCGCACCCCAGCCGCGGGTTGCGGCCGCGTCGGCGACCGCCACCACGGCCTCGGCGCGGAGCTCCGGGTCCCGAACGACCCCGCCCCTGCCCACGCGCTCCCTGCCGACCTCGAACTGGGGTTTGACCATCAGCGCCAGGTCCCCGTCGGGTGCGGTCACACCCAACAGGGCGTCCAGAACCAGCAGCAAGGAGATGAACGACAGGTCGCCGACGACAACGTCGACCGGCCCACCGATCAGCTCAGGAGTGAGCTCCCGGACGTTCGTCCGGTCGTGGACCGTCACCCGTTCGTCCTGCTGGAGCCGCCAGGCCAGCTGCCCGTAGCCCACGTCGACCGCGACCACCTGGGCTGCGCCGTTCCTCAGCAGGACGTCGGTGAACCCACCCGTGGAGGCACCCGCGTCGAGACACCGCCGCCTCGCGACGGACAGGCCGCCGACGCCGAAGTCCGCGAGCGCCCCGGCGAGCTTGTGCCCACCGCGCGACACGTAGTCGGGTCGATCGGGGTCGTCGATCACCACGACCGCCACGTCGGTGGTCACGCCGGTCGCCGACTTGGTGGCCACCGCACCGGACACCTTGACGCGGCCGGCACCGATCAGCTCACTCGCGTGCTCGCGGGACCGAGCCAGTCCGCGACGGACGAGCTCGGCGTCGAGGCGTTGGCGTCGAGGGGGCACGAGGGCTGGTGTCCTTGAAGCGCTCAGGAAGGGTCGCGCGGTGGGGCGTCGAGAGCGCGCCGAAGCTGCTCGTGGGC
>JAOPXM010000178.1 GCA_025965125.1 Nocardioides sp.
CCGACCAGCACGACGCCCTCGACCACCTTCACGTCGTACGCCGGGACCGAGACGTGCACGTCGTCGAGGCACTTGCCGCTGCGCAGGTCGAACGCGTGCTTGTGGGTCGGCGACGCCACGAACGGGATGTCGCCGCGGCGCCCCACGATCCCCCGGGCGATCATCGACGCCTTGGCGAACGGGTCGTGGTTGCCGAGCGCGTAGACCTCGTCGTCCTGGGTGCGGAAGATCGCGATCGCCTGCCCGTGCACGAGCGCCGTGGCGCCCCGCTCCACCTCGAGCTCGGCGATGCGGCACACCGGATGCCACTCGTCCGAGCTCGTCGCGCGCGGCGTCATCGCGTCGGCAACGTGACGGTCGGCAGCGGCATCGAAACCTCCTCGGTGGGACCGAAGGTAGGTCACGTCGTGTTCGGGGTCTGTTTCGTCGTGTAACAGCCGTGAAAACCCTTTCCGGGCCTTGTCGATTGATCCGGCGTCCCCTGGCTACCAGGTGAGCCAGGCGTGCGACCGCAAGGAGACCGGGTGGTTCGCGCTCGCGGGTCTGTCTGCGCTGTTGCGCCTCGCCGCGGGCTCGGTCGCCCAGCTCAGTCGGCGCGACGGCCCCGACTCCCCCACACCCGTCGGCGACGTCGAACGCGACCCGGTGCTGACATAGCCGACCGGTAGCCTCGCGCCGTGCCCGCCGCCATCGTCATCCTTGCCGCCGGGGCCGGCGCCCGGGTCGGCGCGGGGAGCAACAAGGTTCTCCTGCCGCTCGGCAGCCTGACGGTCCTGGGCTGGTCGGTGCGCGACGCGCTCGCGCTTCCCGACGTACGCCGGGTGCTGCTGGTCGTGCGGCCCGGCGAGGATGACGTCGTGGCGGCAGCCGTCGGCCCCCAGCTCGGGGACCGCGAGGTCGTCCTGGTGCCGGGCGGGGCCACCCGGCACGCGTCGGAGTGGAACGCGTTGCGCGCGCTGGCGCCCGTCATCGAGGCGGGCGAGGTCGACGTGGTCGCGATGCACGACGGCGCCCGACCGCTCGCCGGTGTGACGTTGTTCGCCGAGACGATCCGGGTCGCGCGTGAGCAGGGCGGAGCGATCCCGGTCCTGCCGCTCCCCGCCGTGGTGCACGCTGACGGTCAGGCACCGGTTGGCCCGCTGGTCGGCGTCCAGACGCCACAGGCGTTCCGCGCGGCCGAGCTGCTCGCGGCGTACTCCCGGGCCGACGAGGACGGGTTCGAGGGCACGGACACCGCCTCGTGTCTCGAGCGCTACGGGGACCTGCGGATCGTAGGGGTGCAGAGCTCGCCGCTGAACCTGAAGATCACCTTCCCCGGCGACGTCCGGATCGCGACCGAGCTCGCCGACCCGGCCCGGCTTCGCTCCCGATAGCTCCGACTACTGGGGGCTGGTGAGGGCCTCCAGGAGGCGAACGTCGTCGGCGTCGCGGACCCGCGCGGCCGAGGCAGGCGCCTCGCGCAAGTCGAGCGGGAACTGACCGCGCAGCTGCGTCACCAGGTCCGCGAAGTCCAGCGTCGGGAGCCCGTCGATCGCCGCGACCACGGCCGCGGGCAGCACGATCGGCGACACGACGGCCAGGAGCTCCGCACGGTCGACGGTCGCGCCGACCTCGTCGCCGTCGATCCGCTTCGCCGTGTCGGTCACCGGTCGCACACCGACCACCACGCTGCCGGTCTCGACGGCGGCGGCCACGCACTCGGCGATGAACGCGGCGGGCGTCATCGGGCAGAGCGCGTCGTGCAGGACGTACGGCTCACCCGACTCGACGATCCCGGCCCACTCGGTGCCGACATCGACCGGGAGCACGCCGGCGTCGCCCAGCGCCCAGGACGCGCACGCCACGAGCGCCTCTCCGTGGATGAGCGCGAACGGCAGCGAGCCCCGACCCTCCTCCACCACGGTGCCGAGGGCCGGCGGGGGCGTGGGGACGTCATACGGATCGTGGGTCATGTCCCACCAAACGTATGACGTCCCGGGGCCTCAGGAAGCGAGGACCTCGTCGAGGATGGCCTCAGCCTTGTCCTCGTTGGTGTGCTCGGCCAGGGCCAGCTCGGAGACGAGGATCTGGCGGGCCTTCGCCAGCATCCGCTTCTCGCCGGCGGACAGGCCGCGGTCACGCTCGCGGCGCCACAGGTCACGCACAACTTCGGCGACCTTCATGACGTCGCCGCTGTGCAGCTTCTCCAGGTTGGCCTTGTAACGGCGCGACCAGTTGGTCGGCTCCTCGACGTGGGCGGCACGGAGGACATCGAACACACGGTCGAGTCCTGCCTTGTCGACGACGTCACGCACCCCGACCAGGTCGAGGTTGCAGGACGGGACGCGCACGACCAGGTCCTGCTGGGCGACAATCCGAAGGACGAGGTACTCCCGGTCCTCCCCCTTGATGGTCCGCATCTCGATGTCCTCGATGATCGCGGCCCCGTGATTCGGGTAAACAACCGTTTCGCCGACGGTGAAAGTCATATGTGAAGTACCCCTTCCTAGGGCTCTATCTTAACACGTGGCCGAAGCGGCAGATTTGGCGTTTCTGCAGGTCAGAGCGTTAATCGGCACTTGACAGGACACGGGTTCCTGTGTTGCACCCGGACCGGGCGGACCTCGCGTTGGCACCGAAACTGCAGGTCATCGGCACGGATTCGCCTCGACGCGACCGGGGTTGGTCGATACTGCGAGACATGAGGGAGAGACGGGCATGATCGGGCGTCGGCGACGGCGCAGCGAGGACTCAGGGGCGCCGTCAGACGCGCCCGAGACCCCGGAAGCGACCACCGCGACACCGAACAAGCGCGGCACCGCGGTGCTCGAGACGGCCCCGGATGCCGCGCCGGACACCTCCGCCGGACCGGCCGAAGAGCCGCCGCCGGACGAGCCGCTCGACGGCGACGCGGCGGGCACCCGCCAGCACACGGGTTGGCGACTGTCCCTGCGCAACCTGACACCGCTGCTGCTGCTGCGTGCCGCACACCCGAGGCAGGCGATCCTGACGGCATTCGGGCTGGCTGTGGCAGCCGCCCTCGCCAACCGCCCCACCCGCGAGGTGGGCCTCGTGTTCGCCACGGTCCTCGTCGGACAGGCCGTTCTGGGGTGGCACAACGACATCGTGGACCGGGCTCGGGACGCGGCGCACCAGACCCCCGGGAAACCCATCGCCGACGGCAGGCTCGATCCGGGCACCGCCTGGTTCGCGCTGGCCTGCGGGGTGCTGCTCGTCGTACCCCTGGCGATCTCGAACGGGACGAGCTCGGGCATGGCCTACCTGGTGTCGCTGCTGGTGGGGATTTTTGCCAACCTCGCGCTGCGACGCGGGTTCCTTTCCTGGTTGCCATGGGCTGTCGCGTTCGCGCTCTATCCGGCGTTCTTGTCGTACGGGGGCTGGGCGGGCAACGCCGATGGCGGGCCGCCCGAGCCGTGGCTGGTCGTGCTGGCCGCACTCCTGGGCATCGGGGCCCACTTCCTCACGTCCCTGTGGGGGTTGGTGCCCGACAACGCCGACGGGTGGACCTACCTGCCGCTCAAGCTCGGGCTCCGGCTCGGCGCCGGCCGGTTGCTGGCCGTCACGTGCCTCTACATCGCCCTGGTGCTGGTCGGGATGGCCTTCGCAGGGACCTACGTCGGCCTCGCTCAGTGACGGCGGCGCCCGGACGCTAGGCTGCTTCCGCAACCGACTCCCGGCGCCCGCCGACGAACCGCAAAGGCCTTGGACAGATGCAGTTCCGCCGAAACATCGCGCTCGCAGCGGGAGCACTCGTGCTCGCCGCCCCCGTCTTGTCGTCGTGTGGCTTCAACTACGCCACCGATCGCATCAACACCAACGCCGCGGGCGTCAACAACCGGGACAAGACCGTTGACGTGCTGAACGCGGTGATCGTGGCCTCGCACGCCGACACGGGCACGTTCATCGCCACGTTGTCGAACAACTCCGCCACCAAGCCGGCGACCTTCTCCGACCTGACCGGTGCGAACGGCAACACGCTCACGGCCGACTCCTTCGCCCCGATCACCATCCCCGCCACGGGCGTGGTCAGCCTGGCGACCGCAGGCGGGGTGCGGGTCAGCGGCACCTTCGAGGCCGGCCAGTTCGTGCCCGTCACCGTCGGGTTCGACAGCGGCGAGGCCGTGGTCCTGGACATCCCGGTGGTGACCGCGTGCGGCGACTACGCGGGCCTGGACGACGCCCCGACCACCGAGCCGCTCCCGTCGAGTAGCACCGACTCCCCCTCGGCGTCGGACTCGGCGTCGCCGACCGTCGCGGCCACGCCGACGGAGCAGACCACGCCGTACTCCTGCGACTACCCGACCCCGGGCGGCGAGTGATGACACACACGCTGGTCCTGCTGCGTCACGGCGAGAGCGACTGGAACGCCAAGAACCTGTTCACAGGCTGGGTGGACGTCGACCTGACCGACAAGGGCCGGGCGGAGGCAATCCACGGCGGGAAGCTGCTGCTCGAGGCCGGCGTACTGCCCGACGTCGTGCACACCTCGCTGCAGCGGCGCGCGATCAACACCGCCTGCCTGGCGCTCAACGCGGCGGACCGCCACTGGATCCCGGTGCGCCGGTCGTGGCGGCTCAACGAACGCCACTACGGCGCACTGCAGGGCAAGGACAAGAAGCAGACGCTCGTGGAGTTCGGCGAGGAGCAGTTCATGCTCTGGCGTCGCTCCTTCGACGTGCCGCCGCCGCCGCTGTCCGACGACGACGAGTACTCCCAGGCGGGGCTTGCGCAGTACGCCGACCTCGGCGACGAGCTGCCTCGCACCGAGTGCCTCAAGGACGTGATCGAGCGGATGCTGCCCTACTGGGAGTCCGGAATCACTCCCGACCTCCGCGATGGCAGGACCGTCCTGATCGCAGCCCACGGCAACAGCCTGCGCGCGATCGTGAAGCACCTGGACGCCATCAGCGACGAGGACATCGCCGGCCTCAACATCCCGACCGGCATGCCGCTGGTCTACGAGCTCGACGACGAGCTGCGGCCCACCACGGCGGGTGGCACCTACCTCGACCCCGAGGCTGCTGCCGAAGCCGCAGCAGCCGTCGCGAACCAGGGTCGCTGAGTCAGCTGCCCACGGCGGCTGGGTTCTGGCCGGTGACGACGAAGACCACGCGGTTGGCCACCGAGACGGCGTGGTCGGCGATGCGCTCGTAGTAGCGACCGAGCAGGGCGATGTCCACCGCAGCCTCGACGCCGTGCGTCCAGTCCGCCGAGAGCAGCTCGGTGAAGCTGGTGCGGCGCAGCTGGTCCATCTCCTCGTCGGCGTGACTCAGGGCGATCGCGGCTTCCACGTCGCGGGTCCTGATGATGTGGGACACGCGAGTGACCATGTCCTCGGCGACCTCGGCCATCCGGCTGATCGTCGGCCGAGCCACGTCGGGTACGGCGACGTGCGGCACCCGCAGCCGCGCGATCTTGGCGACGTGCACGGAGAGGTCACCCATCCGCTCCAGCTCACTGACCATCCGCAGCCCCGCCACAACCGTGCGCAGGTCGCCGGCGACCGGCTGCTGCAGGGACAGCAGCGAGAACGCCGTCTCCTCGACCCGTTCACGGGCCCGGTCGACCTCGGCGTCCGCGCTGATCACACGTTCGGCGATCTCGGCGTCCCCCGTCAGGAGTGCGGCCGTGGACAGACGAACCGACTCCTCGACGAGTCGACAGATGCCGGCCAGGTCGTTGAACATCGAGTCGAGCTGGTCGTGGAAGGCTTCACGCATGCCCGAAGCCTAAGCCGCCCGCATGACCAGTCGGGGTGAAGACGTGAACGCGGGGTGAACGTTCAGAAGCCGGACGCTCCCTGGCGAACTCGCGGTGAAATCGCCCGTACGATCGAGGTGTGGACCCGACGACGCAGGCGTTCCTGGCCGCGCTGATCGGAGCCGTCGTCGCCGGAGGAGCGGTGCTGGCCTGGCACGTGAGCGACCGCCAGCAGCACCAGTCGCCCCAGGTCGAGGAGCCCGTCGTCCCGGCCGCCGTAGCCACGGTCCTGTCCGTCCTGCGCAGCAGTGCCGTCGTTGTCGACGACGCCGACGTGGTCCAGAAGGCCTCCGCTCCGGCGTACGCGATGGGCCTGGTCCGCGGGACCAGGCTCGTCTCGGCGGAGCTGGCCGACCTCGTCAACCAGGTCCGGCGCGACGGGCAGATCCGCGAGACCGAGCTCGTCATGTCGCGCCCCGGCCTGCCGGTCCGCCATGTCACCGCACGCGTAGCGCCGCTCGGCTCTCGGCTCGTCCTGGCCCTGGTGGAGGACCGGACCCGGGAGCGCCGGGTCGAGGCCGTACGCCGCGACTTCGTGGCCAACGTGAGCCACGAGCTCAAGACCCCGGTCGGTGCGATCCGCCTGCTGTCCGAGGCGGTCGCCGACGCCGCCGACGACCCCGCGGCGGTGAAGCGGTTCGCCGGCCGGATGCTGCACGAGAGTGACCGACTCGCCCGCCTCGTCCAGCAGGTCATCGAGCTGTCCCGCCTCCAGGGTGACGACCCTCTGGAGGCGCCGGTCCCGGTGGCGCTCGACGAGGCGATCGCGATCGCGGTCGACACCAGCGCCATCGACGCCGACTCCAAGCGGATCCAGATCGTGACCGGCGGCACCCCGGGTCTCGAGGTGTTCGGCAACGAGGAGCAGGTGACCGCGGCCGTGACCAACCTCGTCGCGAACGCCGTGCTGTACTCCGAGCCCGAGTCGACCGTGCTCGTCACCACGAAGTCCGACGTGGGTTCGGTCGAGATCTCGGTCGTCGACCAGGGCATCGGCATCCCCGAGAAGGAGATCGACCGGATCTTCGAACGCTTCTACCGCGTCGATCCCGCGCGGCACCGCTCCACTGGCGGCACCGGCCTCGGCCTGTCGATCGTCAAGCACGTCGCCGCCACGCACGGCGGCGAGGTCCGGGTCTGGTCGGTCGAGGGCCAGGGCTCTACGTTCACCTTGTCCCTTCCGAACTTCCACGCCCAGCAGTTCGGGGACCAGGAGCTCGAGGGCCACCGCGTCTCGGACCACAGGAACCAGGAGGACAGCCGGTGACCCGGGTACTTGTCGTCGAGGATGAAGAGAGCTACAGCGAGGCGCTCGCCTACATGCTGCGCAAGGAAGGCTTCGAGGTTGCGATCGCGGCCAACGGCAACGACGCGCTGACCGAGTTCGACCGCAACGGCGCGGACATCGTGCTGCTCGACCTGATGCTGCCCGGGCTGCCGGGCACCGAGGTCTGCCGTCAGATCCGGCAGACGTCCAACGTCCCGGTGATCATGGTCAGCGCCAAGGACGACGAGGTCGACAAGGTCGTCGGCCTCGAGCTCGGTGCGGACGACTACGTCACCAAGCCGTACTCCCCGCGCGAGCTGGTTGCCCGGATCCGCGCCGTGCTCCGGCGCGGGCAGGACCCCGACCTCGCCCCTCCCACGCTCGAGGCCGGTCCGGTGCGGATGGACGTCGAACGACACGTCGTGACCGTCGACGGCACCGAGCAGCGGCTGCCGCTCAAGGAGTTCGAGCTCCTCGAGATGTTCCTGCGCAACCCCGGCCGGGTGCTGACCCGCGGCCAGCTCATCGACCGCGTGTGGGGCTCCGACTACGTCGGCGACACCAAGACCCTCGACGTCCATGTGAAGCGGCTCCGCGCCAAGCTCGAGCCCGATCCCGCCGAGCCGAAGTTCCTCGTCACCGTGCGGGGGCTGGGGTACAAGCTGGACCTGTGAGGTCGTCGGTTCCCGTGTTCAGTCCGGGGACCGGTGTCCGCATCTCGCGGTACGCCGTCCGAAAACCGCGTGTCTGATGTCGGTGCCGCTCCGTAGGCTCAACCGGTGACGACCAGCACGACGCAGCCCGCCGCGTCCGACGCCAGCAGCCCCAACCAGTCCCCGACCCGCACGTGGCTGCCCGTGGCGGCGGTCGCGGTGACGCTGGTGCTCTGGGCATCGGCCTTCGTCGCGATCCGGCACCTCGGCCACGACTTCTCCCCCGGCGCGCTCTCGCTGGGTCGGGTCCTGATCGGGTCGCTGTGCCTCGGCGTGGTTGCCCTCAGCAGGGGTGTCCCCCGACCGAGCGGACGCGAATGGGTGTCGATCATCGCGATCGGTGTGCTGTGGTTCGGCGTCTACAACGTCGCGCTCAACGAGGGTGAGCGACGCGTCGACGCCGGCACCGCGGCGATGCTGATCCAGGTGTCGCCGGTGCTGGTCGCCCTGCTCGCGGCGATCTTCCTCAAGGAGCGGTTCACCGTGTTCCTGGTCGTCGGGCTGGCGCTCGCGTTCGGCGGCGTCGCGGTGATCTCGCTGTCCACGTCCTCCGGCGCCGACCGCGACCTCGTCGGCGTCGGCCTGTGCCTGGTCTCCGCGGTGGTCTACTCGGTCAGCCTGATCCTGCAGAAGCCGTTGGTCGCGCGGTTGCCGGCCGTGCACGTGACCTGGCTGGCCTGCACCGTGGGTGCAATTGCGTGCCTGCCGTTCGCCCCGACACTGATCAGCGAGACGGCCGACGCACCCGCGTCCTCGATCGCCTGGGTGGTCTACCTCGGCGTCTTCCCCACCGCGATCGCCTTCACGACGTACGCCTTCGCGCTCAAATCCATGAGCGCCAGCAACCTGGGCGTCACGACGTACCTCGTCCCGCCGATCACCATCGTCCTGGGCCTGATCTTCCTCAGCGAGGCCCCACCCGCAATTGCGTACGTCGGCGGTGCGCTCGCGCTCGTCGGCGTCGCAGTGGCGCGCCGCAAGCCGAGGACGATGGCGCAGATCCCTCCCCCGCCTGCCTAGCGGTGCGATGCTGCCCCCATGAGCGTTGTCGCCAATGTGCTGGTGGGTCTCGTGGCCGCGCTGCACCTGTACTTCCTGGTGCTCGAGATGTTCCTGTGGACCAAGCCGCTGGGCCGGCGGGTGTTCGGCAACGAACCCGAGTTCGCCGAGGCCAGCAAGGTGCTCGCCGCCAACCAGGGCCTCTACAACGGCTTCCTGGTCGCGGGGCTCGTCTGGGGCATCGCCAGCGACCAGACGGACGTGAAGGTGTTCTTCCTCGCGTGCGTCATCGTCGCCGGGTTGTACGGCGCGGCCACGGTCAGCCGGCGGATCCTCGTCGTACAGGCGTTGCCGGCGCTGCTCGCGCTCGTCGCCGTGCTCGTCGCCGACTGAGGTCGTCTCCGTGCCTCTGTGTCTCCCGACCCGCGCTTTCCGCGCAATCGCGCCGGAAGTGCAGGTCCTCAGGACGAAAAGCTGTCCCAACGGCGCGATTGCGCGGAAAGGACAGTGCGCGCGGAAAGGACAGCGCGCCCAGCCACCCGGGTCAGTCGACCGCGGGCTCCTCGCCCGCCTCGAGCCAGCCCCGGAAGGCCTCGAGGTTGTGGGTCGGCTCGCCACGCAGCTTGCGCCACTCCCACTCCTTGCGGATCGAGGCGGCAAACCCGAGCTCGAGGATCGCGTTGAACGAGTCGTCGGCGTACGACAGCACCGAGCCGAGCAGGCGATCGAGCTCCTCGGAGGTGACGACACCGAGCGGGAGCCGGCCGTCGAGGTAGATGTCGCCGAGGCGGTCCACCGCGAACGACACGGCGTACATCCGCAGGTTGCGTTCAAGCAGCCAGCGATAGACCCGTTCGTGGTTCTCGTCCGGCCTGCGGCAGACGAACGCGTGCACACCGAGGGCGTGCCGTCCGACATCGAGGCGCACGGCGGTCTGCAGCTTCTTCTCACCGGGCAGCTCGAACGAGAAGACCCCGTCGGTGGTCTCCTCGAAGTCGATGTCGTTGGCGGTGAGGTAGTCGCGGATCGTCGCCGAGGCAGCTGGCCCGACAGAATCAGTCACGAAAGAGAAGTCTCCCGCATGAACGAGCGGGCCCGCTCGTAGACGCTGAGTGTCGCGTCGGCAGTGGCCTCCCAGGAGAACTCGCGGGCCTGCTCGATGGCACCCGCCTCCAGCCGCGCGCGCAGCTCGTCGTCGTCGATCACCCGGCGCAGTGCGGAGGCCCACACGGCGGGTTCGTGACCCTCGATGAGCAGCCCGCTGCGGCCGTCGCGGACGATCGTGGTCAGGCCTCCCACGGCGGCCGCGAGGACGGGCGTGCCGGACGCCTGCGCCTCGGCCGCGACGAGGCCGAACGACTCGTTGTAGGACGGTACGGCGACGAGCGTCGACGCGGCGTACCACTTCGCCAGCTCGGCCTGGGAGACCGGCGGGACGAAGCGGACGATGTCGTCGATGCCGAGCTCGCCCGCGAGGTCGGCGAGGGACTGCGGCCGGTCGAGCCCGGAGCCCGAAGGTCCGCCCACGACCGGGACCACGAGCCGCGAGCGCAGCTGCGGCGCCCGCTCCAGGAGCACAGCGACGGCGCGCAGCAGCACGTCGGGAGCCTTGAGCGGCTGGATCCGTCCGGCGAACAGCAGCACCGACGAGTCCGCCGGGAGACCCAGCTCGCGGCGGACCGTGGCCCGGTCGTGCGGCTTGAACACCGACAGGTCGACGCCGGGGTGCACGACCTCGACCCGGGCGGGCTCCGCGTCGTACAGGTTGATCAGCTGCTTGGCCTCGATGTCGGTGTTGGCGATCAGCATGTCGGCGGCCTCCACGACCTGCTCCTCGCCGATGATTCGGGCAGCCGGCTCGGGAGTGTCACCGAGCGCGAGCGCGTCGTTCTTGACCTTCGCCATCGTGTGCATCGAGTGCACCAGCGGGACGCCCCAACGGTCCCGGGCAAGCGCACCGACCTGCCCGGAGAGCCAGTAGTGGGAGTGCACGGCGTCGTAGTGCCCGACCGGCTGGGCCGCCTCGGCGCGCAGCACCTCACGCGCGAACACACAGAGCTGGCCGGGCAGCTCAGCCTTGGTGAGGCCCTCGAACGGCCCGGCATGGATGTGGCGTACGACGATCCCGTCACAGGCGGTGACCACCGGTTCCAGCGCCGAGCTGGTCGCGCGGGTGAAGATGTCCACCTCGATGCCCTTCAGGGCGAGCCGCTTGGCGAGCTCGATGACGTAGACGTTCATGCCGCCCGCGTCACCCGTCCCCGGCTGGTCCAGGGGTGACGTGTGCAGGCTGATCATGGCCAGCCGCCTGATCGCGTCCACGCCACCTCCTTCCGATCGAGACCGGTGCCTCGCGCACTCGTCCAGGAGGCCCAACCATGGACATCCGCGTCCGATTCCCGCGATCGCCGGGTAATCCGCAGAAGGTCGGTCAGCGCGCGTGCGATCCCGACGTACGCCGGTCCCGGTCGCGGCTGCTTCGGCCGCGCGGGCGAACCGCCGACCGGATGAGCACCGCCAGGGCCACCAGCGCCACGACCCCGCCGGCGACGGCGTCCACGTTCACGTCCTCCGCCCCGGAGGAGTCGTGCAGCACCTCGAGAACCGACCAGATCAGGACCGGGAACGCGACACCCACGATCAGCCCGAGCCAGGCCGCCTTGACCAGTCCGGCCCCGGTGGCCACCAGGGCGAGGCCGAGCAGGGCAAGCCCGGCCCACCGCAGCCCCTCGCTGTCCGCGAAGGCCCGCGCCACCCAGCAGGCGCCGCCGAGAAGACCGGCCAGGGCGGCGGGGACACGCAGACTCATGAACACCTCAGAGGTCGACGATCGGCAGGCCAGTGTTACATCGCTCACGGCCACCCGGCCAGAATGGACCCGTGAGCACCCCACGAACCGCCGTCGTCACCGGCGCGTCCAGCGGCATCGGCGCTGCGACCGCGCGAGCCCTCGCCTCGGAGGGATTCCATGTCTTCTGCGCGGCCCGGCGCACCGACCGGATCGAGGCGCTGGCCGCCGAGATCGGGGGTACGGCGGTCGCCTGCGACGTCACGTCGGAGGAGTCGGTCGCCGACCTGGCCGCCCGCGTGGGCGAGCGGCTCGACGTACTGGTGAACAACGCCGGCGGTGCGTTCGGCTCCAGCCCGGTGTCGGAGGCCGACAGCGACGAGTGGCGACGGATGTACGAGGTCAACGTCATCGGGCTCGTCCAGGTCACCCGGGCGCTGCTGCCGGCGCTCGTGGCCAGTGGAGCCGGGGTGATCCTGAACGTCGGGTCCACCGCCGGGCGGGTCGCCTACGAGGGCGGCGGCGGCTACACCGCTGCCAAGCACGGGACCAAGGTGGTCACCGAGACCCTGCGCCTCGAGCTGTTCGACCAGCCGGTGCGGGTCTGCGAGATCGCGCCCGGGATGGTGAAGACCGACGAGTTCGCGCTGGTCCGCTTCGAGGGCGACCGGGCCCGGGCCGAGGCGGTGTACGCCGGGGTTGCCGAGCCGCTCACCGCCGACGACGTCGCGGACGCGATCACGTGGATGGTCACCCGGCCACCGCACGTGAACATCGACGAGCTCGTGATCCGGCCGCGTGCGCAGGCCGCCCAGCACAAGGTGCACCGCGTGGGAGGATCGTGACCATGGCCAACATGCAGACCATCGGACTCATCGGCGGGATGAGCTGGGAGAGCAGCGCCGCCTACTACGAGGCCCTCAACCTCGGCGTCGAGAGCCGGCTCGGCGGGCTGAGCTCGGCCAGGACCGTGATGACGTCGGTCGACTTCGCGGAGGTCAACGCTCTCGAGGAGGCCGAGCGCTGGGACGACGTGGCGGAGATCCTCGCCGCGGCTGCCCAGGGCGTCGAGCGCGCCGGCGCGGACTTCCTGATGCTGTGCACCACGACGTTCCACCGGGTGGCCGAGCAGGTCGAAGCCGCGGTGGACATCCCCCTGGTGCACCTCGCCGACGTCGTGGCGGAGGCCTGCAAGGCGCAGGGGGTGACGAAGGTGGCGTTCATCGGGACGACGTTTGCGATGTCACGTTCGTTCTTCACCGACCGGATCGCCTCGCACGGGCTGGACGTCCTGGTCCCGGACCAGCGCCACCACGAGGTCGTCAACAACGTGATCTACGAGGAGCTCGTGCACGGCAAGGTGCTCGACTCCTCCCGCCGTACCATCGTCGCGATCATCTCGGAGCTCTGGGACGCCGGCGCCGGAGGGGTCATCCTCGGCTGCACCGAGCTCGAGCTCCTGGTCCGCCAGGCGGACTCCGAGCTCCCGGTCTTCCCGTGCACCAGCCTGCACGTCACCGCGGCGCTCGACCGCGCCCTCGCCTGAGCGCCCATTTGGGATAGTCCGTGACGGAACTGTCGTGAAATCGCGCTCAGGACAGCAGTTCCGTCACGGACTATCCCGTCTATCCGGTCTCCGACCCCTCCAGCAGCAGGCTCGCCAACCGGCGGAGGTCCTGGGTGAGGTGCTGTTCCGGGACGGTGACGCGGGTGCCGTGGACCTCGAACTCGTAGACGTAGCCGTCCGGGTGCGGCAGTCCGCCGGCGAGGCTGCGGGGATCGATCCGGTCCAGGAGGGAGCGCACCTCGGGCGCCCGTGAGTCGTCGGCGTCCAGATCCATCGAGCCGGCGGACACGAGGCCGGCGAAACCGCCGGTACGCCGCACCGAGACGCGCGCGGGTGACGACGCGGCCGGCGCGCCCCCACCGAGGGCCGACGTCGACGGGGACACCCCCACCGTCGCCCACGCCGACCGCACGGCGTCGGCGTGCGGCCCGGCCACTGCGACGGTCTCGAGCGCAAACCCGGCGAAGTCGATGCCCGGCCCGACCCGGCCGCCGGTGAGCGCGTCGTACCAGACCCGCCCCGCCCCGTCCCACGTCGACCCGCCGATCCCGACCGCGGCCAGCTGGAACGCCCGGTTGGGGATGCCCGAGTTCAGGTGGACCCCTCCGTTGTCGTCGGTGGTGTCGACATAGCCGGACATGTCGGCCGGCTGCGGGTCCTTGCCCAGTGCCGGGTCGTCGTACGCCGTCCCCGGTGCGGCCATGTCGCGCAGCCCGCGGGCGTTGATCGACGGCAGGAAGATGCCCGCACCGATCAGCCAGTCCGCCGACTCGGCCGTCTGGCCCAGGACCCGCTGCTTGAGGCAGGCGGCGAACACGTCGGACACCGACTCGTTGAGCGCTCCGGACTGCCCCGAGTAGACCAGGGCCGCCGTGCGCTCGGTGACCGCGTGGGTGAACTCGTGTCCGAGCACGTCGACCGCCGCGGTGAACCGGCCGAACACCCGGCCGTCGCCATCGCCGAACACGAGCTGGGTGCCGTCCCAGAAGGCGTTGTCGTAGTCGCGCTCGTAGTGGACGGTGAGGCTCACCGGCGCACCGTTCCCGTCGTACGACGACCGCCCGTAGACGTCGGCGAACAGGGACAGCGTCCCGGAGATCCCGGAGGCCGCCTCGTCGACCGCGGCGTCACCCGAGGGCGAGGCGTCGCCGGC
>JAOPXM010000145.1 GCA_025965125.1 Nocardioides sp.
CGCACGCCGTGCTCGCTGTCGCCGGCCTCGTCGTCCGGCTGACCGTCGGCACCGGTGCCGACCAGCCTCGGGAAGTAGAGGTCGAACAGCGCGTCGAACGTGGGGCGCTGCGACTGCTTCTTGACCAGGGTGGCGGCGTAGGCATCGTGCACGGTCGTGCGCTGGTCCCAGTCGAGCACGCTGAGCGCAGCGATCGCGTCGAGGTCCTCGGCAAGGGACACGGACAGACCGGCTCCCCGCAGCGCCTCGAGGAAGGCGATGTGGCGGTCGAGGAGGCCGCTGTTCGTCACTTCCGCAGTCTCAGCTCGCGGACGGCGCGGTCGTGGTCCGAGGAGTGCTTCAGCACGACGCCGAGGGTATCGGCGATGGCCTTGTCGTCGAGGTCGCCGATCTCCAGGGCGATCAGCGTGCGCGCCCAGTCGACCGACTCCGCGATGGAGGGCGCCTTCTTGAGCTCCAGCTCGCGCAGGCGCGCGACGGCCGCGACGAGCTGTCCGGCGACCCGGTCCTCGAGGCCCGGCACCTGCGAGGTGACGATCTCGCGCTCGCGCTCGGCGTCGGGGTAGTCGAGGTGCAGGTAGAGACAGCGGCGCTTGAGCGCCTCGGACAGCTCCCGGCTCGCGTTGGAGGTGAGGACGACGAACGGCCGACGTACGGCGACGACCGTGCCAAGCTCGGGAATCGTCACCTGGAAGTCGGACAGCACCTCGAGCAACAGTCCCTCGACCTCCACATCGGTCTTGTCGACCTCGTCGATGAGCAGGACCGTCGGCTCGTCGCGGGAGATCGCGGTGAGCAGCGGGCGGGTCAGCAGGAACTCGTCGGTGAAGATGTCGTCGTGCGTCTCCGACCAGGTCTGGTCGTCGCCCTGGGAGGCCTGGATGCGCAGGAGCTGCTTCTTGTAGTTCCACTCGTACAGGGCGCGGGCTTCATCCAGGCCCTCGTAGCACTGCAGCCGGACCAGGTCGGCGCCGGTCGCGCGGGAGACCGCCTTGGCGAGCTCGGTCTTGCCCACTCCCGCCGGCCCCTCGACGAGCAGCGGCTTCTCCAGGGCGCCGGCCAGGTAGGCGGTCGTCGCGGTGGCCGAGTCGGCCAGGTAGCCCACGTCGGTCAGGCGGGTGGCGGCGTCGGCGGGTGAGGCGAACCAAGTCATGCAGCCATCCTCCCGCATCGCCGGGGGCCTGGACGCGACTAGAGATTTGGCTCTCAGTCCGAAAACAGTTCGTGACCGTCTCGGTCGGCTCTCGTTGTCCACCCAGGAAGCACGCACAGCCCAACAGGGCAAGACGAAACCGGACGGAGGCCCTCATGCGACACATGGTGTCCTCCCGAGCCGCCCTGGCGCTCATGACGTTCAAGGCGTTCGCACTCGGCGCCCTGCTTGCACTTGTTGTCGGGGTCTATGTGAATGCCGACGCCGGACAGGACAGCATCGTGCGGCCGCCCGCCGCGGTGAACGTGGACGCGTACACCCAGGTGGTGGCGAGGAAGATGGCCGAGCACCACTGCTCGGCCACCGGGTTCGGTGCGGAGCAGGTGCCGGGTTCCGCGCTGGTCCGCACGGCGCAGGGCAAGCTCCGGATGGTCTCGTTCGACGAGGGCTGGGCGATCTTCACCGGAGATGCCCCCGGCACGCTCGTCGCGGTCTGTCTCGACGAGGCTCCGCCAGCGCGCTGACCCACCCGGTCCCCTGTCAGAAGCCGCCGTGACGGCCTTCTCCCGCAGCGAACCGCCTCGCACCCTCGAGGGCTCCGGCTTCGAGGGACCTGACGCCGTAGCCGTACTCCGCGAGCAGGGCCGGCCCCTCGTCCAGACCCGTTTGCTCGAGCATCGAGAGCCGATCGTTGCGCAGGCACTCCTGGGGGAACTCGCTCAGCGAGAGCGCCAACGCCTCTGCCTCGGCGCGGGCGGTGCCCACCGGGACCACCCGATTCACCAGCCCCATCCGCTCCGCCTCCAGTGCGCCGACGGGCCGCCCGGTGAGGATCAGGTCCATCGCCCGACTGGCCCCGATCAACCGGGGCAGGCGCACCGTGCCGCCGTCGATGAGCGGCACGCCCCAGCGTCGGCAGAAGACCCCGAGTACGGCGTCGGCGGACGCCACGCGCAGGTCACACCAGACGGCGAGCTCGAGGCCGCCGGCGACGGCATGGCCCTCGATGGCCGCGATCACCGGCTTGGAGAGACGCAGCCGGGTGGGTCCCATCGGTCCATCCCCGTCCTCGGTCACCTGGTTGCCGGCATCCGTCCCGACCGCCTTCAGGTCGGCCCCCGCGCAGAACGTCCCGCCGTCGCCGTAGAGCACCGCGACGGCCTGGCTCGGGTCCGCGTCGAAGTCGCGAAAGGCGTCGGCGAGCGCCGCCGCGGTCGGTCCGTCGACGGCGTTGCGGGCGTGCGGCCGGTCGAGGATCACGGTCGTGATCGTTCCGGAGCGCTCGATGCGGACGGTCATGCGCCGAGCCTAGGACCGGTCAGCGGATCAGGACCGCGAGACGTGGGACACCGTCCGCGAGCAGCCGTGCCGCTCCCGGCCGGACGTGCGCGGGCAGCTCGAACTCCCAGCTCAGCTGGCCGAGCTCGTTGTCCCCTGCCGTCCCAGCGTCCGCGCTGCCCAGCGACCACTGGCTCCTGCCCTGCTGGAGAGTCAACTCGACGTCGGTGAGGGGGATCTCGGTCTCTCGCTGCTCGTCATTGTCGCAGCCGCCGGCATCGCGGCTGCCCGTGTCGTTGCACCCATTGACGAAGTGCTGCCCCGCCACGATGACCGGCGTCGCGCGCGCCAGCTCCGGCCGATCCAGGGGTGAGCCCAGCACATCGATCGAGGGTCCGACACAGGACGCCGATGCCCCGGGGCTCGGCCAGGGCGACGTGACCCCGGCGACGAGCAGGATCAACAGGAATCCGGGTCGCATGCGGATCAGACTCGCCCCCGCAACGGCTGGTTCCAGCATGACCCACGCCACATCACGCTTCGGAATTCCAAAACTGAACGTTTCGTTTATCCTGATGAAGAGACACGCCAGGGCGTGTCTGCGACTGGAATCGATTCGAAGGACTGAGATGACCAAGACACTGTTGGAGACAGCCCAGCTGGGACGGACCGGCATGGAGATCACCCGCGTCGGCTTCGGTGCCTGGGCGATCGGCGGCGGGGGCTGGGAGTTCGGCTGGGGCCCGCAGGACGACGCGGACTCGATCGCCGCGATTCACCGAGCCCTCGAGGGCGGCGTCAACTGGATCGACACGGCTGCGGCGTACGGCTTCGGACACTCCGAGGAGCTCGTCGGCCGAGCCCTGGACGGCATGACCGAGCGGCCCTACGTCTTCACGAAGGCCTCCCTGCTCGAGGGGCCTGGACGCACCGTCGTGCACAGCCTCAAGCGTGACTCGGTGCTGCGGGAGGCCGAGGCGAGCCTTCAGCGCCTGCGCGTCGACGCGATCGACCTCTACCAGATCCACTGGCCGGACCCGGAACCGGAGATCGAGGAGGGTTGGGCGGCGCTGGCCGAGCTCAAGGAGCAAGGGCTGGTGCGCCACATCGGCGTGTCGAACTTCGACACCACACAGCTGCGTCGGATCCAGGACATCGCGCCGGTGGAGACCCTGCAGCCGCAGTACTCGCTGGTCGAGCGGGACGTCGAGAGCGACATCCTGCCGTTCGCCGAGCGCGAGGGTATCGGCGTGATCGTCTACTCGCCCATGGGCTCGGGGCTCCTGACCGGGAAGATGACTCGCGAGCGGATCGAGCAGCTTGCCGACGACGACTGGCGCAAGCGCGATGGCCGCTTCCAGGAGCCGCAGCTCTCCGCCCATCTCGCGCTCGTGCAGCGGTTGGCCGCTGTCGCGGAACGCCAGGACACGACGCCCGGCGCCGTTGCCGTCGCCTGGA
>JAOPXM010000203.1 GCA_025965125.1 Nocardioides sp.
CCGGGTGGACGATGTCGACGCCCACGCCGAGATCGGTCAGGGAGCGGTGGATGGCATGGGCGCGGTCGAGGTAGGTGACGTCCGCACTGGGGTGGGAGTCGAGCTCGCAGGCCCACCACGCCTGGTAGTCGAAGAGGAGGGCGACCTCGTTGTCGGGTGAGGTGCCCACGACCTCTCCGAGCCGGTCCAGCACCTCGCCCAGCTCGACGACCTCGCGCCAGATGCGAGTGTCGGTCCCGGCATGCGGGAGCAGCGCGGAGTGGAACTTCTCGGCACCGGCCCGCGAGGCACGCCACTGGAAGAACAACACGCCGTCGGCCCCGCGGGCGACGTGCTGCAGGCTGTTGCGCAGGAGCTCTCCGGGTCGTTTGGCGACGTTGCGCGGCTGCCAGTTGACGGCGCTGACGGCCTGCTCCATGAGGATCCACGGTTGTCCACCGGCCAGGCCACGCACCAGATCAGCGCTGAAGGCCAGCTCGCGGTGCGCCTCCGGATCCGCAGCGGTGACGTAGTGGTCGTTGGAGACGACGTCGACCTCTCGGGCCCAGGACCAGTAGTCCATGTCCCGCACGTGGCCCATCACCATGAAGTTCGTCGTGACCGGGACACCGGGGGAGAGCTCGTGCAGCACGTCGCGCTCCGCGACGAAGTTCGCGAGGAGCTGGTCGGAGGAGAAGCGACGGAAGTCCAGCTGCTGGGTCGGGTTGGCGATCGCCGTGACGGCCCGGGGCGGCAGCACCTCGGCGAAGTCCCCGTACCGCTGGGACCAGAACGACGTGGCCCAGGCTTCGTTGAGCGCGTCCACGTCCCGGTAGCGCTTCCCCAGCCAGGCCCGGAACGCGTCGGCGCTCACGTCGCAGAAGCAGTGGGCGTTGTGACAGCCGAGCTCGTTGCTCACGTGCCACAGCCGAAGCGCCGGATGCTCGCCGTACCGCTCGGCCATCGCGCGGCACAGCGCCACGGCGTGTTCGCGGAACACCGGCGAGCTGGGGCAGTAACCCTGCCGTCCGCCGGGCCACAGCGTGACGCCCTCAGCGGTCCGAGGCAGCATCTCTGGGTGCAGGTGCGCGAGCCACGGCGGTGGCGAGGCGGTCCCGGTGGCCAGGTCCACCCCGATCCCGGCCGACCCCAGCCGGTCGAGGACCTGGTCCAGCCAGTCGAAGTGGTACTCGCCCGGCGCCGGCTCGAGCAGGGCCCACGAGAACACTCCAACGGTGACCATGCCGACGCCGGCCTGCTGCATCAGCCGGACGTCCTCGGCCTGTACCGAGGTGGGCCATTGTTCGGGGTTGTAGTCACCACCGAACAAAATCCCCCGGGCGGACCACGGCGTACCGGGTCGGTTCACAGGCGCAGGACAGGCGCTCAACAGTTCTCCCAGCCATCGATGTGGATTTCTGTGGATCTGTGTCCAGATCCCGGGTTCAGGGTTGACATGTGACGATGATCATGTCGAGTATGCGTCCTATTATACAAAAGTGTTGACCAATTGGAGGTCCACCGTGACACAGCACCACTCTTCGCTGCCGAACCTCAGCTCGGCCATCGCGACAGCGGGGTCCTCCAGGCGAGGGTTCCTGCGCGGGGCCATGCTGGGCGGGGCGCTGCTCAGCTCGTCCACGCTGCTGGACGCGTGCGGCGGTGGCGGCTCGGGATCCGCCACCGGGTCCGTGGCGTTCGGCATGAACGAGGCCGCCGGTTCGGGGCCCGCCTACGACCGGCTGAAGGCCATGGCCGATGCCTACGCCAAGAAGTCCGGGGTCTCGGTGAAGACCAACGCGGTCGACCACAACACGTTCCAGGACAACATCAACACCTACCTCCAGGGCAGCCCGGACGACGTGTTCACGTGGTTCGCGGGCTACCGCATGGACCAGTTCGCCCAGCAGGGCCTGATCACCGACGTCAGCGACCTGTGGCCCATCGACGGGATGTCCGACAGCTTCAAGGCGGCCGCGACCGCCAGCGACGGCAAGCAGTACTTCGTGCCGAAGGACTACTACCCCTGGGCGGTCTTCTACAAGAAGTCCGTCTTCCAGAAGTTCGGCTACGCCCCGCCGACCACCGAGGCCGACTTCACCTCCCTGATGAAGCAGATGCAGACCGACGGCCTGGTCCCGTTCGCCTTCGCCGACAAGGACGGCTGGCCGGCGATGGGTACGTTCGACATCCTCAACATGCGGATCAACGGCTACGACTACCACATCAGCCTGATGGCCGGTGAGAAGGACTGGGACTCCACCGAGGTCAAGACCGTGTTCGACGCCTGGCGCGGCCTGCTCCCCTACCACCAGCCCGATGCACTGGGCCGGACCTGGCAGGAGGCGGCGACCTCGCTGGGCAAGGAGGAGTGCGGCATGTACCTGCTCGGCACGTTCGTGGTCGACGGCATCCCGGACATGGAGGACGACCTGGACTTCTTCACGTTCCCCGAGCTGGACTCGTCCATCGGTGCCGACGCCCTGGACGCCCCGATCGACGGCTTCTGCCTGGCCGCCGCCGGCCAGAACCAGACGGGCGGCAAGGAGATGCTGAAGTACCTCGGTACGGCGGCAGCGGCCGAGGCGGCCAACGCCAAGGCGACGCCGTTCATCGCCGCCAACTCGAACGCCGACACCAGCGGCTACTCCGCGTTGCAGAAGAAGTCCGTCGAGGTCGTGAGTGCCGCCACCCACATCGCCCAGTTCATGGACCGCGACACCCGGGCGGACTTTGCGTCGACGGTGATGATCCCGTCGCTGCAACAGTTCCTGAACAGTCCCGACGACATCGACGGCATCACCTCGAGCATCCAGAAGCAGAAGGTCTCCATCTTCGGCAGCTGATCCGAGCACACCCGACCCCGTCCCGGAGAGCAGGAGCATGACCTCGACGACCTCGACGACCGAAGCGCGCACGAGCAGCCGGGCCACCCGCCGGGGCAGTCGCAGGCGGCTGCCCTGGCGGGACCGGGTGGTCATCAGCGTCATGGTCGTGATCCCGACGCTCTTCGTGGTGTGCCTGGTCTGGGTGCCGGCGATGCTGTCGGTGGTCTTGTCCTTCAGCAACTGGAACGGGATCGGCAGCGTCGACTCGATCCAGTGGATCGGGTGGAAGAACTACGACGACATCACCACGATCTATCCGCCCTTCTGGCCGGCGATCAAGCACAACCTGATCTGGTTGGGGTTCCTCTTCTTCGGGCCCACGCTGCTCGGGATGCTGCTGGCCGTGGTGCTGGATCGCAAGATGGTCGGCAGCCGCTTCTACCAGACAGCCTTCTACATGCCGGTGGTGCTGTCGCTGGCACTGGTGGGCTTCATCTGGCAGCTCTTCTACTCACGCGACCAGGGCCTGCTCAACCAGGTCCTCAACACCCAGATCGACTGGTACGGCGACTCCAGCGTCAACCTGTGGGCAGTGCTCGTTGCCACTGCCTGGCGTCACACCGGCTACATCATGCTGATCTACCTGGCCGGCCTGAAGGGCATCGACACGTCGCTGCGCGAGGCCGCGGCCGTCGACGGTGCCAACGAGCGACAGAGCTTCTTCCACGTCGTCTTCCCGCTGATGAGGCCGATCAACATGATCGTCATCGTGATCGTGGTGATCGAGTCGCTGCGCGCCTTCGACCTGGTGTGGATCGTCAACCGTGGGACGAACGGGCTGGAGATCATCGCGGCCCTGGTGTCGCAGAACGTCGTGGGCCAGGCCAGCCGTTACGGGTTCGGCTCGGCGCTGGCGGTGATCATGATGCTGATCTCGTCGGTGTTCATCACGATCTACCTGCGGGTCGTCTTCAAGGAGGAACGTCGATGAGCGGCGCCCGGGTCGCCGCGACCCCTCCTCGCCGTCGCGAGGGCGGCGTGATGAACAAACCTCGAGGTCGGGTCGCCGTGGCGATCATGCTGACGCTCTCGCTGTTGTGGCTCTTCCCGCTGCTGTGGGCGGTGCTCAACTCGTTCCGCAACTACGGCTACACCCAGGCCCACGGCTACCTGTCCTTCGGCGGCTGGACGCTCGGCAACTACCAGCACGTGTGGCAGGACGGACAGCTCGGGAAGTACTTCGTCAACTCGCTGATCATCACCGTGCCCGCGGTGATCCTGACGCTCCTGTTGTCCTCGATGGTGGCGTTCGTGCTGGCCCGCTTCCGTTTCCGCTTCGGCCTGCCCCTGCTGGCGATCTTCCTCGCGGCCAACCTGCTGCCGCCCCAGGCCCTGCTGATCCCGGTGTTCCGGATCTACCGCGAGATTCCCCTGCCGTTGGCGATGAGCGACACCGGGCACCTCCTCGGCAGCTACTGGGGGCTGATCGCGATCAACGTGGCCTTCCAGCTGGGCTTCTGCACGTTCGTCCTCACCAACTACATGAAGACCCTGCCGCTGGAGATCTACGAGGCGGCCGAGGTCGACGGGGCCAGCGTGTGGCGCCAGTACTGGCAGATCACCATGCCGCTGGTCCGGCCGGCGCTCGCGGCGCTGGCGACCCTGGAGGTGACGTGGATCTACAACGAGTTCTTCTGGGCCACCGTCCTGCTCGGAGGCCAGGGCGACAAGTTCCCGATCACGAGCGCCCTCAACAACCTCAAGGGCCAGTACTTCACCGACTACAACCTCCTGTCGGCCGGGTCGGTCCTCGTCGCGCTCCCGGTGCTGGTCGTGTTCTTCGTCCTGCAGAAGCAGCTGGTGGCCGGCCTGACGTTGGGATCCACGAAGGGTTGACGTCGGCATCGACGGCACCATCAAGGAGGGGACATGAACGGAACCGGGTTGTCCGCGGCCCTGGCCAAGATGCGCGAGGCGCGCGTCCCCGAGCCCGCCGTCAGGACGTTCGAGCGGAACTACCGCCGACTGGTGGCGGGGGAGACCGGACTGGTTCCCGAGTCCTCCATCGTGGCGAGCGACAGCGAACCGGTCGACACCTCCACCCTCACGCCCGAGGCCGCGACCAGGGCGCTGGACAACACGGTCGTGATCAAGCTCAACGGTGGCCTCGGGACCTCGATGGGCATCAACAAGGCCAAGTCGCTGCTCACCGCCAAGGACGACTGGACCTTCCTCGACGTCATCGTCAGGCAGGTGCTGCAGCTGAGGCGTCGGCACGACGTCAGGCTGCCGCTGATGTTCATGAACTCCTTCCGCACCCGTGCCGACACGCTCGCCGCGCTGGCGGCCTACCCCGTTCGCCACGACGACCTCCCGCTCGACTTCCTCCAGACGAGGGAGCCCCGGCTGCGCGCCGACGACCTGACGCCCCTCACCTGGGAGGCCGATCCGAGCCTCGAGTGGTGTCCGCCCGGTCACGGCGACTTCTACGGCGTGCTCCACGCCAGCGGGTTGCTGGAGCAGATGATCGGCCACGGCTTCGACCGCGTGTTCGTGTCGAACGCCGACAACCTCGGCGCCGTGCCCACCGCCACCATGGCGGGGTGGTTCGCCGCCTCCGGGGCACCCTTCGCGATCGAGGCGGTACGCCGTACCGCCAGCGACCGCAAGGGTGGGCACTTCGCGCGTCGGAAGAGCGACGGACGGCTGGTGCTGCGCGAGACCGCACAGACCGCCCCGGAGGATCACCAGGCCCTGGCGGACCTCGATCGGCATCGGTTCGCGTCGACGAACAACATCTGGATCGACCTGCGGGCGCTGAGGACCCTGCTCGACGAGGCGGACGGCGCCCTCCGCCTGCCGTTCATCTGCAACCGGAAGTCCGCCGACCCGGCAGACCCCTCGAGCCCGCGCGTCGTGCAGATCGAGAGCGCGATCGGCGCGGCCATCGAGAACTTCGAGGGCGCGCGGACCGTGGAGGTCTCGCGGTCGAGGTTCATCCCCGTGAAGACGACAGACGACCTCCTCGTCCTGAGGAGCGACTGCTACACGCTCACCGACGACTTCATCCTGGAGCCGGCCTTCGAGGCGCTCCCGTTCGTCGAGCTCGGGCCGGTGTACAAGCAGCCCTGGGAGCTCGACCGACGGTTCCCCTGGGGTGCCCCGGGACTCCGGCAGGCGACCGCGTTGCGTGTGGCCGGCGACTGGACGTTCGGGCGCGGCGTACGCATCGTCGGCGCCTGCACCTTGGACGAGGTCGGCGGAACGGTCCCCGACCGCGCGGTGCTCGGGAGTGCCCGATGACGACGACGTGGAGGCTCGACGAGCTGGGCGACGACCTCGATCCCGGCCGACCACGCGAGCTGTCGGCCGCCCTGGTGGCGACGTTCGAGCGCCTTCACGGTGTCCCACCCGCGGGGGTCTTCGCCGCGCCGGGACGGGTCAACCTGATGGGAGAGCACACCGACTACAACGGCGGCTGGTGCCTGCCCATGGCCCTGCCGCACGCGACGTACGTCGCGGTCCGCAGACGCGACGACCGGCGACTGACCGTGACCAGCCTGCAACAGGTCGGGGCGTTCTCGATCGACCTCGATGGTCTCGATCCGGCAAGCCTTCGCGGGTGGTCGAGCTACCCCGCCGGCGTCGTCTGGTTGCTCGAGGCATCCGGGCTCCGGATGCCCGGCATGGATCTCGTCATCGACAGCCGGGTCCCGGTCGGCGCCGGTCTGTCGAGCTCGGCGGCCCTCGAGTGTGCGGTTGCCCTGGCCGCCTGTGCCATGGCCGAGGTCGCGGTGGACGCGCAGATGCGACGACGCCTCATCGACCTGTGCGTGCGTGCCGAGCGGGAGATCGTCGGCTCACCGACGGGCGGGATGGACCAGACCGCGGCGCTGCTCGCGCGACCCGGCGAGGCCTTGCTCCTGGACTGCCTCACCGGGCGAACCGAAGGGGTGTCCTGGTCCTTCCCGGAGGCAAGTCTCCTGATCGTCGACACGCGCGCCCAGCACTCGCTGTCGGACGGGCAGTACGGCGACCGCAGGGCCGAGTGCGCCCGGGCTGCTGCGGCCCTCGGGCTCGACCTGCTGCGCGAGGCGCCCGACCTGGGGGTGGCGCTGAGGCGGCTCACCGACGACATCCTGCATCGCCGGGTCAGGCACGTCTTCAGCGAGAACCTGCGCGTAGGAGCCGCGGTGCGCGCGATCCGGGGCGGTGAGCACCGAGAGCTCGGTCGCCTCTTCACCGAGTCGCACGAGTCCCTGCGAGATGACTTCGAGGTCTCCTGCGCGGAGCTGGACCTCGTGGTCGACACAGCCCTGGTTGAGGGTGCGTACGGAGCCCGGATGACCGGCGGGGGTTTCGGCGGTTCGGCCATCGTGCTCGTCGCGGATGCGAAGCTGGCGCGGGTCCGGGCCGCGGTCACTTCTGCCTTCGCCGAACGGGGCTTCACGAGGCCGGCGTTCGTCGTGGCGACCGCTGCGGGTGCTGCAGCCGAGGTCGAGTCATTAACCCGCTAGCGGCACACGGACCCGTACTTGACAGTACGGTGTGCGCGTGAACAGTCGGTCGGGTTGGTTGCCGTCGACCAGCCCCGGCGCGGTTGCGGTGATGTCGACCCTCGTGACCGAAGGTGCGATGTCGCGCGCAGACCTCTCGCGCCGGACGGGTCTGACGTCCGCGGCCGTGACGAAGGTGGTGACCCCGCTCGCCGATGCGGGATACCTCCAGGAGGTCGGGCGGTCCGTGAGCGGCAGCCTCGGCCGTCCCGCGAGCCTCGTCGAGGTGTGTGGCGAGGCCGCGTACTTCGTAGGCGTCAAGGTCACCGACGTCGAGATCCTCGGCGTCCTGGTCGACCTCTCCGGCCAGATCCGCGCCACCCAGTCCCGCAAGCTGGCCTCCCGCGACGTCGACGAGGTCGTCGAGAGCATCGGCGCGCTGACGGAGTCACTCCGGGAGAGCGCCGATCACCCGGATCGGCTCCGCTACGTGGCCATCGGGATCTCCGGGGACGTCGACCGCGAGAGCGGGTTGGTGTCGTACTCGCCGTTCCTGCGATGGCATGGCGTCCGCCTCGCCCAACAGGTGCAGGCAAAGGTCGGGCTGCCGACCCTGGTCGAGAACGACGTTCGCGCGCTGACGGCGGGGGAGCACTGGTTCGGGGCGGGTGTCGGCAAGCCGTCGTTCGCCGTCGTGACCGTCGGCGCGGGTATCGGGTGTGCGATGTCCGTGCGGGGGCAGGTGCTCGCCGGCGTCCACGGCGTCTCCGGTGAGCTCGGACACCTGCCGATCGCCGGCGACCGGGCCTGCTACTGCGGTGCCGTGGGCTGCCTGGAGACGGTGGCCGGCACGGCAGCGATCCTGCGCGACGTCTCGACCGCTGTCGGGAGCGAGGTCACGGACCTGGCCGCGGCCGTGGCCTGGGGCGAGCAGGACCCGCGCGCGGCGGCGGTGTTCCACGAGGTCGGACGGGTGCTGGGCCTCGGTATCGCCTCGGTCGTGAACCTCTTCGGGCCCCAGTCCGTCGTGCTCACCGGCGAGGGCCTGGTCGCGCTCGACCTCGTGCGCGAGCCGATGCGGGCCGCGTTCGTGGTCCAGGCGTACGGACAGGCGATCCACTCCGAGCTCATCGTGCGCCCCCTCACCTTCGAGGCGTGGGCCCGCGGAGCGGCGACCATGGCGCTCCAGGCGTTCATCCGCGGCGCGGTCTGACCCGCTGCCGGACCGGCTCCGCCCGCTGCGCACCCTCCAACATTTCTGCACAGAACGGCATTTTCTTCGACTTACTTTCTTGACGACGGAAACTAGGTCCCCTAGCGTGGCGTGCATCACATCTGCCTCGCCTGAGAGCACCCCGAGAGGATCCCGCATGTCTAGGTCCCGTTCCCGTCGTCGCCTGTTCACGGCCGCGATCGGCGCCGCCGCCGGCGGCCTGATGGCAGCGATGCTGGCTGTCACCCCACCCGCGTCCGCCGTGACTCCCGACTACGACCCGTCCGCCGCCTGGGACGCCTCGACGGCGCCGTACCTGGGCTGGAGCAGCTGGAGCATGCAGGCCACCAAGGCCGCAGGCGCCAACCCCCAGGGCAGCTACAGCTGGCTGACCGAGCAGAACCTCCTCGCGCAGGCCGACTACATGGCCGCGCACCTCAAGCAGTACGGCTACGACTACATCAACATCGACGCCGGTTGGTGGCGGACCTGGAACTGGACGCCCGTCTACGACCAGCACGGTCGCCCGGCGGTCGAGACCAACCGGCTCCCCTCCGGCATGCAGTACATCGTCGACCACATCCACAACCTGGGACTCAAGGTCGGCATCTACATGCCGGCCGGCATGGAGGCCGGCAACGAGGGTGACAACACGCAGCCGATCGACCTGACGCAGACGATCGAGGGCGCACCCGAGTGCACGCTCGCCGACGCGCTCTACCCCGTGGACCCGAACACCGGCCAGCCGCCGCGCACCAACTTCTGGCAGAGCTCGTACGCGCTGGACTTCGCGGACACCTCCGACAACTGCGCCCAGGCCTACATCAACTCGATGGTGGACCTCTTCCAGAGCTGGGGCGGGGTGGACCTGCTCAAGATCGACGGGGTGGCGCCGGGTTCGGGGCGCAGCGACATCGCCGGCGCCAACGCCCGCTACGACAACCGCATGGACGTCGAGGCCTACGACAAGGCCTTCCAGGCGACCGGCCACCACACCGAGATCCAGGTCTCGTGGTCGATCGACCAGAGCTACATCTCCGACTTCCAACCCACGGCGGACTCGTGGCGGACCCAGTCCGACGTCGAGTGCTACTGCACGACGCTGACCAACTGGAACACCGCGTCGGGACGGCTGCCCAGCGCGCTGGACTGGGCCGAGCACGCCGGGCCCGACACCGGCTGGACCAACCTCGACTCGCTCCTCGTCGGCCCCAACCCGCTCAGCGGTCTCACCCGGGTGGAGCGCAAGTCGGTGATGGGCATCTGGTCCGTCGCGTCGGCGCCGCTCTACCTGGGCGACGACCTGCGTGACCTCGACGCCTACGGTCTCTCGCTGATCACCAACCGCGATGTCCTGGCCGTGGACCAGGACCCGAAGGCTGCCACCCTGTCCTCGGTGTCGCAGGCCGGCGGGGCGAACGTCGTGTCGCGTCAGCTCGCCGACGGTGACCTGGTGGTGGGCATGTTCAACCTCAGCAGCTCCAAGCAGCAGGTGGGCACGACCGTGGCCGCCGCCGCAGCGGCAGCGGGCCTGTCCCTGCCCAAGCGGAGGGCCTACATCGTCAAGGACCTCTGGTCCGGAGACACCTTCCAGAGCACCGGTCGTCTCAGCGCCCAGGTCCCGGCCCACGGTTCGGTTCTCTACCGCATCTCCAGGGACTCCGGCGGGCTCAGCAAGAACGCCAGCGCCGTGATCGACCTGAAGGTCGCTGATGCCTCCCTGGCGCCGGGCCAGAAGACCACGGTCACCGCCAAGGTCACCAACACCTCAGGGATCCCGATCACCGACGTGTCGGTGGCGCTGCAGGCCGACGGCTGGGTCGTCAAGCACGTCTCGGGCGGCGCGAAGAACACGCTGGCCTCGGGCTCGACGAAGAAGGTCACCTTCACCGCAAAGGCGCCGAGCTCGACCGAGCCCATCTCCAGCGGCGAGCTCGTCGCGAGGACGACCTTCAAGGGCCACGGGACCAAGCGGATCGCCACCGCGGTCACCACGGTCCCGGTGATCTCTCCCGTGCAGGCACCGCGCCAGACGGCGAACACCACGGGAGCAGACGCCGTGTTCGGCCAGCTCGGCAGCAAGCTGGCGATCTCCTCGGCGGGCGCCAATGTCGGCCCCGCGCAGGGCGGAGGCGGCGGGACCACTCCGGCCGGCGACGCCTACGGGTCCATCTACCTGCCGGGAGCGCTGGCCGGTGAGGGGACGGTCAGCGCCACGGTGACCCAGCAGACGGGCGGCAGCTCGGCGAAGGCGGGCGTCATGGTGCGCAACGACATCGACGCCGACGGCACCCCGGTCGGCGTGGCCCTGTACGTCAGCAACGGCAAGGCCGCGATGGTCTACAGCAACGCCACCGGAGGCGGCACGTCGTACACGACGCGCGTCGGCGGCGGCGGACAGGGCGCCGGCACCCTCACCTACCCGGTGCAGCTGCGTCTGGCGCGCTCCGACACCAGCTATGTCGGGTCCTACTCCACCGACGGCGGCACCACCTGGACGACGGTCGGCACGGTGACCGCCAGTGGTCAGGCGACCACGCAGGATGCCGGTGTCTTCCAGTCCGCCGGCTCGGGCACCCCGGCTCTGGCGCAGTTCGACGGGTTCGGCGTCAGCTGACAGGTCCTCCGGCTCACCCGCAGTCGCCCTCGACGCCTTCCGGTGTCGGGGGCGACCGTGGGTCTGACGGCCCGTGACCGAGCCACCCCGCGACCTTGCGCACTCGGCCCCCGCGTCCCTCACCGATCGTCGGTGACGGCACGCCGTGGACCTAGAATTCACCAGACGGCAGCGGCAGAGGTCGGCCTGGCAACCAAGGGGGAGATGTGACGCTCGCACGCGTCGACGTCCACACGCACCTCGGCAAGCACGGCACCCACGTGCATGCCCCGCTCGCGAGCGACGAGGAGCGCGCCTGGGGGAGGGTGACCTGGGACGTCGAACCCGACGAGCTGTTCACCGAGTCCGACTCGGCGGGCACCTCCATCGTGCTCGCCTTCGACGCGGAACCGGTAGGGGTCGTCGTCTCCAACGAGTACGTCGCCGAGACCATCGCCGGCCGCGACAACCTCATCGGGTTCGCCAGCGTGAACCCGACCCGGACAGACGCACCCGAGCGGCTGGCGAACGCGATCGAGGTCCTGGGGCTCCGCGGCCTGAAGCTCGGTCCGACGTACCAACACTTCCACGCGCACGACAAGCAGTCGCTGGCCCTACTCGAGGTCGCCGACCACTATCGGGTGCCGGTGCTCTGGCACCAGGGCACCACGTTCACATCCGCCGCGATCGGCGAGTTCGCGCGGCCTCTCGACCTCGACCTGGTGGCCCGTCGGTTCCCCGACCTGCCCATGTGGATCGCCCACTTCGGTCATCCCTGGATGGAAGAAGCGGTCAGCGTGGTGCGCCGCCACGAGCACATGTACATCGACACCTCGGCCCTCGACACCCGACCCTGGCAGTTCGCCCAGGGCCTTGCCTGTGCCCACGAGTACCGGGTCATGGATCGGGTGATCTTCGGCTCCGACTACCCCTTCTCGACGGTCGCAGGAACTGTGGCAGGACTCACCGCCGCAGTTGAGCTGTGCGCCCGGATGGGGATCGCGCCGCTCACGACCGAGACGGTGGACGAGATCCGCTTCCGGGACGCGCTGCCGCTGCTGGGCCTGGACCGCCCGTCCCCCGGCGCGGATGCCCCGCCCCCTGACTGACCATCACCTGCCGCGCCACCACGGCCTCGTCCGATGGTTCAGGCCGGCGTGGGGACGACGACTCCGTCGACCCTGCGGGGTATCCCGCACGGCTCGTCTCGCAGCTCGACAGGGAGGAGCGCCGTCGGAGCGTCCTGCCAGGCTCGGGGGCGCAGGAACCGGCGCACCGCGGTCGCCCCGACCGACGTGTGCAGAGAGTTGGAAGCCGGCCAGGCACCACCATGATGCTGGGCCCACGAGACGGCCACCCCGGTGGGGAACCCGTTGTACACGATGCGCCCCGCCGCCTCTTCGAGGACCTCGCGGAGCGCACCGTCGACGGCTCCTTCGTCAGAGCCCGTGTGGAGGGTCGCCGTCAATGAGGGGGGCACCCGCGCGAGGACGGGCAGCAGGTCCGCGACGTCGTCGTAGCGCACCACCATCGAGACCGGGCCGAAGCACTCCTCGAACATCGAGTCGATGAGGTCCTGACTGGACACCTCGAGGAGGTGCGCCCGGGCGGACCGCCCGTCCGCGTCCCGCTGAGGGGTGGCCGCGACCTCACGCACGCCCAGGCATGACTTCAGGGAGGCAAGTTGGCGCTGGAACGCCTCGCCGATCTGGGCGTTCAGCATCACCCGGGACTGACCGGCTTCGATGACCGCGGCGGCCGACGCCACAAGGACGTCGCCGTCCGGTCCGGACGGGACGAACGCCAGACCCGGCTTGGTGCAGAACTGCCCGACTCCCAGGGTGAACGAGGCGGCGAGACCCTGTCCGACCTCCTCGGCTCGTTCGGCGGCGGCCGCGGCGGTGACGACCACCGGGTTGAGGCTGCCGAGCTCGCCGTAGAAGGGGATCGGCGCCGGACGGGCTTCGGCCAGTCGCATCAACGCCCGTCCGCCGCTCGGAGAGCCGGTGAACCCGACGGCCGAGATCTCAGGGTGCTGCACGAGCTGAGCCCCGGCCGCTCGACCGAAGACGATGCCGATGGTTCCCTCGGGGGCTCCGACAGCTGTGGCGGCCTCCGTCATGAGCGCGGCGCAGAGAAGAGCTGTCGCAGGGTGCGATTCGTGCGCCTTCACGATGACGGGGTTCCCCGCAGCCAACGCCGAGGCCGTGTCGCCGCCGGGAACCGAGAAGGCCAGCGGAAAGTTGCTCGCCCCGAACACCGCGGTGGGGCCGACAGGCACCAACATCCGCCGCAGATCCGGGCGTGGCCCCATGTCGGTCGGCCCGGCGTGGTCGATGACCACTTCCAGGAATCCGCCGTCGTCGACCACGTCGGCGAACATCCGCAGCTGGAAGCAGGTGCGCGTCAGCTCACCATTCAACCGGTCCGTGCCGAGAGCGGTCTCGGCGTCGGCCGTGGTCACGACCAGCTCGCGTCCGGACTCGAGGACGTCCGCCATGGCGCGCAGCAGGCCCGCACGCCAGGCTCGCCCGAGCGTTCGGATCGTTCGGTGGGCGGCCCGGGCACGCACACAGATCTCGTGCACCTCGTGGGCCGTGGTCTCCGGACCCACGACGAGCCGGACCTCGCCGGTCCGGGGATCGACACTCTCGACGTCCGGCATGGCTAGCGCAGGGCTGTTCGCAGCTCGTCGGCGATCCGCAACGCCTCGGGTACGTCGATCATGTCCTTGCACGCGTCCATGTACGCGAGGCCACGCCCTTCCGGAGGAACCCACTTGGGCCGGGCGAGAATCGGGAAGTGCCAGTGCGGCCAGCGTTCGGACATCGCGACCTGGTAAACCCGATCCGGTGCCATCAGGTCGTTGATCGCGCCCGAGACCCGCCGGATCATGCCACCGAGCGACTTGGCCTCGACATCGTTCAGGTTGAAGGGGCCTTCGACGTGCCGACGCACGGTCACGATCAGCCAGCCCGGCACCTCGAATCCCGGAAGCACCCCTCCGAGCCAGTGCTCCTCCTCGAAGACCCAGCCCGACTCGGGGCCGTTCGACTCCACGAGCGAACACATCAAGCACTCCGGCAGCTCGTTTGCAGCTTTCTCGTCCATCCTTGTTGCACCTTTCTTGTCAGAATTGTCAGTACTGTCCCTCGACCGACCGCGGACGGTAGGGGCCCTCGAGGGCCGCCACCTCGTCGTCGGTGAGTGTCAAGGAGGTCGAGGCGACCGCCTCGGTGATGTGGTGCGGCTTGGTCGCGCCGATGACCGGAGCGGCCACCGAAGGCTTGGTGAACAGCCACGCGAGGGCCACCTGCGCACGACTCACGTCGTGGCGCGTCGCGAGGTCTCCGACGACGTCGAGGATCCCGTGCTCGACATCGTCGCGGTCATAGCGAGAGGCGATCGGGTCGGCCTGCCCGCGGTGGGTGTCGATCGACTCCGCGCGCGGCCGGGCGAGCCGACCGCGGGCCAGCGGGCTGTACGGGATCACTCCGACGCCCATGTCCAGGCACTGGGGGAGCATCTCGCGCTCGTCCTCGCGATAGAGCAGGTTGTACTGGGGATGCATGGAGATGAACGGCGTCCAGTGGTTCTCGGCGGCGACGCGCTGGGCCTTGGCGAACTGCCAGGCGGCCATGCTGGAGGCCCCGAGGTAACGGACCTTGCCGGAGCGCACGCAGTCGTTCAACGCCTCCATCGTCTCCTCGATGGGAGTGTCGTTGTCCCACCGGTGGATCTGGTAGAGGTCGATGTGGTCCATTCCCAGCCGCCGAAGTGACGCGTCGACGCCGTCCATGATGTGTGATCGGGACAGCCCGCCCTCGTTCGGTCCGCTGCCCATGGCGCCCTGGACCTTGGTGGCGAGGACGTAGTCGTCCCGCTTCGAGAAGACCTTCCGCAGCAGCTGCCCGGTGACCTGCTCGCTGACTCCCGTGGAGTAGACGTCGGCGGTGTCGAAGAACGTGATCCCGGCGTCCGCGGCCGCCCGGACGAACGGCTCGGCCTCGTCCTGCGGAAGCACCCAGTCGATCCAGGCCGGGTCGCCGTAGCTCATCATGCCCAGGCAGACCTGGGACACCTTCAATCCACTCGCGCCGAGTCGGACGTACTTCATTGTTCCTCCATGATCTGGTCGTGGGTCATCGCGTTTCCTGGCCGGTGAGTAGCTGCGTGATCTCGTCGGCGGCTGCCCGCACGGAACGTCCCAATGCCTCGATGTGCCGGGTGGCGCGGTCCTGCTTGATGCCCGTGGCGCTCACCGCGCCGACCGGCTCCGGCCCGAACCGATAGAACGCGGCGCCGAGGCAGAAGACCCCGGGATCGTCCTCTTCGTCGTCGACCGCGAACCCACGCTGCCGCGTGACCTCGAGGTCCGCGGTCAGGTCGGCGAGCGAGGTGATCGACTTCGCCGTGCGCGCTGGGAGGCCAGAGTCCTCGATGATCTGCTGCACGCGTTCGGCCGGCATGGACGCGAGCATCGCCTTGCCGGCGGAGCTGGTGTGCGGCAGCTCTCGAACCCCGAGCGGCGTGTGGAATCTGATCGCGCCGGGAGCGTCCACGCGGGCGATGAACATCGGATAGCCGTTGTCATTGACAGCCGCCCGGCTGGTCAGTCCGGTCTCCTGGCTCAGCTTCACCAGGACGGGACGACAGATGTCGCTCAACGGGATCGCACTCAGGGCGTGGTCGCCCAACCGGACCAGGGTCATCCCCAGCTGGTAGCGCGGTGGCTGCCCGACGCTCTGCAGGTAGCCGTGGTCGACCAAGGTGCGAGCCAACGCGTAGGTGGAGCTCTTCGAGAGGCCCATCGAGGCCGTCAGCTCGGCCAGCGACATGCCGGCTGGAGGTCCCGAGACGACATGGTCGATCAGGTGCAGGGCGTGCGCGACGCTGCCCACGGTGTACGAGCGCCCGGACGTCGTGTCCTTGGGCGCGGCCTTTGGTGAACCTGCCGGTTCCCTGTCAGCCATGTGGCTCCCCTCGAGGCCCAGGCGTCCCCGCGGGACGCACGTGATGAGTGGATGCGGTAGAGCCGATGAGCGTTCTGTAATACCGATTCATCGGATGAGCCCGGACTGTAGCCCAGGAGCGACGTCCTGCGCCAGTGGTTGCCTCAGAGGCCCTTGTTTCCGGGTGTTGCTGCGAAGTTTCGCCAAGATTTCCTGGGTAAATCCCGCGTCGTCGCCATTGACACGATCTTCGGCCAATGCTTGCATTATCGGAGTTAACGAACAGTGTTCTGTAATACCGAACAATCCGATTCGAGAAGTTGGCCTTCGACATGGCGAGGGCCGACGTGGATCTCGGAGGTGAATGCGTATGGAATGGCAGGGAGATGATCGGTTGTGAAGGCTGACGAGGTTCTTCGAGCGGCGCTGCTCGCTGAGGAGGCAATGCCCCCGGACAGCGCCCAGAGATTCCCGGACGGCGCCCACTTCCGGATCGAGATTCCCTCTGTCGAAGGTCCCGCTGTCTTCGCGAGCGTCCTCAGGGAGGCCGAGGTCCGTGGAGTCGTCGTCAACCGCGTCTCTCAGGGGAGCGGCGCGATGCTGCTCGAGGAAGCAGAGCTGCGCGAGATGGCGAAGATCGGCGCCGATCTCGGCGTCGAGGTGTCGCTGTTCGTCGGGCCGCGCGAGGAGTGGGGCCTCTACTCGGGAGGCGCGGGAGCTGGCACCGGCGGGATTCGCGGGCTCCGGCAGCTGCGGTACGCCGTGGAGGACGTTCTCCGTGCCGTCGAGTGCGGCATCCGAGGGTTTCTGATCGCCGACCTGGGCCTGCTCAACGTGCTCCGGACCGGCCAGCAGGTCGGCCAGATCCCGGACGACGTGGTCTGGAAGATCTCGGTCGTGCTGGCGCCGGCCAACCCGGCCACGATGGCGGTGCTCGATCGCGCGGGAGCCGGAACAGTCAATGTCCCCGGCAATCTGACCCTGGCCGAGCTGGCCGACATGCGGGCTGTCACCGACCTCCCGATCGACCTCTACATCGAGTCACCGGACAACATGGGTGGCGTCGTCCGCGGTGAGCAGTTCGCCGACATCGCGGCGGTGTGCGCGCCGCTCTACGCGAAGTTCGGCCTGCGAAACTCCCGCGGCCTCTACCCGTCCGGGCTGCACACCAGGGCCGCGGCGGAGGAGATCGGACGGGAGAAGGTCCGTCGAGCTCAGCTCGCGCTCGAGTGGGCCAGCCGCGACGGACGCGAGCTCATCCAGTCCGACTGGGGCGCACCCGGACTGGCCGTCCCACAACCGTAGGCGACCGACCATGCACACGCAGCACACCCACCGACCAGGGATTGCCCGCGCCAGTACTGGAGCGGGAACCGGGATGTACACACCTCACAACTAGGAAGGCGATGCCATGAGGGCTCACCACAGGATCAGTCACCGGCTGAAGATCGGCATTGGCATCGTCGTGCTCGGCCTCATCAGTCTGGCCATCGCGGGATGTTCGAGCAGCCCATCCGGCAGCGGCGGCTCCGCCAGCAAGCTGGTGGTCGCCATTGCTGCGGATCCGCCCACGCTCGACGTGATGACCAGTACCCAGAACGTCACGCAACAGATCGGTTACAACATCTTCGAGGGTCTGTTTGCTCCGGACGCCAACTTCAAGCCGTCGCCGATGCTCGTGGACACCTACCACTACGACGAGGCGAGCAAGACCTACACGTTCAAGCTCCGCTCGGGTGTTCCGTTCCACAACGGTCACATCCTGGACTCCGCCGACGTCGTCGCTTCGCTCAACCGCTGGCTGAAGCTGTCGACGTACGCCCAGAGCATCGCCGGCGATGTCGTCAGCGTCACCGCGGCCGACAAGCTGACTGTCGAGATGAAGCTGAAGGAGGACTCGGCGCTCGTGCTGACGGCGCTGACCTTCCCGAACCAGCAGGCGGCGATCTACCCCGCTTCGGTGATCAAGGCCGCCGGCGACCAGCCCGTCACCCAGTTCATCGGCACCGGACCGTTCAAGTTCGACAGCCAGCAGGTGGGCGTGGGGACCAAGCTGTCGAGCTTCGCCGACTACAAGGCGCGCGACGACGCGCCGTCGGGGATGGCGGGCAAGCGCGTGGCCGACGTCGACCAGCTGGAGTTCAAGTCGATCCCCGAGGCGTCAGTGCGCCTGGACAACCTCACGACCGGCGCCGTCCAGATCGCTGACTCGCTGGACAGCGACATGTACGACCAGATCAAGTCCAACCCGGACATCGTGCCCACCATCATCAAGCCGTACCAGTGGCCCACCGCCGTCTTCAACAAGGCACAGCCGCCGTTCGACGACGTGAGGGTGCGGCAAGCCTTCCTTGCCTCCCTCGACATGGGTCAGATCATGCAGGGCGCGTTCAGCTCCGACCAGTTCTACCGGCTCGACCCCAGCATCATGGCTGTCGAGTTCAAGCAATGGTGGTCGGACGCGGGCTCCCAGTACTACAACCACCCGGATCCCGAGCACGCCAAGCAGCTCCTTGCCGAGTCCGGGTACAACAACGAGCCCATCGTGTGGCTGACCACACGGGACTACCCCTACATGTACACGATCGCCGAGACCGCGGCCCAGCAGCTCAAGGCCGTCGGGTTCAACATCAAGCTCGAGGTCGTGGACTTCGCGACCATCGGCACCCGACGCGCGGTCAAGACGGGCTGGAACATCTACAGCACGGCGCTCGGGGACACCGACCCGGGAAACTTCGCCTACTTGAGTGCCGCGGCTCCCGGCTGGTGGGTCGATCCGCACAAGGACGACCTGGTCCACCAGCTGAACACGACCATCGATCCGGCGGCCCGCAAGAAGATCTGGGACGAGATCCAGCTGTACTTCTGGCAGCAGGTGCCCCTGATCAAGTTCGCTGACGTCTTCTCGCTGGCCGCCACGGACAAGAGCGTGAGCGGGTACGTCCCGGCCCTGTTCCCGGTCTATTGGGGCGTGAGCGTCAACGGCTGAGCGTCAACAGCTGATCCGACGTCGGGGCCTCTCACGAGCCTTTGGGGGAGGCCCCGACGAACGGCTGGAGAAGTGGAACTGGGAGAGGAAACTATGTCCGGGGAACTCGAGAGCGGCGTGGCATTCGAGCCGCTGTCCGATCCGGTGCTGGTCGGTCGACGAAGGCTGCGGCACGTCATCGCCGATCACCCGTCGATGATTGTCGCGGGACTGGCGCTGCTGATCATCGTCGCGGTCACCATCCTGGCACCGCTGCTCGCGCACGCCGCGCCGGACCAGATCGTCGTCACAGACCGCCTGAAGGGCCCGAGTGGGGCCCACCTGTTCGGCACCGACAACCTCGGCCGCGACATCCTGGCCCGCACCCTGTACGGCGGGCGAACCTCCCTGAAGATCGGCCTCGTCGTGGCCCTGCTCTCGGTCGGTGGCGGCACCGTGATCGGACTGCTCGTGGGCTTCTACGAGATCGTGGACATGATCGTGATGCGGCTCGTGGACGGGCTGATGGCGTTGCCCGCGCTGATCCTTGCCATCTCGATGATCGGCGTCCTCGGAGCCGGTATCACCACAGTCGTCATCTGCCTGAGCATCGTGTACGTCCCCCGCGTCGTCCGCGTCATCCGAGGCTCGGTGCTGATCATCCGCAAGTCGACCTTCGTCGACGACGAACGCGCGCTCGGCCAGTCCGAGCCGTACATCCTGTTCCGACATGTGCTCCCGCACTGCATGTCGCCCGTGATCGTGCAGGCGTCGTTCATCTTCTCCTACGCGATCCTGGCCGAGGCGGGCCTGAGCTTCCTGGGCGTCGGAATCCCGGTCGACGTGCCGAGCTGGGGCAACATCCTGACCGACTCGCGCTCCTACCTGACGACGGCCTGGTGGATGTCAATCTTTCCCGGCCTGGCCATCGCCCTGACGGTGTTGAGCCTCAACGTGTTCGGGGACGGCCTGCGTGACCTTCTCGACCCAAGGTTGCAGGAGCGCTGACATGGGCCACTACATGCTCAAGCGGCTGCTCCTGGTGCTGCCCACCCTGGTCGTCCCCGTCGTCCTGATCTTCACGCTGCTGAGGCTCGCTCCCGGTGATCCCGCTGTGGTGATGCTCGGCAACCAGGCGACCGCCGACCAGGTCGCCAAGCTGCGCGAGAGTCTTGGACTGGACCAGCCGATCTACGCCCAGTTCGGCGACTGGCTGGGAAGGCTGCTGCACCTGGACCTCGGCCACTCGATCTTCTTCCCGGAGCCCGTGCTGTCGACGATCTCCGACCACGGGACCGTGACGCTCCAGCTGACGCTCCTGTCGTTCGCGCTGGCCGTCGTGCTGGGAGTGGGCGGTGGCATGCTGGCCGCGCTGTACCGCAACCGGGCCGTGGACCGGATCGTCATGGTCCTCGCCATCGTCGGGGTGTCCCTGCCCGAGTTCTGGTTCGGTTTGAACCTGATCCTGATCTTCGCGGTGCGCTTGCAGTGGTTCCCGGTGAGTGGCTACGTGCCGCTTTCCGAGGGGTTGCTGCCGTCAATGCGTTCGCTGGTGCTGCCCGCTGTGTGCCTGGGCATGATCCAGGCAGCCTTCATCGCCCGGCTGACCCGTTCGACTGTGCTTGACGTGCTGTCGGAGCCGTTCGTCACGACAGCTCGCTCCAAGGGGCTGCCGGAGCGGATCGTGGTTTTCAAGCACATCGCGCGCGGTGTGCTGGTGTCGATCCTGAGCACCATGGGCGTGATCCTCGGTCTGCTGCTCAGTGGCGCGATCGCCGTCGAGGTGGTCTTCGCGCTCCCCGGGCTCGGTCGGCTGCTGGTCGACTCGGTGGGGCGACGCGACTACCCCGTGATCCAGGGCGTCGTGCTGATCACGTCCCTGACGTTCGTCGCGGTCAACCTGCTCGTGGACTTCCTGTACGCGTTCGTCGACCCGAGGGTGCGGTACGAGTGATGGGCGAGACAGTGGGATCCGAGACGACCGAGTCCGTGCTGGATGTCGAGAACCTGACGGTGACATTTCCGCGGCGCCGGGGAGACCTGACGGCGCTGACCGACGTGTCCTTCCACGTCCGGCCGGGCGAGGCCGTCGGGCTGGTCGGCGAGTCCGGCTGCGGCAAGAGCCTGACCGCGTTGTCGGTCGCGGGCCTGTTGCCGTCGGACTGCCGGGTGGACGGATCGATCCGGCTTCGCGGCACCGAGCTCACCGCGCTCTCGAGGACCGAGCGCCGAGCCCTGGGTGGCAAGGAGATCGGCATGGTCTTCCAGGATCCGCTGTCCGCGCTGCACCCGGTGCTGTCCATCGGCGACCAGCTCACCGAGGGGCCGCGTCGGCACCTCGGGCTGTCCCGTCGGGCCGCACGCGACCGCGCTAGGGACATGCTCGACCGCGTGGGGATTCCCAGAACTCGAAACCTCCTCGACGAGTACGCGCACCAGCTCTCGGGTGGCATGCGCCAACGGGTGATGCTGGCCATGGCGTTGATCTGCGAGCCACAGCTGGTGATCGCCGACGAGCCGACCACCGCGCTGGACGTCACCCTCCAGGCGCAGATCCTCGAGCTGCTGCGCACGACCACCATGGACGTCGGCGCCTCGCTCGTGCTGATCACGCACGACCTCGGGGTCGTCTCGCAGGCCTGCGACCGGATGGTGGTGATGTACGCCGGGCACGTGGTCGAGGCCGGCCGTGCCCGCACGGTGATCACCGAGCCCCGGCACCACTACACGGCAGGCCTGATGGGTGCCGTCCCGTTGCCCGGCGAACGTCGGCGACGGCTGCAGACCATCGCCGGGACGGTGCCCCAGCTCGACCGGATGCCGACCGGATGCAGGTTCGCCCCGCGCTGTGGATCCGCCGACGAGGCGTGCCGGACCGAGCCGAGGCTCGAGCCCACGGACGAGGCGACGCTGGTCAAGTGCTGGCATCCGCTGCCGCGAGGTCGAGCGGTGGCCGCGGTGCTCGCGGCCGAGGAGCGCCCCGCCGAGGGCGTGTCGGACGCCGTCCCCTCGGAGGGGCCACTGCTGTCGGTGCGGGGCCTGCGCCGCGAGTTCACGTCGGGACCGGCGCTGCGGCGCAAGGTCGTCGCGGCGGTCAAGGGCGTCGACTTCGACATCCAGCCCGGTGAGACGTTCGGCCTCGTGGGTGAGAGCGGCTCGGGGAAGTCGACGGTCGCGCGCATGGTGTTGCGGCTGATCGGGGCCACCGATGGCCAGATCACCTTCGACGGCGGAGACCTGACGGCCCTGCGGGGACGGGCCCTGCGCCGGAAGCGCCGCGACTTCCAGATGGTCTCCCAGGACCCCTATGGAGCGCTCAACCCGCGGATGACCATCGGCCATCTCATGCTCGAGCCGTTCCGACTCCACGAGCTCGGACCGGCCTCCACCTGGCGGGACCAGAGCGTCACCATGCTGGAGGAGGTGGGGCTCAACGCGAGCATGCTGCGGAGGTATCCGCACCAGCTCTCCGGCGGCCAACGTCAACGAGTCGCGATCGCCCGGGCCCTCGCCCCGAAGCCGAAGCTGATCGTCGCTGACGAGGCGGTCTCGGCGCTCGACGTGTCGGTCCAGGCGCAGGTGCTGAACATGATGAAGGACCTCCAGGACCGGTTCCAGGTGGCGTATCTCTTCATCTCGCACGACCTCAGCGTCATCGAGTTCATGAGTCACCAGATCGGCGTCATGCGTCATGGCGAGCTGGTCGAGGTCGGTTCCCCGACGGACATCTACCAGAACGCGCAGCATCAGTACACGCAGGAGCTGTTGTCCGCGATTCCCCCCGTTCCCTGGGCAACGCGCTAGCCGCTCGGACCCCAACTAGGCAGGGAGTGTCAGGTCATGGATGGAAGACAGGTCGTCACCGTTCTCGGACCCGTCGAGCCGGCGGATCTGGGGATCACGTTGTCGCACGACCACTTGTTGAGCGACATCTGGCCGATGACCCACGACTACGGGACCATCGTCGACGACGAGGAGCTCGCGGGCGAGGAACTTCAGCTGTACGCCGATGCCGGAGGCGGCACCATCTGCGATCCGACGTGTGTCGGGCTCCGGAGGGACCCCGAGGCGCTGCAGCGGATCAGCACCCGGACCGGCGTCAAGGTCGTCATGGGCAGCGGCTGGTACCGCGAGGCGGTGTACCCGCCCGAGGTTGCCGAGCTCTCGGTTCGCGCGTTGGCGGCCCGCCTCGTCGTGGAGCTGACAACGGGTGTCGGCGACACCGGAATCCGGGCGGGCTTCATCGGTGAGATCGGAACCGAGCGGGACGCGATCTCACCGGCCCAGGAGCGGGTCTTCAGGGCGGCCGCCCGGGCGCACCTGGTGACCGGCTGTCCGATCCTCACCCACACCACCCACTTCGGCGAGCTCGCCCTGGAGCAGCTGGAGCTCCTGGCTGAAGAAGGCGTGCACCCCTCGGACGTGATCGTGTCGCACCTCGGCGACCGCTACCGCGACACCGTGGTCGCCGCGGTCGCCCGGGCCGGTGCCTGGCTGAGCATCGACAACCTCGGATTCGTCGCGGGCTACGCACCCCTCGACGTTCGGGCGGACAACGTGCTCCAGCTGTGGCGAGACGGCTTCGGCGAACGGATCCTGCTGAGCAACGACATCTGCAACGTGGACCAGCTCGCGCGCTACGGCGGCCCCGGCTACGCCAACGTCATCGAGAGGTTCGTGCCCCTCCTGCGCGAGCGCGGCCTCGACGACGGCGAGATCGACCAGATGCTGCGCGCCAACCCTGCCACCGCGTTCGCCTACCCCGCCGCCGCGGCCGCTCGCCACGTTGCCTCAGTCGGTGTCGAGGAAGCGATCGCCCGCGTCAGCCTGCCCCGCAGCAAATTCATCTGAGCAACGAAGGACACCATGACCCCCGAAGAGCTTCACGAACGCTACGACCTCGACCACGTCGTCAATGCGGTCGGCTACAACACCCGGCTCGGCAACGGCCGACTGCGCCCCGAGGTCCTCGATGCCATGAGCGCGGCGGCCCGCACCTATGTGCGCATGGACCAGCTCCAGGCGCGCGCGGGGGCGCGGATCGCCGAGCTGACCAACGCAGAAGCGGCGTACGTCGTCAACGGTGCGGCCGGTGGACTGGCACTGTCCGCGGCCGCGTGCCTCGCGGGGCTCGACCCGGTCCGCATGAACGCGCTCCCGCAGATTCTCGATGGCGGCAAGTCCACCATCGTGATCCACCGAGCCCACCGCTACGACTACGACCACGCACTGCGCCAGGCCGGCGCGACGCTGGTGGAGGTTGGCTTTCCCGACCTGACGTTCCCCTACGAGCTCGACGCCGCGATCGACGAGCGGACGGCCGCGGTGATGTTCCGGGCCGACGGCTCCGGGAACGTCCTCCCCCTGGCCGAGGTGATCGCGATCGCCCACGGCAAGGGTGTTCCCGTGATCGTCGACGCCGCGATGACGGTCCCGCCGGTCACCAACCTCACCACGTTCACCGACGCCGGTGCCGACCTGGTGATCTTCAGCGGTGGGAAGGCCATCGGCGGTCCCCCCGCGACCGGTTTCGTCGCCGGCCGGAGCGCCCTGGTCACCTCGATCGCGCTGCAGCACCAGGACATGGACGTCCGCAGCGACACGTGGCCGCAACGGGACCTCGTCGAGAGCGGTCTCGTCGTGGGCCCGCCCTACCAGGGCATCGGACGGGCGATGAAGGTCGGCAAGGAGCAGGTCGCCGGCCTCCTCGCCGCCCTGGACTCCTACGTCGCCCGTGACCACGAGGCCGACCTCCGCACCTGGCTGGAACGCGTCCACCGGATCCGCCAGGGGCTCGCGGAGAGCTGTCCTGGCGTGAGGACGACGGTCGATCCGGGTGGCACGGCGTCGAGCTACGTCCCGACCCTCAAGATCGAGTTCGGCAGCCGCGACCGCGCGGCCGCCGTGATGCGCGCGCTGCACGACGAGCGGCCGGCGGTGTTCATCGGCGAGCAGGAGCTGTGGCGCGGGAGCCTGGTCGTCGCCCCCACCAACCTGGAGGACGCCGAAGAGGGACAGCTGGTCGCGGCGCTGGCCAGGGTCGTGACCAGGGGGTGAGCACGCAGGGCAGGACCCTGGTGTTCGGCGGGCTGGTCTACGACCCCGACGCCGGGAGTCGCAGGAACGCCGACATCGAGATCGCCGACGGGCGGATCGTGCGCGTCCAGCCGCGGCTGTCCCGTGAGGGGTACGACGCGCGCGTCGACGCAACCGGTCTCACCGTGTCCCCCGGGCTCGTCGACTTCCACACGCACGTCTTCGCCGGGCAGGACCTCGGCGTCGACCCGGATCTCTGGGGACCACAGAACGCGACGACGACGTTCGTCGACGCGGGCAGCGCGGGCGCCCACCTGTTCGGTGCCTTCCGACGAGGAGTGATCGACTCGTCGGCGTCGCGGGTCGTCGCGTTCCTCAACATCTCCTCGATCGGGACGACGAGCATCCTGTTGAGCGGCGAGCTCCGGACGCTCGCCTACAGCGACGAGGACGCGTGTGTCGACTGTGTCGAGGCCAACCGCGACCGGATCGTGGGCATCAAGGTCCGCGCGTCCGGCGACGTGGCCGGCGACAACGGAGCCACGGCGCTGCGGCGGGCCAGACGGGTCGCCGACCGGGTCGGACTGCCGTTGATGGTGCACGTCGGTCCGAAGCTGCCCGAGGTCGACGACATCCTCGGCGAGCTGCGCGCGGGCGACATCATGACGCACTGCTGCACGGGGCTGGGTGACAACGGGTTGGCGCTGAACGGCGCGTTGCGACCCAGCGCCCTGGACGCCCAGCAGCGCGGCGTTCACTTCGACGTCGGACACGGGATGGGCGGGTTCGACGTGACGGTGGCTCGATCGATGCTCGCCGCCGGCATCGTCCCGAGCACGATCAGCACCGACATCCACGCCTACTCGACGCACACGGTGCTGAGCCTTCCGAGCATCCTTTCGAAGTTCCTGGCGCTGGGTCTTTCGCTCGAGGACGTGCTGCACCGCGCGACCCTCGGCCCCGCACGGCTCGTCGGCCTCGACCGGGAGGGCATCGGCACCCTCCGCCCGGGAGCGCCAGGGGATCTGGCCCTCCTCCGATCGATCTCGGCACCGACGAACTTCGTCGACACCCGCGGACACGACTTCACAGGGACCGAGCGGCTGGAGACCGCCATGACCCTGCGGGCCGGTGCCGTGGTCTACAACGCTCAACCAGCAAGCCCGAACCCCACGACAGATGGAGCAACCCCATGACCCGCACCGCCATCACCTCGCCCAACGCACCCGAGCCGGCTGGCCCCTACTCGCACGGGGTGGTCGCTGCGGGGATCGTCGCGGTGGCCGGTCAGGTAGGTATCGACCCCACCACCGGCAAGCTGGTCGGTGACGACGTCACCAGCCAGACCCGGCAGGCGATCAAGAACCTCGAGGCCGTGCTGCTGGCCGCGGGATCCAGCCTCGACGACGTGATCCGGATCGGTGTCTTCCTCACCGAGGTCGATGACTTCGCCGCGATGAACGAGGTGTACGCGCAGGCCGTTCCGGCCCCGCATCCCGCCCGCACGACCGTGTACGTCGGGCTGCCGCCGGGCTACGTCGTCGAGGTCGACGCGCTGGCGGTCGTCGCGCCCTGAGCTGCCGCAGCGTCGGCCAATTGCCGCGCGGGGGGTGGCGGTCGCGAGCCGCCTCCCGCGCGTTCCAGCAAGAACGGTCGGGCGTACGTCGCACCCGCAGGCCAGACTGGTCCCATGGACGTGACCGGCAGGGACCGCCTGCGTGAGCTGCTCGACGCCGTGCTCGACGAGGACAACCGCACCCTGGACGACATGGCCGGCGACGCTTACTCCTCGCCGTACCACTTCAACCGCCAGCTCTCCCGCGGGGCCGGAGAGCCGCCGGTCTCGATGCGCCGGCGGGTGATGCTGGAGCGCGCCGCGTGGCAGCTGCGCCGTAGTGCCTCGGTGACCGACGTGGCCTTCGCGGCCGGCTACGAGTCGGTCGAGGGGTTCAGCCGCGCGTTCTCCCGAGGCTTCGGGCACCCACCGAGCACCGTGCAGGCCGGCAAGGGAGGTACGAGCCACTGGTTGCCGGCTCCGAACGGGATCCACTTCCACCCGCCGACCTCGCTGTGGATCGACAGCCGGGCCGAGGGCACCGGGCAGCCGACGAGCGAGGTGACCGCGCTGCTGGTGCACCATGACATCGACGACACCCGTGAGCTCCTTGAGCTGGCGGCCAAGCTGACCGACGAGGACTACCGGCGCGTCCAGCTGCCCGGCAACGTCGTGCTCTCCTGGGACGGTCCGGAGGAGTCGCTGGCGGCTGTCCTCGAGCATCTCGTGTGGACCCTGGAGGTGTGGGTGGCCTCGATCGAGGGCGCCGACACCCCCGCACGCGCTTCCGACGGCACGGGTGACGACCCGGCCGCCCTGTTGACCCGGCACGACGAGGCCGCGCCACGGTGGCTGGCGATCGTGCGCGACATCGAACGACGCGGCGCCTGGAACGACCGCATCGTCGACGCGCTCTGCGAGCCGCCGGAGAGCTTCGTGCTGAGCAGTGTCGTCGCCCACGTCCTGACGTTCTCGGCCCACCGCCGCCAGCTGGTCCGCCAGTTGCTGCGTGCTCAGGGTCACGAGGTCGACCACGGTGACCCGATCGACTGGCTTCGACGACGGACCGGAGGCATCGGGTGACCCGCACGATCTTCTACACGGCGACCACGCTGGACGGCTTCCTGGCCGACGAGCACGACTCGCTCGACTGGCTGTTCACCCAGGAGCAGGACAAGGACGGCCCGCTGAACTACGAGGAGTTCATTGCGACGATCGGCGCGATGGCGATGGGAGCGACGACGTACCAGTGGATCGGCGAGCACCTGGCCAGGACCGGCGAGCCCTGGACCTACGACGTGCCGTGCTGGGTCTTCACGCACCGCGAGTTCGAGCCGTTGGGTGACACCGTCCGGTTCACCTCGGCTCCGGTCCCGGAGGTGCATGCCGCGCTGGTCGAGGCCGCGGGGGACCGGGACATCTGGATGGTCGGCGGCGGCGACCTCGCCGCCCAGTTCGCCGAGGCCGGCCTGCTCGACGAGCTGATGCTGTCGATCGCACCGGTGACGCTCGGCGCCGGGCGCCCCCTGTTCCCCCGGAAGTTCGACCTGGCCCTCACCGAGCTCGCCCGAAACGGTGCCTTCCTGTGTGCGAGGTACGACGTGGTGGGCCCGCGGATCTAGAGGTGGTCAGCCAGTTCCTTGGCCTGCAAAAGCACCTACTCTCCGGGGATGAGCCTTCCCAAGCCCGGACCCGACCGCACCGCCGTCGTCACGGGAGCCTCCTCCGGCATCGGCACCGAGATCGCGCGCGACCTCGCCGGCCGCGGGCACCAGGTCACGCTCGTCGCCCGTTCGGCCGACAAGCTCGCGCAGCTGGCCGACGAGATCACCTCCGCGGGTGGGCGCGCCGATGTCCTGTCCGCAGACCTCTCCGACCGCTCCGCGCGGGCCGGCCTGCTCGACCGGATCAGCGAGCTCGGACTGGTCCCCGACATCCTCATCAACAACGCCGGACTGTCGACGATGGGCCCGGTGTGCCGCGCCGACCCCGAGGCCGAGCTGAACATGATCGAGGTCGACGTCGTCGCCGTGGCCGACCTGTGCACGAGGTTCCTGCCGGGGATGGTCGAACGCGGCCGCGGCGCGATCCTCAACGTCGCCTCGACCGCCGCGTTCCAGCCGCTGCCGGGCCAGGCGGCGTACGGCGGGAGCAAGGCGTTCGTGCTGTCCTACACCCAGAGCCTCGCCGGCGAGCTGCGCGGCACCGGCGTCAGCGCCACGACGCTGTGTCCCGGACCCGTGGACACCGGCTTCGGTGAGCGCGCCGGCTTCACCAAGGAAGAGGCCGAGGCCGCCCTCCCGGCGATCATGTGGTTGAGCGCCAAGGAGGTTGCGAAGGTCGGCGTCGACGCCCTCGACCACGGTCGGCTCGTGGCCGTCCCCGGTGTCGTCAACAAGGTGGGCGCCGCGTTCGCGCAGGTCACCCCCCGCAGCCTGCTGCTGCCGTTCCTGACCAGGGGCCACCCCGGCCTGAGGTGACGCCTTCTGCGGGTCGGGTGCCGGAGGCCGCCCGGCGTTCTGAGGCACCCGACTCGACATATCGGCAGCGCCCGAGGCAAGGTGGATGGCGTCAGCTGCTCCGCCTCGGGAGGTAGGCATGCACCGTCTGCGCGCGTCCGCAAAGCTCGTCGTCCTGGCCCTGATCGGGTCTTCCTTCGCATTCGCCAACGGCCCGGCCGACGCCCGGAGCGAGGGCGTGCTAACCGCGCCCGCGGCGTACCAAGCGACCTCGCCGCCGAAGCACGCCACGCGGATCGGGTACGGCGGGGCCGTCACGTCGGTGGACCCCGACGCCACCCGGATCGGGCTGCGGGTGCTCCGACAGGGCGGCAACGCGACAGACGCGGCGATCGCGACCGCGGCCGCGCTCGGTGTCACCGAGCCCTACAGCTCCGGCCTCGGGGGTGGCGGCTACTTCGTGCACTACGACGCGAAGACCGGGAAGGTGCAGACCATCGACGGTCGGGAGACGGCCCCGCGGGCGATGCCCCGGGACGCGTTCATCGACCCGAAGACCGGCAAGCCCTACCCGTTCACCCCGGACCTGGTCACCAGCGGCGTCTCCGTCGGCGTCCCCGGCACGCCCGCGACCTGGCAGCGCGCGCTGGACCGCTGGGGCACCCGCTCCCTGAAGGCCTCCCTCGCGCCGGCGACCAGGCTCGCCCGCCACGGGTTCGTCGTCGACAAGACCTTCCACGGCCAGACCGTGGACAACAAGGAGCGCTTCAAGGCGTTCACCTCCACGCGGCGGCTGTTCTGGAAGGGCGGCCACGCCCCGCGCGTCGGCAGCACGTTCCGCAACCCCGACCTCGCGGACACCTACGACCTGCTGGCCCGGCACGGGTTGGGCCCGTTCTACCGGGGCGCGCTGGGCAACCAGATCGTCCACGCCGTACGCCGCCCGCCCACGACGAGGACCACCAAGCTGCCGGTGCCGCCGGGCTTCATGCGCGCGGGAGACCTGGCGCGCTACCGGGCGATCAACCGTCGGCCGACCAGCGTCGGCTACCGCGGCTACCGGGTGCTCGGGATGCCGCCGTCGTCGAGCGGCGGCAGCACCGTCGGCGAGGCCCTGAACATCCTCGAGCGTTACGACCTGGCCGGCATGGACGACGCCGCCGCGCTGCACCACTACCTCGAGGCGAGTGCACTGGCCTTCGCTGACCGTGCCGAGTACGTCGGCGACCCGGCGTACGTCGACGTCCCCCTCGCCGACCTGCTGTCGCCCGGGTTCGCCCGCGAGCGGGCCTGCCGGATCCACGAGAACCACGCCCTGAAGAAGCCGACCAGGCCCGGAAACGTGGCCACCTACGACGGCAGGTGCGGGCCTGCCCGGGGCGTGAGCGAGCCGGCCCCGGACACCGAGAACATCAACACCACCAACCTGACCGTGGCCGACAGGTGGGGCAACGTCGTCGAGTACACCCTGACCATCGAGCAGACCGGTGGCTCCGGCATCGTCGTGCCGGGCCGGGGGTTCCTGCTCAACAACGAGCTGACCGACTTCAGCACGGAGTTCGTGAAGGGTGACCCCAACCGCATCCAGCCCGGCAAGCGGCCGCGCAGCTCGATGTCGCCCACGATCGTGCTGAGGAACGGCAAGCCCTTCCTGGCACTGGGGTCACCCGGAGGTTCGACGATCATCACGACCGTCCTGCAGATCCTGTTCGACCGGATCGACCGGGGGATGAGCATCCAGCAGGCGATCGCCGCACCCCGGGCCTCCCAGCGGAACACGCCGACCTCGCTCGCCGAGCCCGCGTTCGTCGCTGCCTACGGCCCAGCGCTCGCTGCCTACGGCCAGGACCTCGCGGTGTCCGGCGACACGTACACGGGCGCGACGGAGATCGGAGCTGCCACCGCGATCGAGTTCGGGCCGGCCCGGCTGATGACCGCGGTGGCCGAGCCGACCCGGCGAGGCGGGGGAGCGGCCGGCGTCGTCCGGCCACGGGGGGCGGGCTAGATCGTCCCGGGGCCGCGGATCCCTCCCCCGCGACCTCGGGACCCGCACCTCGCCGCGCGTGTCTCGTCGCTCTCACCGGCGAGAATGCGGATGACGTACGGCGTACCTTTGTCGCGTGCCCACCACCCCCACCTGGACCGAGATCAGCACGGTCGACCAGCTCGTCGACCTGCTCGGCGAGCCCCACCCCCGCGCCCGCGACAAGGCCCGGGTGGCGCTGCTCCCCGTCGATCGCGACTGGCTGGCGGCCACGCCGTTCTGCGTGCTGGCCACGTCGTCGGTGTCCGGTGCCTGCGACGCCTCCCCGAAGGGCGACCCGGCCGGCCAGCTCGTCCAGGTCATCGACGAGCACACCATCGCGCTGGCCGAGCGCCCCGGCAACAAGAGGGCCGACGGTTACAAGAACATCCTCGAGAACCCCCACGTGGGCCTGAACTTCTTCATCCCCGGCCGTGGCGACACCCTGCGGATCAACGGCCGGGCCCGACTGGTCAGCGACGCGCCGTTCTTCGACGAGATGCTGGTCAAGGGGCACCGCCCGCTGCTGGCCGTCGTGGTCGACATCGAGGAGCTGTTCTTCCACTGCGCGAAGGCGTTCCTGCGCTCGGGGCTCTGGGATCCGCAGACCTGGGACCCGGAGGCCGTGGTGCCACGACGTGCCGTCATCGCCAGCAACGTGGAGCCGAGCGGGATGAGTATCGAGCAGCTCGATGACTACTACCGGCCCGAGAACTACAGCAGGGGCCTCTATGGCTGAGGCCTACGAGTTCCTCAAGGGTCACGGCACCGAGAACGACTTCGTGCTGCTGCCGGACCACGACGGCACCGTGCACGGCGAGCTCGACGCGGCGCGCGTGCGGGCCCTGTGCGACCGACGTGCCGGCATCGGCGGCGACGGCGTGCTGCGCGTGATCCGGACCGCTGCGTACGACACCCTCGACTGCGCGGAGGGCTCGCGCGGCCAGGCGCTGCTGGATCCCGGGGCGGAGTGGTTCATGGACTACCGCAACTCCGACGGCTCGCTCTCGGAGATGTGCGGCAACGGCATCCGGCTGTTCGCCCGCCACCTGGTCGACTCGGGACTGGCCTCCGCCGCCGCTCCGATCCCGGTCGGCACCCGCGACGGCGTCAAGCTCCTGACCGTCGACGGCGACGTGATCACCGCCGACCTGGGCAGCCCGAAGGTGCTCGGCGAGACGACGGTCGGAGTGGGTGACACCACCTGGACCGCTCGCCATGTCGACATGGGCAACCCGCACGCGGTCGCGTTCGTCGACTCACTGGACCCAACAGGTCCGGTGGGGCCGCTGCTCACGCCTCCGTCGTACGACGAAGGTGTCTACCCGGACGGCGTGAACGTGGAGTTCGTCGTACGCCGCGGCGTTCGGCACGTCGCGATGCGCGTCCACGAGCGGGGTTCTGGCGAGACCCGCTCCTGCGGCACCGGCGCCGGTGCGGTGCTGGTCGCCTCGGCGCTGGCCGACGGCCTGACGGGGCCCGGCCCGGAGGACGTGGCCTACCGGGTCGACGTGCCGGGCGGCACGCTGACGCTCACCTGGACGGCGGACGACCGGGTACTGCTGACCGGTCCTGCCGTCGTGGTCGC
>JAOPXM010000019.1 GCA_025965125.1 Nocardioides sp.
CGCTCCCAGGCAGGCCCACAGGTCGACCGCGCCCTCCTCGTCGTACGACGTGGGTCCGGCGCCGTCGAGCAACGACCGCGCCACCGTGAGCACGGCTGATGCATGCTGCGCCTCGGTGGGCGTCGACAGCGGAGTCAGTCCGGCGGCGTCCCACAAGGCGAACGTCGAGATCTCCACCGGTAGGTCGGTGAGAAGGCCGTGCACGTCGCCGCTCGTGGCCAGGTCCTGCCTCGGTGCCGATCGCAGCGCATCGACCCAGCCCGGAGGATCGAGTGCGACCTCGCGGGTCAGGGCATCCGGGACCACCAGCGGCGCGCACTCGAACATCGACCCGCCCTCGATGGGGACCAGCCGGCCGATCACGCACTCCCCCGGGATGACCAGCGCAGCAGTGCCGATGTTCGGCGTCCGGACCGTCTCGTCGTCGGCCAGGTCGTGCCAGGTGACGGTGCGGGCGTCGCGGGCCAGCAACCGGTAGCCGCCCATCGGCGCCGCCGCCCAGTCGCGGATCCGATCCGCCCCGGCCACCAGATCGGCAGGGGCGACCCGGTCGAGGAAGTGCGAGAGCCCGCCCAGCTCGTAGAGATGCAGTTGCCGATAGACCCAGTCATGGTCGATGACCCGACACCGAGCATCGTCCGGGTCGACGCCGGGGAGGTTTTGCGGACCGCCGCGCAGCTCGATCGCGATGGCCAGCGCGCGGTGCACGCGATGGCTCGCGACCGGTCCTGGTTGGTCTGGAAGGTGCTGGAGCGCCTGGGCCAGGATCCATCTCGACGTCGCCCAGCCCGGCAGCACGGGCCGCCAGAAGTCCAGCTCTACGAGCCTCCGCACGCGCCACGGCCGCCAGAACTTCCCGTCGAGCGGGTGTGCCGTCATGATCCGCAGCACCGCCTCGGCGTCACCGCGGAGCTCTGCGTCGTCAGCGGCAAAGAGAAGTGCGAGATCCCGTGAGAAGGACCGTGACCCAGGGTCCGGGCGGGACCGCTTCGTCCGTCGTTTGCGTGATTTCGGCATGCCCCCAGCGTTCGCCTCTGGAGGCTCTGCCCACCAGTGGGCGATGGCAATCTGTGGATAACGGCAGCCCCGCTCGTCGAGAGCGAGCGTCTCGGAACCCGGCGAGCCAAGGCAGGGCGCCGACTACGGTCGGACAGGTGACCGAACGTCAGGAGTACGTCGAGACCGTGCTCGGCGAGCTCGCGGTGTGGGTACGCCGTCCCGACAGTCCCAACCCCACGGCCATGGTCATGTGGCCGAGCCTGCTGATGGACCACACCCTCTGGTCAGCCCAGGCCGAACACTTCGCCGACCGCTTCACCACCGTGACGATCGACCCGCCCGGCCACGGCAGGAGCAGCCCACTCACCCGGACGTTCTCGTTCGTCGAGTGCGCGACAGCCCTCCGCCAGGTCCTCGACGCCCTCGACCTCCCGAAGGCTCACGTACTCGGCAACTCCTGGGGCGCGATGATCGGCGGCACGTTCACCGCGCTCCACCCCGACCGCGTCGGTTGCGCGGTCCTGATGAACGGCACCGCCTCACCCGCGCCACTTCGCCAGCGCCTGGAGTACGGCGCGCTCCTCGCCGCCGCCCGAGTCCTCCGCGGCATCCGCCCACCCCTCACCCGATCCGTCCTCAAGGCTTTCCTCGGCCCGACCTCACTCCACGAAAGGCCCGACGTCGTCCGCCACGTCCTCGACGTCGCCCAGGCCAACAACGTCCGCTCGGCGTCGTACGCCATCCGCAGCGTGGTCCCCCTCCGCCCGGACCAGACCGAGCTCTTCGCCACGATCCGTACGCCGGTCCTCGTCATCGCCGGCCGCGAGGACGCGACGTTCCCCGTCCCCGAGCTCGAGCGCATGGCCGCCGCCATCCCCACCGCCGAGCTGCAGATCATCGAAGGTGCCGCCCACCTCGTGGCTCTCGAGGTTCCGGACCAGGTCAACAAGATCATCGACGACTTCCTGGTCGAGCGCGCATAAGGCCGTGTCAAGTTCCACTTGACACTGGCGGGAGTTCCGGATGGCATCCGTCGGACACCTCCGCATGGTCCGATGGAGTCACTTGTCGGGCATTTCCAGTGCTCGCGAGCTGAACGCTTCTACGTTCCGCCTCATGAAGTTTCGTACCTATCTCGCCGCTCTCGTCGTCGCCCTCGTCGGGCTCACGACCGTCCCAGCGGCCGCGCCCGCTTCACCTGCCCAGCGCCACGACCGCGTCGAGCTGCGCCATCCCTGCACCCGCACCTCCTCTGGCAGCTGCATCCAGGGCGGTCAGTTCTGCCCGCAGGCGAGCTATGGCCACAACGGATGGGATGCCCGCGGGCGCCGCTACGTCTGCAAGGGCAACCACACGCACCCGCACTGGATGAAGCCCTGAGCTAGGAGCCGCTGGCCGGTGCGTCCGGTTCCCATTCATCGGCCAGCAGCGCATAGCCGGCTCCGTCGAGCCACTCCCCGGAGCGGTGCAGGGACTCACGCACGTTGTACGTCTCGCGACGCATCCCCAGCTTCTCCATCAACCGCCACGACGGTTCGTTGTCGGCGAAGCAGAGCGCCGTGACCCGGCGCAGGCCGAGGTCCTCGAAGCACAGCCGGATCAGCTCCCGCACCGCCTCCACGGCGTATCCACGCCCGGTGTGGTCAGGATCCAGGACCCACCCGAGCTCCGCCTGGACGTCCTTGGCCTGCTCGGCGACCTCGCGTTGCGACCAGGCGTCCTCGATCCTGACCATCAGGTCGCCGATCACCTCGCCGTCGAGCTCGATGATGAGTGTCTTCGCCAGCCGCTCGGGATCCTGGAACTTCTCCCGGTAGGCGTCCAGCGAGACCGGCAGCTCGCTGAGCCACTGGCCGACACTCTCGAGCCGACGGAATCGCCACGTCGTGTCGACGTCGTCGATCGTCGCTCGGCGTATCGACAGCCTCTCGGTGCGTACTGGCCAGGAAACCTTGTCGAGTGGGCTGGGGTCGTCGGTGGGATCCACGGAGCCAGTCTGGCCTGCCGCACCCGCACGATGCCCGCCGATTTCCGTCTAGCGACTGAAGGCGTGAACCACACCCTCTGCGACGGTGCGGATTTGCGCGCTCACCACGAGCAACAGCCCGGCGCCAACCATGGCGAAAGCCTTGATCGGCGAGGCGGGCGCCCGATAGCGCGGGGGCTTCCGGCGCGGCGGATTCGTCGGCGGCGTACGCGGTTGAGGGGTACGGCGTGCCGCCGGCACCGAGACACGTGGCTCGGCCGCACCCCGCTCGTCGAGGTCGGCGGAACGCGCCAACCGAGCGGTCTTCCCCCGTTGCCTGCGCAAAGCCTTCAGCCGAACGACCATCAACACTCCCCGTTTCCCGTGACCGCACGCTAGGCCGCGCGCACGTCGCCGGGAGGAGGTATCCGTTGACTCTGACCACGAGGACCCGGGGCACCCTCCAAGTGACTACTCATCGCCGTCCGGGTGGCCCTTGTTCCGTGGCCGCCGGACATTTGCCCGTCGTTCCAGCGGCCTCGTCGTCGTCGAGATCGCTTAGCCAACTGCGCCCGGTCGCGGCAGCCAAGCTTGGTGAGCATATGACTGACGTGGGTCTTCACGGTGCCGTAGCCCTGGTGAAGGTCGGCCGCGATCTCCTCGTTCCTTCCTCGGCGCCGCGGTCGGACAGAAAGATGTAGGCGCGCTCATTG
>JAOPXM010000242.1 GCA_025965125.1 Nocardioides sp.
CCATCAAGATCACCCGCAACTGGCTCGACCACGCTGCAGGCTCCGTCCTGGTGGAGTTCGGGAAGACCCGGGTGCTGTGCGCCGCCTCGGCATCCGAGGGTGTCCCGCGCTGGCGCAAGGGCTCGGGACTCGGCTGGGTGACCGCGGAGTACGCCATGCTGCCCGCCTCGACCAACACCCGCTCCGACCGTGAGTCGGTCAAAGGCCGGATCGGCGGCCGCACCCACGAGATCAGCCGACTCATCGGGCGTTCGCTGCGAGCCGTCATCGACTACAAGGCGCTGGGGGAGAACACGATCGTGCTCGACTGCGACGTGCTCCAGGCCGACGGCGGCACCCGTACTGCGGCGATCACCGGTGCGTACGTCGCCCTGGCCGACGCGGTCTCCCACCTCCGCGACACTGGAGCACTCAAGGGAGAGCCGCTCACCGGTTCGATCGCCGCCGTGAGCGTCGGGATCATCGACGGGGTCCCGCGGCTCGACCTGCCCTACGAGGAGGACGTCCGCGCCGAGACCGACATGAACGTCGTGATGACCGGCACCGGCTCGTTCGTCGAGGTCCAGGGCACCGCCGAGGGTGCGGCGTTCTCGCGCAGCGAGCTGGACGCGCTCCTCGCGCTTGCCGAGAAGGGCTGCGCCGACCTGACCCGGATGCAGAAGGAGGCCCTGTCGCTGTGAGCGCCACCCGCATCTTCCTCGCCTCGCGAAACCGCAAGAAGGTCGCGGAGATGGAGCGGATCCTGGGCGAGCTCGCGCCCGGCATCGAGGTCATCGGGATCGACGACGTGGCGGCGTACGACGAACCCGTCGAGGACCAGCCCACCTTCGAGGGCAATGCACTCCTCAAGGCGCGCGAGGGTCTGCGGGTCACCGGTCTGCCGTCGATCGCGGACGACAGCGGGCTCTGCGTCGACGCGCTCAACGGCATGCCAGGGGTTCTGTCCGCGCGCTGGTCCGGCCCTGCGCTGACCGCAACCTCGGGCCAGGACGCTCGCAACAACGAGCTCCTGCTGGCCCAGCTCGCCGACGTACCCGACGAGCGCCGCGGCGCCCATTTCGAGTGCGCGGTGGCGTTCTGTCATCGCGGTGGCGAGGACGTCGTCCACGGCCGGATGTCCGGCCGGGTGATCCGCGAACTGCGTGGCGCCGGCGGCTTCGGGTACGACGGGCTCTTCGTCGCCGACGAGCACCAGGACCCTGAGCTCACCTCGGCCGAGCTGAGCTCCGAGGAGAAGGACCGCATCTCGCACCGGGGTCGGGCGCTGCGCGAGCTCGCCCCGATCGTGGCCGGCGTCCTGGCCGACCAGGAGGCCACCGGATGACGCGGCGCTTCCTGATCCGCAGGAACCTTGCGCGCCTGGTGCTGCGCCTGGCGCGCTGGCGCGCTGTGGGGAAGCCGCCGGTGAAGGGCATCCTCGTCGGCGCTCCGCACACGTCCAACTGGGACTGGGTGCTCACGATGGCGCTTGCGTGGACCAACGACGTCCAGATCCGACTCCTGGTGAAGAAGGAGTTCTTCCGCGGTCCGCTCGCGCCGTTGCTGCGCGCGACCGGCGGTGTCCCGCTCGACCGGGGGAGCCCGGCGGCCACGATCCGCACCCTGACCGCCGACGCCCAGGACGACGAGACGTTCCTGCTCGGCATCGCGGCGGAGGGCACGCGGAGCAAGGTCGACTACTGGAAGTCCGGCTTCTACCGGATCTCGCAGCAGACCGGGCTGCCGCTCACCCTGGCGTACATCGACGCCCCGTCGCGCACCGTCGGCTTCGGGCCGACGTTCACTCCCACCGGCGACGTTCGCGCGGACATGGACCGGATCCGGGCGTTCTACGCCGACAAGCATGGGATCAACCCCGAGCTGTCCGGCGAGCCCCGGCTGCGCGAGGAGTCTCGCCCGTCGGGGGACTGAGGCCTGCACAGGCGCGGGGGTTTCGAGGCGGTTGCGTGCGCAACCTCCTCAACCAGCGGAGCTGCGGTGCGCCCGGAGAGACTCGAACTCTCACTGGTCAGGACCTAAACCTGATGCCTCTGCCAATTGGGCTACGGGCGCGTTTGCGGCGAGCAGCAGTGTAGGAGCCACCCGCTGTCGACCCGATTCATTGAGGCCGCTCACACGACGGACGCGATTTCGCCGCCGCGTCCGGTGAGTGCCCGGAGCAGGGCAACCCCGCCGCCCAGCGCGATCGAGGTCTCGGTGGCCACCGCGATCGCGGCGGCGAGCGTGTCGTCGGCAGGCTGCCAGGGCACCCGACCGGCCGCCGCGATGTCGATCCCATGCACGACCAGCTCGAAGGTGCGCGTCGGCAGGTACGCCGAGAGGTGCATGCCGCCGGCGATCGTCGTGATCACGGGATCACCCTCGACGGCGGCCAGGTCCACGGCCACCTCCTGCACCATGCGGCGTACGACGGCGGCTGGATCGTCACCGAGGGCCGCACCCGCCGCACGACCGCGCTCGGTCACGTCCGCGGGTCCCAGCGAGGCGGTCAGCTCCCGGACCCGGATGAAGTAGTCCGCGGGCCGGGCCACCTCCACCCGGGGGGCCGGCTGTCGGAGGTACTGCTGCACGGTCAGGACGGACCGGCTCGCGTGGCCGACCAGGGAGCGCAGGTCCCAGTCGCCCAGGCCCGGGCCGGCCAGGTCCGCACCCTCGAGGTGCTCGACCAGCTCGACGAAGCCCCGGGCCGCCGCGAGGAAAGGCCGGTCAGGCGTCATTCAGCGCGAGGTCCCTGCGCAGCTTGGCGACGTGTCCGGTCGCCTTGACGTTGTACTGGGCCAGGAAGATCTTGCCGTCCTCGTCGACGACGAACGTCGAGCGGATCACACCCTGCACGGTCTTGCCGTAGAGCGACTTCTCGCCGAACGCGCCATAGGCACCCAGCACCTGCTTGTCCGGGTCGGACAGGAGACGGATCGTGAGGCCGTCCCGCGCGCGGAACTTCGCAAGCTTCTCGGGCTTGTCGGGGGAGATGCCGAGCACCTCGAAGCCCTGCGCCTTCAGCGAGTCGAGCGAGTCGGTGAAGTCGCAGGCCTGCTTGGTGCAACCCGGGGTCATGGCGGCCGGGTAGAAGTAGACGATCACCTTCTTGCCCAGGAAGTCGCCGAGCGCCACCTCGGTGCCGGTGTCGTCCTGCAGCGAGAATTCCGGGGCCGTGTCGCCGGGGGACAGGCGGGAGGTGACGGTCAAGTCGGGCTCCTTCAGGGATCGGGTCGAGGTCCGTGGCCGGATGCTTGTTGCGAACTGTATGCAGTAGCGTAGTTCTTGCGAGAGGGGCGAGTGGCCCCGAACCGTAGTCAACAGCACCGACCCAGCGCCGACACCAGGCAGCCCTGCAGAGGAGCGAGACCGTGCACGTGCCCGACGGATTCCTCGATGCGCCGACGTCAGTTGCCACGGGAGCCGTCGCCGCGGTCGCGATCGGCGTCGCCCTCCGTGGCGCGCGCCGCGAGCTCGACGACCGTACGGCGCCGCTGGCCGGTCTCGCGGCCGCGTTCATCTTCGCCACTCAGATGCTCAACTTCCCGGTCGCGTCCGGCACCAGTGGCCACCTCCTGGGCGGGGCACTGGCCGCGATCCTGGTGGGTCCGTTCACGGGCCTGCTCTGCATGGCCGTCGTGTTCCTCGTCCAGTGCCTGCTGTTCGCCGACGGCGGGATCACGGCGCTCGGCACGAACATCGACCTGATGGGTCTGGTCACGGTCACCGTCGGCTGGCTGGTGTTCCGCTCGGTGCAGGTGGTCCTGCCGAAGCGCATTTCGATGGTGCCGGCCGCAGCCGCGGTCGCCGCGCTCGTCTCGGTCCCCGTGGCTGCGCTCGGCTTCGTCGGCCTGTACGCCGTCGGCGGCTCCGCCGACATCCCCCTCGGCCACCTGGCCACCGCGATGGTGGGCGTGCACCTGCTCATCGGGTTGGGGGAGGCCGTGATCACCTTCCTTGCGGTCGGCAGCATCATCGCCGTTCGCCCCGACCTCGTGTACGGCGCGCGCCGGGTGCTCGCCCAGCGCGAGCTCGAGGTCCGGCCCTCCGCCTCGACCGGGCTCGCAGCATGAGCAGCGTCTCGCGTCGTGTTCCCCTGAGGTGGGTGGCCGCCGGGATGCTCGCGGTGGCCCTGGTCCTTGCCGGGATCGTCAGCTACTACGCCTCCCGCAGCCCGGACGGGCTCAACCGGGTGGCCCAGGACAACGGCTTCTCGAACACCCAGAAGGCGCATGGCACCAACGAGAGTCCGCTGGCCGGCTACTCCAGCTCGGGCGTGGACAACCAGCGTCTCTCCGGCGGGCTCGCGGGCGTTGTCGGCGTGCTCGTCGTGCTCACCCTGGCCGGCGGCCTGACCTACGTCATCCGCCGTCGTCCCCGTCCCCGTGTCGAGGACCCGGGCCCGGAGCCCGGCGACCGCCAGACGGTCGCCTGACCCATGGGCGCCGGACACGGTCACAAGCTCCACTTCCACGGCCACTCCTC
>JAOPXM010000040.1 GCA_025965125.1 Nocardioides sp.
CCGCCGGTGTCGATCCCGATCCGGATCCTGCGGGTGCTGCTCATGGCGTCAAGTCAATCGACGCGGCGGATCGCGGGCCACGGCACAACCTGTCGACCGGGGCCGGATTCGCTGGCATCTCCTGACAAGCGCCGCCCGCGCTCGGGACGTCATACGGACGGAGCAAGCGGTTGCTCCATCCGTATGACGTCCCGGGCGCGCTGCTGTCAGCTGTTCTGCGGGAAGCCAAGGTTCAGGCCGCCGTGGCTGGGGTCGAGCCAGCGCGAGGTGACGACCTTGCCGCGGGTGAAGAAGTGCACGCCCTCGGCCCCGTGCGCGTGGCTGTCGCCGAACAGGCTGTTCTTCCAGCCGCCGAACGAGTAGTAGGACACCGGCACGGGGATCGGGACGTTGACGCCGACCATCCCGACCTCGACCTCGTTCTGGAAGCGACGTGCCGCTCCGCCGTCGTTGGTGAAGATCGCGGTGCCGTTGCCGTAGGGGTTGGCGTTGATGAGCGCCAGCCCCTCGTCGTACGTCGCGACGCGCAGCACCGACAGGACGGGACCGAAGATCTCCTCGTCGTAGATCGACATGCCCGGCGTGACCTTGTCGAAGAGCGTCGGGGCGAGGAAGAAGCCCGCGCCTTCGGCGTCGTACGCGCCGGTGCGGCCGTCGACGACCAGCTCGGCACCGGCCTCGACCCCGGCCTCGACGTACGACGTGACCTTGTCGCGGTGCGCGCCGGTGACGAGCGGGCCCATGTCGGAGTCGCGGGTGCCGTCGCCGGTGCGCAGCTTGCCCATCCGGTCCTTGATCTTCTCGACCAGCTCGTCGGCGATCACGTCGACCGCGACCAGGGCGGAGATCGCCATGCAGCGCTCGCCGGCGGAGCCGAAGCCGGCGTTGATCGCCGCGTCCGCGGCCAGGTCGAGGTCGGCGTCGGGTAGCACCAGCATGTGGTTCTTCGCGCCGCCGAGGGCCTGGACCCGCTTGCCGTGACGGGTGCCGGTCTCGTAGACGTAGCGGGCGATCGGGGTCGAGCCGACGAACGAGACCGCCTTGACGTCCGGGTGCGTGAGCAGGGCGTCCACGGCCTCCTTGTCGCCGTTGACGACGTTGATCACACCGTCGGGCAGGCCCGCCTCCGTCCACAGCGCGGCCACCGCGATCGTCGCACTCGGGTCCTTCTCGCTGGGCTTGAGGACCACCGCGTTGCCGCACGCGATCGCGATCGGCACGAACCAGAGCGGCACCATCGCGGGGAAGTTGAACGGCGAGATGACCGCGACCACGCCGAGACTCTGCCGGATCGAGTAGACGTCGACCTGGGTCGACGCGTTCTCGGTGAAGCTGCCCCTGACCAGGGTCGGGATGCCGCACGCGAACTCCGCCACCTCGAGACCGCGCAGCACCTCGCCCAGCGCGTCGCTGAGCACCTTGCCGTGCTCGGCGGTGATCAGGGCGGCGATCCGCTCCTTGTCGCGGTTGAGCAGCTCGCGGAACCTGAAGAGCACCTGGCTGCGCGCCGCGAGGGAGGCGTTGCGCCAGCTCGTCTGCCAGGCCTGCTGGGCGCCGGCGACGACGTCGGAGACGAGGTCCGAGGAGGCGAGGTCGAGGATGCCGGAGACGTGGCCGGTCGCGGGGTTGAACACCTCGCTGGTGCGTTCGGACCGGCCGGTCCAGGGTGCGCCCGCGATCAGGTGGGTGATGCGGGTCGGGGCGGACGTGCTGGACATGCGGGCTCCTCGCGATGGCGACCGGTCTCGGACCGATTCTGGCTCAGGTGTCGACCGGGCGCTCGTTGTAGACCCCGGCTTCCTCCTGGCCGCTGAGCTTCTGGATCGCCGTCATGATCTCGTCGGTGACCTCGCGGCGCGCCCGGCCGAGGGGGACGCCGTCGTACCTCCCGGCGACCTGGATCGGCTCACCGAACTCGACCGTGACCGGCACGATCCGAGGCAACCTGGCGCCGACCGGCTGGAGGTGCTGGGTGCCGCGCAGGCCGACGGGGACGACCGGCACGCCGGCCGTCAGGGCAAGATGGGCGACCCCGGTCCGGCCTCGGTAGAGGCGGCCGTCGCGCGAGCGGGTGCCCTCCGGGTAGATGCCGAACGCGTCTCCGCGCCCGAGGACCTCCAGCGCGGTGTCGAGGCTGCTGATCGCCGCCTGCGGGTCGTCGCGGTCCACCGGCAGCATGCCGATGCCCTCGAACCAGCCCCGGACGAGCGCACCCTTGATGCCGGTGCCGGTGAAGTACTCGGCCTTCGCCAGGATCGCCACCTTGCGCGGCGTGACGATCGGGATCACCAGGCTGTCGGCGAAGCTGAGGTGGTTGCTGGCCAGGATGACCGGGCCGGTGGCAGGGATGTGGTGCTTGCCGCGTACGTCGGGCCGCCAGATCGCCCGGGCGAGTGGGGCCACCACGGAGTGCACGACCTCGTAGAGCATGCGCCCATCCTCCCCGACGCACCCACGCAAAGGTGAAGGGCCCTTGCGAGTATGAGTCGCAAGGGCCCTTCGGTTGACCGGTACTGGTGACGCTCCCGGTCGGCAGCTCGTCCACTCCGGCCCCAGCGGCTTCGTCACCCTGCCGCTGCGGCGGGTCGCCCCGCCGTGTGGACCTTCGTCTTCGAACTGTCACGCGCTCCCCGAAGGGATTGCGTAGGGAGAGTTCTATGCCGGGTTTCGGCGTCGCGCAAGGGTTCTGCGAAACATTCTTCTGGTTCCACCGCTACATCCACAGGACTTCGCGTGTCATCCACAGGATGCGCCGGTTTCTGCACAGGTTGGCCGTTTGCCTGTGGAGAAGCCGGCCCCACTCAGCCGCGCGCAACCTCGTCACCCGGTTGCGTCGACCACCAGCGTCGTTCTATCACTTGATAGAAGAGCGGGACGACGGCATGATGCGAGCCCATGACGAGCCTCAGCGCGCCGTACACCGTCGAGTTCCCCTTCGACCGGACCGTCGGGCCGAAGGTGGGCACGTTCCTCGCCGGTCTCCGCGAGGCTCGGCTCTTCGGCGTCCGTGCCCCCGGCGGCAGGGTCCTGTGCCCGGCCGTGGAGTTCGACCCGGAGACCGCCGAGGAGACGGGGGAGCTGGTGGAGCTGGCTGGCGAGGGCACGGTCGTCTCCTGGACCTGGGTGTCGACCCGGGAGGGTGACCCGCTACCCCACGACTTCGCCTGGGCGCTGGTGGCGATCGACGGGACCGACGGCTCGTTCTTCCACGCCGTCGACGTCGGCGGCGACCCGGGGAGGATGAGCACCGGGATGCGCGTTCGGGTCCGCTGGCGCGAGGTGCGCGTCGGCGAGATCGGCGACATCGGGTGCTTCGAGCCGGTGCCGGTGTGAGCGCCGAGCCCGGACCGCCACTTCCGCAGCCGATCACGTCGGTCAAGAGCCCGTTCCGGATGGACTACACGTATGTCGCTGGGGCTGGCCGGTCGGTGTTCCTGCGGGGTCTGGCAGAGCGGAAGCTGCTGGCCCGCCGCTGCCCCGGGTGCAGTCAGGTCTATCTGCCACCACCGGAGTTCTGCTCGCGCTGCCTGACCGAGCTCGAGGCGCCGTTCGAGCTCGACGGTCGCGGCACCATTGCGACGTTCTGTGTCGTGAGCTTCCCGTTCCCGGGTCAGACGATCGAGGCGCCGTACGTGGTCGCGCACATCCACCACCACGGGGCCGACACCCGGCTGATGCACCTGATCGGCGACGTCGCCCCGGACGAGGTCCGGATCGGGATGGAGGTCGAGCCGGTGTGGGTCGGCGAGGACCAGCTCACGACCTCGATGACCAGCATCAGGCACTACCGGCCGACCGGCGTCGCCATCGGGAGCGAGAGCACCCGTGCGTGACATCGCCGTGGTCTCGTTCGCCCAGTCCCCGTGCGTGGCCGCCAACCGGCGCGACGACATGGCCGGCTTCCTGCTGCCGGTGATCCGCGACGCCGTGCAGCAGGCCGGCATCGACCGCGACCAGATCGACTTCTTCGCGTCCGGCAGCCACGACTTCTTCGAGGGCCGCACGTTCGCCTACATCGAGTCCCTGGACGCCGTGGGCGCCTGGCCGCCGATCTCGGAGTCCCATGTGGAGATGGACGCCGCCTGGGCGTTCCACGAAGCCTGGGCCTGGCTCCAGCTCGGCCAGGGCGACATCGCGCTGGTCTACGGCATCGGCCGCGGCTCCCTGCCGCGCGACCTCGACCAGGTGCTGCCCGCTCAGCTCGACCCCTACTACCTCGCACCCCTTCGACCGCACCGGCACGCCCTCGCGGGCCTGCAGGCCCGCGCGCTCCTCGACGCCGGCCGCACGAGCGAGCAGCAGCTCGCCGAGGTCGTGTCGCGCAGCCTGGCGGCTGCGGTCGCCAACCCTGCTGCGCAGAAGAGCGGCGCCTTCTCCGTCGCGGAGCTGATGGCGGCACCGTACGTCGCCTCCCCGTTGCGCGAGCACGACGTCGCCCCCTGCGGGGACGCCGCAGCCGTCGTGGTGCTGGCCGCGGGCGACACCGCCCGCCGGCTCGCGGACCGGCCCGCCTGGGTGCGCGCGATCGACCACCGGATGGACACCCACTACCCGGGGTCGCGTGACCTGACCCGGGCCGAGTCGGCGCGGATCGCGGGTGCCCGCGCCGCCGAGCTGGCCGGCTTCGCGGGGTACGACGTGGACGTGGCCGAGCTGCACGTCCAGTACAGCCACCAGGAGATGATCCTCGCCGATGCGCTCGGGCTGACCGGCGCGCTCATCAACCTCTCGGGTGGACCGCTCGCCGGCAACCCGATGACGGCGACCGGCCTGATCCGCATCGGCGAGGCGGCCGCGCAGATCCTCGACGGCCGCGCCGGTCGCACCCTGGCCCACGCGACCAACGGGCCCGCGCTCCAGCAGAACCTGGTCTGCCTGATGTCCACGGACCCCGCATGAGCACCCAGCTCGCCGTCATAGGAGTCGGCCAGAGCAAGCAGGCAAAGCGCCGCGAGGTGACGATCGGCGCCATGGTCCGCGAGGCCGTGGCAGCGGCGATGGCGGACGCCGAGCTCGAGTTCTCCGACATCGACGCGGTCGTCCTGTCCAAGACGCCCGACCTCTTCGACGGCGTGATGAACCCCGAGCTCTACCTGGCCGACGCAATGGGTGCGGTCGGGTTGCCGGTGACCCGGGTCTTCACGGGTGGCAGCGTCGGCGGGCACGCCGCGATCTATGCGGCTCACCTGGTCGAGGCCGGGCTCGCCCGACGGGTGCTGGTGGTGGCGTACTCCAAGGAGTCGGAGGGCAACTTCACGTGGGCGCTCTCGCGTGGCCTCCCGTTCAGCGCGCAGCTCGGCGCCGGTGCCGGCGGTCACTTCGCCCCGGTGATCCGCGAGTACATCCGCCGCTCGGCCGCTCCGGAGCACATCGGCTGGCAGGTCGCGGTCAACCACCGCCTCAATGCCACCCGCAACCCCTACGCGCACGTGCAGCGTCCCGACATCACCGTCGAGGAGGTTCGTGACTCACCAATGCTGTGGGATCCGATCCGGTTCCTCGAGTCCTGCCCGTCCTCGGACGGGTCGTGCGCGGTGGTCGTGACCAGCGAGGAGTACGCCGGACGCACCGAACGGCCGCCGGCCTGGATCCACGGCATGGCCTGGCGCACCGAGACCGGTCACTTCGCCGGACGCGACGAGGTGAACCCGCGGGCCGGCCAGGCGTGTGCGGCCGAGGCCTACCGCCAGGCCGGCATCGATGCGCCGCTGGAGCAGGTAGACGTGGCGGAGCTCTACATCCCCTACAGCTGGTACGAGCCGATCTGGCTGGAGAACATCGGCCTCGCCGAGCCGGGCGCGGGCTGGGCGCTGGTGGACCAGGGCCGTACGGCGTACGGCGGGGACATGCCGGTCAACCCCTCCGGCGGGGTCCTCTCGGGCAACCCGACCGGGGCGACGGGGCTGCTGCGCTTCGCCGAGGCGGCACTCCAGGTCCGAGGCCTGGCGGGTGAGCACCAGGTGGACGGTGCCCGGCGCGCCGTCGGCCATGCGATGGGTGGAGCGTCGCAGTTCCACGCGTTGTGGGTGGTCGGCAGCACGCGCCGCTGACTGGACACCTGTCCAGCGGGACCGGATCTGCGGCAGGATCGGTCTCGACCGCACAACGTGAGGAGAGACATGGCTGGACGCGCCTTCGTCGCCGGGGTCGGCATGACGAAGTTCGAGAAGGTCTCCACCCGGGACTGGCACTACCCCGACATGGTCCGGGAGGCGGTGGGGATCGCGCTCGCCGATGCCGGCGTGGCGTACGACGCCGTCCAGCGCGCCGCCGTCGGCTACGTCTTCCAGCCGTCGGCCGCGGGCCAACGCGCGCTCTACGAGGTCGGGCTCACCGGCATCCCGGTCGTCAACGTCAACAACAACTGTGCGACCGGGTCCACCGCGCTGATGCTCGCCCGCGAATGGGTGGAGTCGGGCCTGGTGGACGTCGCCCTTGCTGTCGGCTTCGAGCAGATGACCAAGGGCTCGATGTCCGGCTCCGGCGACCTGCCGGCAGTCACCACCATCGACCGGCATCTCGGGGTGATGGTGCCGAAGCACGGCTGGGCGGACGCACCGATGACCGCGCAGTTCTTCGGCAACGCCGCGCTCGAGCACATGGAGCGCTACGGCACCACGGCCGAGCAGCTCGGCATGGTGGCGGTGAAGAACCACGAGCACTCCACGCGCAACCCCTATGCACAGTTCCAGGACGCCTACACCCTCGAGCGGGTGCTCGCCGACAAGCCCGTGCACGGCCCGCTGACCCGCTCCCAGTGCTCGCCGATGTCGGACGGCTCGGCAGCCGCCCTGGTCGTGAGCGAGCGATTCGTCCGCGAGCACGGCCTCGAGGACCGCGCCGTCGAGATCCTCGGCCAGGCGCTGGTCACCGACACCGGCGCCGCGTTCGACACGGGCTCGATGATCGACGTGGTGGGGACACCCATGACCCGCGCGGCCGGTCGCCAGGCCCTCGAGACTGCCGGGATCGGTATCGACGAGATCGACGTGATCGAGCTGCACGACTGCTTCTCGGTCAACGAGCTGCTGACCTACGAGGGCCTCGGGCTCTGCGGCGAGGGGGAGAGCGGGCACCTGGTGGAGTCGGGCGCCACGACGTACGGCGGGAAATGGGTGGTCAACCCGTCGGGCGGGCTGATCTCCAAGGGGCATCCTCTGGGCGCTACCGGCCTGGCCCAGTGCACCGAGCTGACCTGGCAGCTGCGCGGCGACGCGGGCGAGCGACAGGTCGAGGGCGCGCGGCTGGCGCTGGCCCACAACCTCGGACTCGGCGGAGCGTGCGTCGTCACGGTGTACGGCGCGCCCGGACGCTGACGTTCAATCCGGGCGCAGATCGTCCGCCTTCCCTGCAAGGCTGACCGGGTGACTGACTTCATCAAGCAGGACCTCAGGGGTTCCCGGTTCGAGGACGTCTACCTCAACGACGCCCGGTTCCAGCGCGTCGACCTCACCAACGCGCGCTTCCGTGAGGTCTACCTGACGGGGGCCGTGATCAGTGACGCGGTCCTCGTGGACGTGCAGCTCAGCGGCGAGATCGAGAACCTGCGAGTGAACGGCATCGACGTCGCGCCCCTGGTCGAGGCCGAGCTCGACCGGCGCTACCCGGACCGGCCCAAGATGCGGCCGACGGACGCCGACGGCTTCCGGGAGGCGTGGGAGACCCTCGAGCGGCTGTGGCCCCAAACCGTCGATCGGGCCCGCGGCTTCACCCCGGAGCAGCTGCACGAGCGGGTTGACGGCGAGTGGTCGTTCATCGAGACGCTGCGCCATCTCGTCTTCGCGTCGGACGCCTGGGTCAACCGCGCCTTCCTGGGTGACCCGTCTCCCTGGGACCCGCTCGACCTCCCCCACGACGAGATGCAGGACGAACCCAGCGTCCCGCGTGACCGTACGGCGAGGCCGCCGCTGGACGAGGTCCTCGCCCTGCGCGCGGACCGCATGGCCACCGTGCGCCGGGTGTTCGCCGAGCTCGACGACGAGCGGCTGGACGGCATGACCGAACCCGTCATGGAGCCGGGTTACCCGGAGCAGGAGAGCTTCCCTGTACGCCGTTGCCTGCAGGCGATCCTCGACGAGGAATGGCACCACCGCTTGTACGCCGAACGCGACTTCGACGTGCTCGAGGCCCGATCGGCGTGACGACGATCCACCGGCTGTCCCGCACCGATGCGCGCCGCGTCGCCGTGCGGGCACAGCTCCTGACGAGGGATCGGCCCACCGACCTGATGGAGCTGGTGCGGGACCTGACCCTGCTCCAGCTCGACCCGATCAGCGCGATCGCACCCAGTGCCGACCTGGTGGTGTGGAGTCGGCTGGGCTCGACGTACTCCCCCGACGAGCTGCGCGATGCCGTCGACGAGCAGCGGCTGATCGAGCTCCAGGGAAAGCTGCGGCCGGCCGAGGATCTTGCGCTCTACCGCTCCGAGATGGCGGAGTGGCCGGGCACCGGTGAGCTGCGCGACTGGGAAGAGGCGCAGCTCGAGTGGATCCGGACCAACAACGACTGCCGGCGCGACATCCTCGAACGCCTCCGCGCGGACGGCCCCTTGTCCGTGGCCGAGCTGCCCGACACCTGCGTGGAGCCGTGGAAGTCGAGCGGCTGGAACAACAACAAGAACGTCACGATGCTGCTCGGCCTGCTCGTCCGGCGCGGGGAGGTGGCGTCAGCCGGCCGCAGGGGCCGCCATCGGCTGTACGACCTGGCGTCCCGGGTCTATCCCGACGACCCGCCGATCCCGTCGGAGGAGGCGCAGCGGCTCCGCGACGAGCGCCGGCTGCGGTCGCTGGGCATTGCCCGCTCGCAGGGCCTGGAGTACCCCGGTGAGCCGGGGCACGCCCGCGATGCCGGCGAGCCGGCTGTGGTCGACGGGGTCCGTGGCGAGTGGCGGGTCGAGCCGTCGCTCCTGGACCAGCCGTTCGCAGGCCGGGCGGCGCTGCTGTCGCCGTTCGACCGTCTCGTCTACGACCGCAAGCGCATGGCGGAGCTCTTCGAGTTCGACTACCAGCTGGAGATGTACAAGCCCGTGGCACAGCGTCGGTGGGGCTACTACGCGCTGCCGATCCTGTACGGCGACCGGCTGGTCGGGAAGCTCGACGCCACCGCCGACCGCAAGGCCGGGCTGCTGTACGTCGACGCCGTCCACCAGGACACGGCGTTCACCCGGACCATGACGGCCGCCGTGGAGCGCGAGATCGAGGACCTGGCTCGCTGGCTGGGGGTCGGCGTCAGCCGCGACTCGTCCAGGGCGTCCACGTCCGGTGACCCGAGGGCCCCTTCGGCGCCAGGTCGGCGTCAGAGCCGATCTCCGTGATCTCGTTGACGCGAACGGCCCCCATTCAGCCGGGAGGTCCCGCGAGGATCGCGGTCACGACGTCGAGCAGCTGCTCGACGACCTGCTGCGGGGAGAGCTCGACGCCGCTGAGCGCCATCATGTCCTGGACTCCGTCGACGTCACCGAGCACCCGGAACGTCAGGCTCATCGCCTGGGCGAGGCGGAATCGAACGGTCTCGCGTGACTCCCCCGGGACGATCGCCTCGAGCAGGCCGGTCAGGCGCAGGGCCTGCTCGGTGAAGGCGCCGGTCACGACCGCGAGCGCCGGGTGGCCACTGCCGAGGATTCCGGCGATGAACCGCACCCAAGTGTTCCCGTCCGAGAGCGCCATCTCGGCCACCGGGGTCACGAAGGCTTCGGCCAGACCTCGTGCGGTCAGGCCGACTCTCTCCAGCTCGTCGAGCAGCGCGGCCCGGCGTGCGGACACCTCGCCACTGCGTTCCAGGATCAGGGCCTCGACCAGCTCGGCCTTGGTGCCGAAGTGGTAGTTCACGGAGGCCACATTGGTGCCGGCTGCCGCGTTCACCGCCCGCAACGAGACGGCGTCGATCCCGCGCTCGGCGAAGAGCCGCTCGGCGGCGAGGATCAGCCGTCGTGCGGTCGGCATCGCGAGCTCGTCCCCGACAACCCACAGCTCTCTCTCAGGCACCCGCCGCATGCTAGTCGGGGGCCGCGGCCCTCGTCCCGGCAGGCCCTCCGGTGCAGACTGGCGTCATGGCCGACGACATCGACATCCAGCAGCACATCAGGGACCTCATCGAGGAAGAGCACCGGCTGCGGGACTCGCTCTCCGCGGGAGACATTTCGCCCGGCGAGGAGCACGAAAGGCTCAGCAGCGTCGAGGTCGAGCTCGACCAGTGCTGGGACCTGCTGCGTCAGCGGCGCGCGAAGCGCGAGTACGGCGAGAGCGCGGACGACGCCGAGGTCCGTCCTCCGGGCACGGTCGAGGGATACCTCGGCTAGCTGGTGCATCGCGGGTGAGCGCACGCTAGGTCGCGATCTGCATCCACCTGGTGGCTGTAGATCGCGAGTTAGCCGGCCTCAGGCCGGCTGGAAGAGCTCCACGACGTTGCCGGACGGGTCCTCGGCAAGAATCTGTTGTCCCCCAGGGCCGGTGACGATGTCGTTGCGGAACGTCACACCCTTCGATCGCAGCTCCTCCACGGTCGCGGGCAGATCCTCGACGGTGAGGGCGAAACGGTTCCAGCCGCCCGGTTCGGGTTGTCGCCCATCCGGCATGGGACGCGACGCCGAGGCCGCGGGTCCGGCGAGCCAGAGGGTCAGGTCGTCGCGCCGGACGATGGCCATGGCCGGTCCGAACTGCTGCTCGACGGTGAAGCCGAGCAAACCGTAGAAGCCGATCGACGCGTCGACGTCGGCCACGATGTAGCGCATCACTGCCATGAGCTCTCCTTCTCGAACGCTGCGGCGACCTCCAGCAGGCGCCGGTCCGCACCATGCGGTGCGACGATCTGGATCCCGACGGGCAAACCTGACGGCGTCCGCCCGGCGGGCACCGAGGTGGCTGGGCAGCCCGTGACGGTGATGAAGTACGCCGAACGCATCCAGTCGAGGTAGGTCTCCATCGGTCGCCCGTTGATCGCGGTCGGGAACTCCTGGTCGGCAGGGAACGGCGGGACCTGCGAGACCGGCAGCACCAGGACGTCGTACGACTGGAAGAAGCGGCGCATCCGTTCGCCGAGCAACGTGCGCTGGCGATAGGCGCGCGCGATGTCGGCGCCGGTGAGCGACTCGCCGAGCCGGATGTTGTCGGCCAGCGACTGCTTGAAGGACGAGGGGTTCGACGCGAGGAGCTGCCCGAGCTTCGCCTGGAGATGCCAGGCGCGCAGGGTCCGGAAGGTGTCTTCGGCCGCTCCGAGATCAGGATGGGTTGCGGCGACGGAGGCACCGGCGCCGGCGAACACCGACGCCGAGGACTCGACCACCGCCGCCACCTCGTGGTCGACCTCGAACGCCCCGCCGAGGTCGACCGAGAGCGCCACCCGCAGACCGGCCAGCGACCCCGACAGCGGGCGCGCAAACTCCCGTCCGGGATCACCGAGGGCCAGTGGCGCCCGGGGATCGGGCCCAGCGATCACCGCGAGCAACAGCGCCAGATCGCCGACGTTGCGGGCCATCGGTCCACCGACCGACGTGGTCTCCCACTGGTTGTACAGCGGCCACTCGGGCACGCGACCGAGCGACGGCCGCAGACCGACCACACCGCAGAACGACGCCGGGTTGCGCAGCGAGCCGCCCATGTCCGAGCCGTCAGCCAGCGGGACCATGCCGGTTGCCAGCGCACACGCGGCTCCGCCACTGGAGCCGCCAGCGGAGCGACTCGGGTCGACCGGGTTGCGGGTGAGGCCGAAGATCGTGTTGAACGTGTGCGAACCGGCCGCGAACTCGGGCACGTTGGTCCTGCCCAGCACCACCACACCGGCCCGCCGGACCCGCTCGACGATCAGCTCGTCCTCGTCGGGCACGTAGTCGGCGAAGAGCGGAGAGCCGTACGTCGTACGCCAGCCCGCAACCGCGTGCGTGTCCTTGAAGGCGAACGGCAGCCCGTGCAGGGCGCCGATCCGGCCGCCCCCGGCCTGGAACTCGTCAGCTGCAGCGGCGCCCGCGCGTGCTCGGTCGGGGTCGAGGGACACGATCGCGTTGAGCTCCGGGTTGCGCTGTTCGATCCGGGCCAGGTGCAGGTCGAGCAGCTCCCGTGCCGAGATCCGCCGGTCCCGGATGGCTGCGGCCTGGTCGCGCGCGGTCGAGTCGACGGTGAGGTCGTTCACGCGACGATCATCGCCGACGGCCGAACACCGACCCAGCGATCACGCCGAGCAGCACGAGTCCCGCGCCCACCGCGATCCCCTTGAGAAAGTCGTCCTGCGACGAGACAGCGCGCGCCTTCGCGGGTGCGGTGAAGACGCCCTGCTTGTCTGCCGCGGTCCCGACGATGTTCGCTGGCGCTCGCTGCTCACCCAACGAAGCAGCCACGTTGCCGAAGAACTCCCCGGCCATCCGCTTCGACACCGACGAGAGCATCCGCTGTCCGACGCCACCGACCATGCCGCCGACGACAGCGTCGGCCTGATAGGCGATGCGGGTCCCCTGGTCACCGAGATCCTCGAAGCTCACATCCACCGTCGCGTCGACGGTGCCGGGGGCACCGGCGCCCTGGAGCTTCATCACCAGCGACTCGTGAGGCTGCAGGTCCGAGAGTGAACAGGACCCGGCGTAGGTGCCCTTGATCGCGGCGACCCCGGCGGTGACCGTCATCGCGTAGGTGTTCTCGCCGGTCGACTCCAGCCGCTCACAACCGGGGATCGTGGCCACCAGCACCTGCGGGTCCAGCAGTGCGTCCCAGACCTGGGCCACCGGGAACGGAATGGTGTCGGCACCGGCGATCTTCATGAAGGCTCCTTGGCGTGGATCTGGCGCAGGTGGAACAGGTCGGACGGCGAGATCGGCATCGCGATGATCGGAATGCCCTCCGCGTCCTCGATGGCAGCGGCGAAGACCGCGGCCGACGGGATCACGCCGGCCTCCCCGGCGCCCTTGACGCCGAGCGGGTTCAACGGCGACGGCGTCTCGAGATGGTCGATGTCGATGCCGTCGGGGACCTCGGTGACGTAGGGCATCAGGAAGTCCATGAAGGACGCGTTGAGCAGCTGACCGGACTCGTCGTAGGCCATCCGCTCGTAGAGCGCGCCACCCACGCCCTGCGCGACCCCGCCGTGGATCTGCCCCTCGACGATCATCGGGTTGATCAGGTTGCCGCAGTCGTGGACCACGGCGTACTTGAGGATCGTGATCTCGGCGGTCTCGGGGTCGGTCTCGACGACCACCGCGTGCATGCCGGAGGCGAACGTCGCGCGCTCCGGTGAGTAGAAGTCGCGCCCCTCGAGGCCGGGCTCCTCGCCCTCGGCGACCGGCGGCTTGCCCGGGTCGCCGACGGAGAACTGGGTGGCGGCCTTGGACGCCTCGTCGAACGCGTAGCGAAGCGGGTTGGACAGCACCGACACCGTGCCCAGGTCGATCGCCGAGCCCGGCGAGCCCTTGACCGAGACGACGCCGTCGACGATCTGCAGATCCTTCTCGTCCGCCTCCAGCGCCTCGGCCGCGATCCTGAGCACCTTCTCCTTGGCCCGCCGGGCGGCGAGGTGGATCGCCGAGCCGCTCATCACCGCGGCCCGCGACGCGAACGTGCCGACGGCGTACGGCATCCGTCGGGTGTCGCCGGTGACCACCTCGACGTCCTCGTGCTTCACCCCGAGCTCGTCGGCGACGAGCTGCGCGAACACTGTTGCGTGGCCCTGGCCCTGGGTGGTGAGCCCGGTCGCGACCTTGACCTTCCCGGAGGTCTCGATGTGGACGTGGGCGCCCTCGTAGGGGCCGACGCCGGTGCCCTCGACGTAGCAGGCCAGGCCGATGCCGACCTGCCGGCCGGCCGCCGCCATCTCCGCCTTGTACGCCGGGAACTCGTCCCAGCCGACCAGCGCCTTCAGCTTGACGAGGGAGGCCGGGTAGTCGCCGGAGTCGTACTCGAGCTCGCGGCCGTCCTGGAAGATCAACCCGTGGTCGTAGGGGAACTCGTCGGGCTGGATGAAGTTGATCGCCCGGACCTCGGCGCGGTCCTTGCCGAGGAACTGCGCGATCGCGTCCATCGTGCGCTCCATGGCGTAACAGCCCTGCGGCCGGCCGGCGCCGCGGTAGGGCGTCACCATCACGGTGTTGGTGTAGAGCGACTCGAAGACGACCCGGTAGGCGCCTGGTTTGTAGGGACCGAGCAGCTGCGTGGAGGTGATGATCGGCACGATCAAGCCGTACGGCGTGTAGGCGCCGTGGTCGTGCCAGAACATCACGTCCAGTCCGAGCAGCCGGCCGTCGTCGTCGAAGCCGACCTCGATGTGCTGGACCTGGCCGCGCTCGTGGGCCGAGGAGATGAAGTGCTCGCGCCGATCCTCGGTGAACTTCACCGTGCGGCCCAGCGCGCGAGCCGCCATCGGCACCAGCAGCTCCTCGGGCCAAGGGTGGTTGATCTTGACGCCGAACCCACCACCGACGTCGGGGGTGATCACGTCGACCTGGCCGAGGTCGAGGCCCATCTTCACCGCGACCGCAGCGCGCACCCCGGTTGAGGTCTGCGTGGAGCTCCACACCTGGAGCCGGTTGACGTCGGGGTCCCAGCGGGCGACGGTGCCGCGACCCTCCAGGGGCGTGCAGGCGCTGCGTTCGATGGTGAGGTCGAGCTCGAGCCGGTGCGGCGCTGCGGCGATCGCGGCCGGGGCATCGCCGTTGTGCTGCTCCATGCGGGCGCCGATGTTGCCGGGCACGTCGTCGTGGACCAGGTGCGTCGCGGCCCGTGCGGCGTCGATGCCGACGACGGGCGGGAGGAACTCGTAGGAGACGCGGATCCGCCCGACGGCGTCCTCCGCGACGTAGCGATCGTCGGCGACGACGAACGCGATCGCCTCGCCGACGTAGTTGACCTCGTCCTTGGCCAGGGCGTACTGCGTGCGGCCATGGGTCAGTGACGGGTGCGGGATCAGCAGCGGCAGCGGTTCGGCCATCGGGCCGGCGAGGTCGTCGTGGGTCCAGACCGCGTGCACGCCCTCGAGGTCGAGCACCTCGTCGACGTCGATGTCGATGATCCGGGCATGCGCGTGCGGCGAGCGGAGCACGGCCGCGTGCAGCGTGCTCGGGTCGTTGGCGATGTCGTCGACGTAGCGGCCCTGGCCGCGCAGGAAGCGCTGGTCCTCGACCCGCTGGACGGGTGTGCCCACCAGCTTGGTGGTCATGACTCGGCCCCGAGCACGGCCGCCCGCTCCACTGCCTTCACGATGTTCTGGTAGCCGGTGCACCGGCAGAGGTTGCCGGCGATCATCTCCCTGGCCTCGTCGTGGGTGGGATCGGGGTTGTCCCGGAGTCCGGCGGTGATCGTGGTCAGGAAGCCGGGGGTGCAGAAGCCGCACTGCAGTCCGTGGCACTCGGCAAACGCCTGCTGGACCGGCCCGAGGGAGCCGTCGGCGTTGGTCAGGCCCTCGACGGTGGTGATCTCGACGCCGACCGCCGAGACCGCGAACAGCAGGCAGGACCTCATCGGCTTGCCGTCGACGAGGATCGTGCAGGCGCCACAGACGCCGTGCTCACACCCGACGTGCGTGCCGGTCAGGCCGAGGTCCTGGCGCAGGGCGTCGGACAGGAGGCGCCGGGCGGGCACCCGGATGTCGTACGCCGTCTCGTTGACCACGAGGCGCACCGGATGGAGCTCTTCGGTCATCGGCGTCCCCTCGCGTCGTCGTACGCCGAGCGAACCACCCGTGTGGTGAGCACCCGCACCAGGTGGGCGCGGTAGTCCGCTGTGGCGTGGATGTCGTCGGCGGGTTCGAGATGCGCGAGCGCCGCCTCCCCCATCTCCTCGACCGGGATGCCGCTCAGGTCGACCACGGTGGGGACGTCGCTCACCGACAGGTAGCCGACCTTCACCGAGGCACCGTCGACAAGCGCGGCCACCCCACAGAGCGCGTAGTCGCCCTGTCGCCGCGTTATCTCCTCGAAGGCGACACCGGCCCCGGGTGCCAGCGCAGGGAAGAACGCCGAGACCGCGACCTCGTCGTGGCGCAGCGAGGACTGGAGCGGCCCGACGTACAGCTCGGCTGCGGGGATCGTGCGGGTGCCGGCGGTGGATGCCGCGTCGACGGATCCGCCGAGCAGGCTGAGGACCACCGGCATCTCGGCTGCGGCGTCCGCGTGGACCAACGAGCCGACGGTCGTGCCGCGGTTGCGGATCGTCGGGTGTGCGACATTCGCGAGCGCCATCGCGAGAAGCGGCTGGACAGCTGCGGCCTCGGCCGACGCCAGCACGTCGGCGTGCCGCGCCAACGCTGCGACCCGTACGCCGCTCGCCGTCACCGTGACGCCGTCCAGGTCGGGCAGGCCGTTGATGTCGACCAGTGCCGAGGGCGCGGCCAGACGCATCGACAGCAACGGCACCAGGCTCTGCCCACCCGCAAGAACCTTCGCGTCCGGGTCCCCGGCCAGGGTCGCCAGCGCTTCGGCGAGCGACCCGGGCCGGGTGTACGCGAAGGGTGCGGGCTTCACAGGGCCTTGGTCACCTCTCCACTTCCCGAGCTGCCCCGGCCGTTCACCATGTGGAAGAACACGATGACCATGATCGTGCCGAGCGCGATGCCGCCGAGCTCGAAGTCGTCGGTGATCTTCAGTGTCACGCCGCCGATGCCGGCGATGAGGCCTCCGGCCAGCCCCACCATGTTGACGGGGTCACCGAAGTCGACACGGTTCTCGACCCAGATCTTTGCGCCGACGAGGCCGATCATGCCGTACAGCACGACGGTGATCCCACCGAGCACACCGCCGGGTGTCGCGTTGACGATCGCCCCGAACTTCGGGCACAGGCCGAGCAGGATCGCGACGGCCGCAGCGACGTAGTAGGCGGCCGTGGAGTAGACCTTGGTCGCTCCCATCACACCGATGTTCTCGGCGTACGTCGTGGTCGGAGAGCCACCGAACGCGCTCGCCAGTGCGGTCGCGAAGCCGTCGGCGCCGATCGCCCGACCCATGTACGGGTCGAGGTCCTCGCCGGTCATCTCGGCCACCGCCTTGACGTGTCCGGTGTTCTCCGCGATCAGCGCGATGACGCCGGGAAGCACGAGCAGGATGAACGTCAGCGAGAAGCTCGGCGCGTGGACGACTGACACCCCGTCAGCGAGCTTGCCGCTCGGAAAGCCGATCCAGTCCGCGTTGCCCACGTTGTCCCATGCCCAGACCCGGTCGTGGTCGGTGGCCGCTGGGCCGAGCGCCGGGACGACGGAGTTGATGCTCCCGAAGATGCCGTCGAAGACCCACGAGAGGAGGAAGCCGAAGATCAGCGCCAGGAACACCGCGATCCGCGACCAGAAGCCCGGGAAGATCACTGCAGCACAAACCATGAACGCGGCGGTGAGCAGGGCGATCCACTGGTCCTGCGGCCAGTAGATGCCGGCCACGACCGGTGCGAGGTTGAAGCCGATCAGCATGACAACGGCGCCGGTGACGGCCGGCGGCAGGATCTTGTGGATCAGTCCGGAGCCGGAGAAGTGGACCAGGACGCCGACGAGGAGCAGGACGATGCCCGCGACCATGATCGCCCCGGTGACATCGGCAGAGTCACCGACCGGGTCGGACCCGCGGATTGCTGCCACGCTCGCCACGAACGAGGCGCTGGTGCCGAGGTAGCTCGGGACCTTGTTGTTGCACACCAGCAGGAACAGGATCGTGCAGATGCCGGAGAACATGATGGCGAGGTTGGGGTCGAGCCCCATGACCAGGGGGAAGACGAACGTGGCGCCGAACATGGCCACGACGTGCTGGGCGCCAAGGCCCGCCGTCTTGCCCCAGCTGAGTCTCTGCTTCGGTCCCACCGGCTCGCCTGGAGCCGGATCGACCACTTCCCACGTGAACATCGACATGACACGACTCCCTTGGGTGAGGACTGCGTCGGGTGCGGGCCCCGAGGTTCCACAAGTTAGTGAGACCCATGAGACACCCACGAGGGCGACACCTGCCGAAGGAACGCCGATCGCGCTGGCAGCAGTTGTTGCGGTCAGCCGGTGATCTCGAGGACCCGCAGGGCCACGGCCACGTCGAGGCGCAGGTGTGGGTCGGAGGACAGCGGGCCGAGCAGCCGCTCGAGCTTGGCGACCCGGTAACGCATCGTGTTGTAGTGGAAGAACTGCAGCCGGGCCGCTTCCGCGACGTTGAAGTTGGTGTCGAGCAGCACCTGGAGCGTCTCGCGCAGGTCGGCCGCCTCATGGGTGCCGTCCGCCAGCGGCCCGAGGACGTCGTGGGTGAAGGACCGCAGCTCTCCCGCATCCGGGATCAGCGCGATCAGCCTGTGCAGCCCGAGCTGGTCGAAGAACGTCGTCGAGCGGCCGCCGTTGACCCGCCGGCCGACCTCGACGGCCCGCCTGGCCTGGGCGTAGGCCTCGGGCAGCTCCTCGAGTGTGGACGCGACCCGACTGACGCCTACGGAGAACGGTCGCCTCCCCCCGCCGCGGTCGCCCGAGACCGCGTTGACGGCTCGACGTACGACCTCCTGGCCCGCAACGGGCTGGTCGTCGCCCTTGGCGAGCGGCAGCAGGGTCACGACCTCGGAGGAGAAGTCGACGCTCGGGATGCCCTCGTCCATGCCGCGACTCACCTGGCGCCAGGCGGCGGAGAAGCGGGCCTGCCACTGGCGGCGGATCGCGCGCGAGACGGGTGCCTCGTCCGTGCCGGGCGGGTCGATCTCCGCGGCGACGACGACCACCGGGCGCCGCAGGTCCCAGCCGAACGTGTCCGCGTGCTCGGCGACGTAGTCCTCGTCGCCAGCTCGGCGCAGGAAGAGGTCGCGGAGGAAGTCGCCCTGGTACTTGTTCTCGACCGCCGTCACCGCCTCCTCGCGGCTGATCAGCAGTGCGGCCACGGCTGCGGCCCGCTCGAGCGCGTGCACGTCGTCGGACGAGAGCGACGCGTCCGGGCGCAGGCAGACGAGGCGGGCCAGGTCGGCGCCACCGGCCGCTACGCGCAGACACCGGATCTCGCCCTCCCCCACCGCGATGCCCCGGTCTCCGCCGATCCGCTCGACGCGCAGTCTCCCCGTCGGGTCGACCAGGTCCTGGGCCTCCAGCCGCGTGCGTAGGTCGTCGGTGAACGCGGCCGCCCGCTCCCGCCCGTCGGTCGAGGTCACGATCACGCCCACGTCCAGGACCCGCGCAACCTCGGCGGCGATGCCGTCGAGGTTGCCACCCTCGAGCACGATCTGGGTGAGCCCCGAGTGCAGGGCATCCAATCGGGCCAGGACCGCCCCGCGATCGTCACCGCCTATCAACATGTGCGCTCACTTCCCGGGTTCGTTGGCACAACCTCACATCGGCAAACCGTAAACCCGCCGACTAGCGTCGGGCGAGTGACCACCCCACGCGTGATCCCCGTCAGCGCGCCGCCCCGGGTCCACCACCAGTTGCAAGCCGCACCCGACGGGGCGGTCCGGGTCGTCCACCGTGGTCGGCACGCGGTGTACGTCGAGCTGGGCGGGCGGTGCGTCGGAGTCGTCGCCGCCACGGCCACCGCGGTCCCCTGTGCGCTCCGCGTCACCGCCCTCGAGCTGCCGTTCGCCGGCGAGGTTGCCGACGTACGCGCGGGTGTCCTGCACGTCGACGGCGTCGCCCTGGTGTGCGGCCGGTTCGTGGATGTGGCCGTGCCGCACCTTTCCGCGCAATTGCTGGGAAAGGGCCCGCTTTTGGCCGAATCACGGTCCCTTTCCCAGCAATTGCGCGAATACGTGCACCCCCGGCTCGACCCAGCCGCCGTGGCGGAGCTGGTCGGCTCGGGCGACGGGCTCACGCCCTACTTCGACGACGTCCTCTGCGGCTGGCTCGCCGTCCACCGCGCGGCCGGGGCCGCAACACCCGATGTCGACCTCGCCGTGCGTGCGCACCTGGGCCGCACCACGCTGCTGTCGGCGACGCTCCTCCAGTGCGCGATCGACGGTGAGGTGCTGCCGGAGTTCGCGGCTAGGGTCGCCGCGATCGGCACCACCGAGGAACCGGGGTGCGCCGCCGCCCTGGCGGCGGTCGGACACACGTCGGGCGCCGGTCTCCTGGACGGCGGTCGCCGGGCGCTGGTCGACCTCTTCGCGCGAACGGCCGCCGCGTGAGCGGCCACGTCGAGCTCCGGCCCGGGGCGTACGCCGACTCGGTGACGCTGCTCCAGGTGTCGCGGGTGGTCCAGGGCGTCGACGGCGTGGCCGCGGCCCAGGTCGCGATGGCGACGCCCCTCAACGTCGAGGTGCTGACGCAGATGGGCTTCGACGTGCCCTCCGACGCCACCC
>JAOPXM010000063.1 GCA_025965125.1 Nocardioides sp.
GGCCGCCGCGAGCCGGGAGCGGTCCGCGAGGTCGCGATCGACCTGGCGGCGACGAGCAACCTCTTCCGGGCCGGCCACCGGATCCGGCTGGAGATCTCGAGCAGCAACTTCCCGCGCTTCGACCGCAACACGAACACGGGCGGCGACATCGCGACCGACGGCTACGAGGACCTGGTCGTCGCGACCAACCGGATCTACCACGATGCCGCCCGACCGTCGCACGTCGTCCTGCCGCTGATCGAACGATGACGGTAGGCGCGGCCCGGGGCGAGGCCCTCAGGTTGCCGGGTCCCCGGCCGCGCGTTCACCGACGAGGTCGAGCGGCGGGTGGGCATCGTCGGGCGGGCACAAGCGCCACTCGCAGTGCGCGGTGACCGCCGTGCCGTCCGCGTCGAGCCAGCCCTTGCTGCTGGCGTAGCCGAGCATGCCGGCGAAGCCGCTGCTCCACGCCTCGTCGTCGGCGCGATGCCCCGCGAGCCTACGGAGCTCTTCAACGCTCAGCAGCGCTGTGTCACCGTCGACGAACGTCCCTGCTGGAGCGAGGGCGTCGCCGGCCGAGTCGAGGTGGTAGGGGCCGTAGAGCACGACCTTGAGACCGAGGAAGTCGTCGGGCTCGCACAGCGTCGGAGCCGGCTCGTCGTCGTACAGGTCAAGGCGTACGAACATCGTGGCGCTCAGTCGTCGAGCGGCGGGATGTGGCCCGCCGCTTCCAGTTCCACCCAGAGCTCCGCGGGGATCTCGTGGGCGCACCAGGCCAGGTTCTGATCGACTTCCTCGACCGACCGCATGCCGGGGATGACCGCGGTCACCGCGTCGTAGCGGAACGGGAACTGGATCGCCGCCGCCTGGAGCGGCACGCCGTGGCGCTCGCAGATGACCCCGATCTGCCGTGCGCGCTCGACGAGCTCCGCGGCGGCCGGCTTGTAGTCGTACTTCGCCGAGACGTCGGGGCGGGCCAGGATGCCGCTGCTGTAGACGCCGCCGACGATCACCGACGTGCCGCGCGACGCGCAGCGGGGCAGCAGGACCTCCGTAGCACTCTGGTCCAGCAGGCTGACCCGGCCCGCGATGAGCACCGCGTCGAGCTCGACGAGCTCGAGGAGCGCCACGGCGTCCGCGGTGGTGTTCATCCCGACGCCGACCGCGCCGACGATCCCCTCGTCCTGCCACTTGCGGGCGGTCGTGGCGCCGACGCGCACGAGGTCGTCGAACTCCCCGTTGGTCGGGTCGTGCAGGTAGAGGATGTCGACCCGGTCGGTGCCCAGGCGCTCGAGGCTTCCCTCGAAGGAGCGCTGCACGCCCTCCTCGGTCCAGTCGATGTACGGCTCCAGCGGCGGCGTGCCGAAGAAGTCGTGGCTGGCCTCGGTGCTCGGCCGCAGGCCGTAGCCGATCTTCGTGCCGATCGCCGGACGGCGCCCGGCGTGGGCGAGCGCCGCGCCGAGCCGCTCCTCCGCGAGCCCCCAGCCGTAGTGCGGCGCCGAGTCGAAGTAGCCCAGGCCCGCGTCGAGCCCGCGCTGGACGGCGGCGTGCGCCTCGGCCTCGTCGACGACCTCGTAGAGGCCGCCGAGCGGTGCCGTGCCGAAGCCGATCCGCGTGATCGTCACGCCGGTCGGGCCGACCGTGGTCGTCGCGGTGGGGTCGATCTGGGAGTTCGAGAGATCAGTCATGTCCCGGTCACACGTTGGAGGTCAGGGTGGTGTCGTCGAGCGGCTGGTTGGTCTGGGTGTCGATCTCGAAGGCGCTCTTGAGCTCGAGCTCCTGGCCCATCTCACGCACCGCCGGCAGGACGTACTCGCCGAAGAGGCGGATGCCGTGCATCGACTCCTCGTGGCTCATGTCGCCGTCGCCGTGCCAGAAGAACACGTTGCCAGGCCGCAGCGTCTCCAGCACGTGGCGGATCTTGGGCAGCACCGTGTCGGGCGTGCCGACGATCGCCGCGTAGCGCTCGAGGACGCCGTCCCAGATCTCGTAGCGGCGACGGTCGTGCTCCTCGCGGCTGACGTCCTCGTGCTTCCAGGACTCCTCGTCGGTGACGGACTTGCCGGTGGCGAGGCCGCGGGCGGCGGCGACGCGGTCGTACTCGACGGTCGGCAGGTACCCGGACTTCTTGCGAGGGTTGAGGCCGGGCAGGTTCTGCGCCCAGATGTTGGCCTGCCCGTTGCTGCCGTCCAAGAAGACGTTGCCGACGCCCTCGATGAGCTTGCGGCCCGTCTCGTAGGCCTTCTCCTCGGTGTCGTCGACGTGCACGCGGAACATGTAGCCGAGGTGCTGCGAGCCGGCCTCGTAGCCGTTGCGCCGCGCCTCCTGGCGGTAGATCTCGAAGACCTGCTCGGTCAGGTGCAGCTGGCTGTCGAGCATCACGTACACGTAGCGGTGACGCGCGGCCCACTCGACCGTGGCACGGCTGATCGAGCCCGGCACCCAGATCTGGGGGTGCGGCTGCTGATACGGGCGCACCCACGGGTTGACGTACCGGTACTGGTAGTGGTCGCCTTCCCAGCGGAAGGGGCCGGGCGTGGTCCAGGCCTTGATGATGAAGTCGTGGGCCTCTTGGAAGCGCTCCCAGTTGTATGGCGGCTGCGCGTTGTGGGAGAAGCTCTCGCTGCCGGTCCCGCGCACCCAGCCCGAGACCAGACGGCCGCGCGAGAGGACGTCGATCATCCCCAGCTCCTCCACGAGCCACAGCGGGTCGTCCCAGATCGGCAGCACGTTGCCCAAGAGCACGATCTTGGCCTTGGTCGTCAGGCGCGCGAGGATCGCGGCCTCGTTGTTCATCGGGCCGCCGCCCATGCAGAAGGGCGTGGAGTGGTGGGAGTTGAGCATCACCCCGTCGAAGCCCATCTCCTCCACGTAGAGCTTCTCGTCGAGGTAGCGGTGGTAGAGATCGGCCTGCAGGTGCGGGTCGATCACGCCGTTGCTCAACGACAGATCGAGGATCGGCAGCGCGCTCTGGTACCAGTCCGCGCTGCGGTCCTGGTACGGGCGCTCAGTGAAATACCCCAAGAACATACGATCGCTCCAGTTACTCAGACAGCGAACTGCCGGTGGACAACACGAACTCCGCGATCAGCCGCGCCAGGACGTCGGGCTCTTCGAGCTCCAGCACGTGGCCGGCCCCGGCCACCACTTCCAGGCGGGCGTCGGGCAGCGCCTCGACGTACTGCGACGCGCAGTCCATCGGCACGATCGCGTCGGCCTCGCCCCAGACCACCAGGCCCGGCACGCGGACGCCCTTCAACAACTGCGCCAAGGGGAGACTCCACATCCACGGCTTCCACGTCAC